>JBGTNK010000195.1:0-133031 GCA_041743125.1 Chitinophagaceae bacterium
TTTACCTTGTCCCATCTGCATTGCATACCGGTAAGATCCAGTTCTTCTTTTCCGGGTTCAAGTAAAAGAGAATAGTCCTCACCTTTTATCACTTTCTCCGCATAAATAAGTCCGTCACCCAACAAAACGGGAATAGAAAAAAGTTTTGATGTGCGAAGCTTGCTTATATTAAGGGTATGTCCTTGTTCGTAAATATTTTTAACCGGCACATAGCCTACTCTTAATTTGAGATTATAACTCTGTAAGGAATTTTGCTGGTGTATAAAAAGGGCATGCAGGGTTGCATCCAGGATAGTTGGAGGTAAAATGAATGTAGCGCCATCACCTCCAAAGAAAAATGGGATCGTTATTCCGGCTTTATAAGCTATATTGAGTACAGCTACAATACTTCCGGTAGCCAGCAGATTCACCGTTTCATGCAATCCGTCATCTACAGCTTTTGTTGAACTTTTTATATCAGTGATAATGACATGCCAGTTATCCGGCACCCTGTAAAACAAATGCTCTTCTGTAAAAAGTTCACTAAGTGAAATGTGATTATCGGGTAATCGTGAATAGAATAAGTCATTTTTTTGAGCAAGCATAGCTACCAAATAATAGGGGGGAAGTTAGGTTTTTTTAGGGTATGTCTTTAAATAGTAAAAAGGATGGTGTTGGCGGGGATTGGCTATGTACCTTATTGGATGAATCTATTTTGATACTTAACTACCTCAACTGGCAGGAAATCGTATTTTTTCTTAGGGATTCATCGCCGGGAGCAGAAATGACAGCAGGCAATCCATTTTCAGCAGAGAAATAAAATAATTCTTATTACGTTTACATTCTACAATTTTTATATATTCCAACTATGCAAAACGGTTTGAAACTAACGATTAAGAATATTCGCATTTTTATCATACTTTTTTTAGCACTTGCACTTCAATCAGGTTGTGATACATCAACTCAAGCTGTTACGGGGGATACAACTATTGTAGCCTTGTCAAAAGTTACTGAGCCCAAAAAGCCGGTGGTTATTGCCGACGCCGCTACGATTTTAAGCCGGCAGGAAGTTCCTGTACTTTGTTATCACCAGATAAGAAATTATAAAAGTTCAGATTCAAAAACTGCAAAAGCATATATTGTTCCTGAAGAATCGTTTCGGGATCAGATAAGAGCACTGGCTGATAGTGGCTATCACTCTATTTTACCTGATCAACTGTATGAATATTTAACTACTGGAAAGGAATTGCCTTCAAAACCCTTCATGATCACATTTGATGACACCCGGGTAGACCAGTATTCCGCGGCATTGCCAGTTCTTGAGAAATATAATTTTAAAGCAACATTTTTTATAATGACTGTGGCTTTGGGCAAACCAGGCTATATGAGCAAAGACCAGGTAAAGCAGCTGGCAGATCAGGGTCATACCATCGGTTCACATACCTACGATCATAAAAATGTAAAAACCTATATCGCTGATGATTGGAAGGAGCAGGTTCAAAAGCCATCCGATCAATTGAAGGTTATCACGGGCAAACCCGTTGAATATTTTGCTTATCCATTTGGATTGTGGAATAAGGAAGCGATCAGCAAACTAAAGGATTATGAGTTTAAAGGCGTATTCCAGTTATCAGCTAAACAGGATGAGAATGATCCACTTTATTCTATTCGCCGTATTATCGTTCCCGGCAACTGGAACGGTTCTACTATGTTGCGGGTAATGAAGAAAAGTTTTGAAAGAAAAATGCAGCAAAAGCCGGTTTAATATAAACTGGAAGTGTTGGATGGCGTTAACTTATATAGAGTTTCATTTTTTTTGATCTGGTGAATTTTTGAGATCATTTAAGATAATAATTTTTTTTACCTAAATCCAAAGCCTGTGAGAAAAAATTTATTTTTTATCCTGTTCCTCATTCCAATTTTTGCTATATCACAATCAGTGGATCTGGACCGGTTTAGGTTCAGTTCACAATTCAGGTCACTACCTTCGATCCGGTTGGATAGCAGTTATCACACTTATCATGTTTCTGTAGAAGCTTCCCGGTTAATGCAGGCATACTTAAGTGATATGACTCCGGAAAAATCAGTAAACCTGCAGGGTTGGAGAATGCTTAAAAAAGATGCCCATTTAGCTATACAGGTAAAACTTGAAGATCTTTTGCCGGAATCAATTTCCGTAAAAGAAAGAGAAGAGATCATTAAGGACAAAGCCGGAAAAGAGACAGGACGGCGGAAATTATATAGCCAGGAAGTGATTTATACTTTCTCCGCTTTTGCAGACGTCAGCGATTATAAAGGAGCGCATATTGAAAACATAAATCTGGCTAATCGTAATAACAAACAGGTATATACCAGCCCGGAATTTGCAATCAGGCAAATTGCCGAAGCCTATTTTATGGTCAATAGCCTGGCGATTACTGAAAAACTTTATAAAAACTGCGTTAACAGGGCTATTAATAATTTAACCAGCCGCCTCAACAGTGATTTTGGATATGCGGAACAAACGGTGAATGATCATATGTGGATACTTGACAGTAAAAAGCATCCCGAATACAGGGCTCATCGCCAGGCCTTTCTTACTATCAGTGAAGTATTGTTCAGCATAAGCGCAAATAAATCGCTGGATGGTGTAAAAGAAAAATTGCAGCCTGCCATTGATTATTTTGAAAGCATAAAGAAAAAATATACTTCAACAAATAAGCGGGACAGGAAACTTCGTTATGCGAGTTATTTTAACCTGGCCGTTTTATATTATTACCTGGATGATCCCCAGGCTATGAAAAAGGAAGCCAGTGGACTAATATTAAATGATTTTGATGCAAGGGATGGAAGAGCCTTTGAGGCATCAGCACTTTATTTAAAGAACATCTTTTTGCAAACAGGCCTGAATACCCGCCATTTTGAAATAGATATTAGCAGGTTTAAAGGGCCTGGAGAAAGGGCAGCGATAGCAGTGAAGTAGCGTCTTGTAATTTTATAGAGTATTGAAATTTTTGGAGGGTAAAGTAAATTTATTTTGCTGGTCTCTTTTAATAACTCTTGCCGGTGAATTTTTGATCAATCCAAAATTATAGGTGAAATTATTATGGCCGGAGTGTGGGTTATTCCGCATTAATTTTGAGCAAACTTGCCTTTAATAAAAGCCGACAACTCGTCAATCCTGTCAGTACCTATTAACTCAACTCTTAAGCTCATTTGCAATGTCCATGATTCCTCCGTATCAGGGGCTGCCCAAAATCTTATTGTTTTACCAGCTCGGTGCACACTGTCAATAATGGTTTTGATTTTTTCCTGGTCCTGTTCAGGAATAGTTTTTTTCCCATTCCATTGTGAAAATTTTGTAAATGGCAGGCTTACCTGGCCTACTCTGTTCCATTCTTTTCTTTTATGTTTCAACTTAAGATCATCATCAAAGAAAAAATACCCGGGATAGTCTTTATATTTTCCTGGAGGCGGTCTTTTACCACTGATAAGAATGGTAAGAAGGTTATTTTTTTTTGGTGTTGATAAATACGATCTGAGCGCATGCAATTCTTTTTTAAGAAGATCCAAACTTTGCCCGTAATCTTCTTTTATATCCACAAGTAATTTAATTGGGCGGGCTCTATTTCCAGAAAGTACTTTTAAAAGCGGGTCCAGGTATAAAGTTTTTATGGTACGCTCCGGTTTTATTTCGCTGGCATAGTGGGCTACAAATAGATTTCCATTTACCGGGAAGATGTCAACTTCTATGGATCCAAATCCTGCATCATAAGCAGTGTGGAAAGGAACGGTATGCAGATAGTCGTTATGGGCATGGGCGTTAGAAGAAGAGAAGTCTCTTTGTTGTGTATGACCTGCCAGGGAAAAAGACCAGCAAATACAAAAAAGGAGTAAGAACTTTTTTGTATCACAAAAGGGTTTCGTAAAATGAAAGCGCTGATTTCCCATATCTTATTTATTTGCTTTTATTGTCGATAACATTATTGTATAATATTTTCCCTTCATAGTTTATGAATTGTATCATAGTCTGGCTACCTGTAATAGAAAATGTGGCAAATCCTTGTTGCGAAGCTGCAAATATTCCTCCTTCCGGGTGAATAGTTGTTGCACGAGCCTCAGAGCCCGAGCCCGAAATAATATAATGCGTTAAGCCCCCTGGTTTGGTATATTCCAGGTGATGTTCATGTCCGCAGATATAAAAATTCACCTTGTATTTTTGAAACAAGGGTTCGAGAAATTCCCGCATTTTTTTTGTTTCGGTTGTATTCTTTCTCCAGCCGCCAGTGTATACAGGGTGGTGCCCCACCACGATTTTCCACTTCACCGTTTTATCATCTAATGTTTTTTCGAGCCATTGTTGCTGATCCCTGCTGGCACTGACTGTGTATTTGATACTATCGGTTTTTAAGCCCTGCATCTTTTTCTCGAAGGGATCGGTGTCAATAAAAACCAAAAGTATCCCTTGAGATGTATCTCCGTTTATAAAATATTTTTTAGAATAATATCGTGCTGGCATATCCCAGCGGCTGCTGATCTTTGAATATTCCACCTCCGCATCGGGATTAGAAATATAATCATGGTTACCCAAAACAGGAAACCATTTTACATGTAAGGATTGAGCCCGGTATATGCTTTCAAAAGATGATATCCAATGATAATCCGCTATACTTTTAACACCATAGGGATAAAAGTTGTCGCCAGTGGTAATTACAAATTGCGCACCCACGTCCCTTGCTGCCTGGCCCATGGCTGTCGCCACCTCTTTCTGATAGTTTTCTCCATTTCTTCCCCAATCTCCTATCACCAGGAAGTTAAGCGAACGATCCAATTTTTTAATTCCTGGTATTGTTCCGCCCCGATAGCTTCCATCATCGATAACCGGTGCCTGTGCTGGTAATTGGGTTACATAAAAAAATATTAAAATGGATAAGAATAATTTTCTGTATTTAAAATATGAAGTCATAATCGATTTATTAATTAGGAATAGCTTGTCAGGCTTGCAACACCGTTAAGGTTAAGTGTACCCCGGAAGATATACTAATTTTACGCTACGAAAATAATAGTAACCTTTAATCCAGAGTAAATTTAATTTTCCGGATTTCAACCCGCTACATTCACCACATAATTTATGACCATGAATAGGAATCTCTTCTTTACAATCTGCATATTTATAATAGCGGTTAACGCAAAAGCCTAAACTACAAATTGGGATATCCTGTTTAATGAAGCCGCTAAAACCAAAATTTATACCCCGATGTCTCCCATTGTAGCACCAGGAAAAATCTGGATAAAGACATTGTAATTGCCAGGATGAGCATTTAATATTTAAAAAAGTATACAATTCAAGGATTTATATCTTTCACTCAAACTAGTTACCATCCTTGAATGCAAGCAACTATTTAGTTGGTAGAATTTCTGATTACAAGGGACGAAGGGATAACCATGCATTCCTTTTGGAAAATAAAATTAGGTTTCTCAAGCGACTTAAATAACAATGCTGCGGCTCTTTTGCCCATTTCAAACGCAGGCTGGGTAATAGTAGTAAGAGAAGGGTGAAGAATGGATGCGGTTTCCAGGTTAGAAAAGCATACAATTTTTACATCGCGGGGTATATTCAATTGTAAGGCAGCACAAGCCATATAAACCGGCGTAGTTAATTTTTCAACGGAGGCTACTACGCCGAGCGGCCTGAATTTTTGCTGTAGTATTTTTTTTATAACGGGGAGGTTTTGTTTTGCATCGTTTGTACACAGTATAATATTCTTTTTTTCTGCTTTCAATTTGTGATCTTTCAATGCCTGTAAATATCCTTCCAGTCTTTTGCTGCTGATAGATAAACATTCTGAAATACCCAGGAAAGCTATGTTATAACATCCCTGCCTGGCCAGGTGATCAGTTGCTTTATAGCCGCTTTCAAAATCATCAGTAACAATTTTTGCTGTATCCACATCCTCACGAACCCTGTCAAAAAAAACGAGCGGTACTTCATTTGCAATAAGATCAGTGATATGATCACTATGAGAAGTTTCTCTTGATACTGACATCAGTACACCATCTACCCGGCCTCCCTGGAATTCTTTCAAAATAGTTTTTTCATTTTCAAAACTCTCATGGGTCAAACAAATCAGTACGTGGTATCCTTTTTCTTTGGCCACCGATTCAATACCATTGATAGCCAGTGAGAAAAAACTATCTGCCACTTCCGGAATCACTACTCCTATATTTTTACTTTTTCTGCCACGCAAACTGCTGGCGTATGGATTGGGCACATAATTAAGTTTACCTGCAGTGGCTAATACCCGTTGCTTAGTTTCCTTACTTATTTCATAACTGTCGTGCAATGCTTTGGAGACGGTAGAAACCGACAATTTCAATTCGAGAGCAAGCTCTTTTATAGTAATGTTTCTCATCTTTAATAAGTAGGTACTGACTCTGTTTTGTTTTGGCTTCCTGTTTTCTGTTTGAGAAAGATTCCTTTATCCTTCTTCATCCAGGACTTAATTATTACCCCGCGGCCGGAATTGAAGAAAGTCATTATTTTTCAATTATCCTAAAGACAAGGCATTGCCAGTAAATAGCTGCCTGCAAGCGAAAACGGTTTCGTAAATAAAATGGTTCCTATATACAGGGTATGGCAAAAAAACTCCAATTTTAGATTATCGATTGATTGATTCTAAACTAATATAAAATTGCCATGTCTTCTTTACAAAAAAAATTTACCCCGGAAGAAATAAATCCATTAACCAGTCTTGATGTTTGGGAAGATGATGTACTTGAGCGTTATCCGGATCCGGAAAGTATTGCCACAGAAAAAACAACAGAAGAATATCGTAACTACAATGAGCCTGCAAGGGATACCGTAAAGGAATTTTACCGTTTAAATCATACTTACCAAACTTATGATTTTGTGCAGGAAAAGCGCAATCATTTTTTGAAGTTTGATAAAAAGGAAATGCCTGTATGGGATGCCTTTCAATTCTTAAATCAATTGGTTGATGACTCAGATCCAGATACTGATCTTGATCAGTTTCAACACCTGCTTCAAACCTCCGAGGCAATAAGGCGAGATGGCCATCCTGATTGGATGGTTTTGGTAGGGCTTATGCATGATATGGGTAAAGTTTTATGCCTGTTTGGCGAGCCGCAGTGGGCTGTAGTTGGAGATACATTTCCTGTTGGTTGTCCTTATTCGGACAAGATCGTTTATCCAGAGTTTTTCAAAAATAATCCGGATTATTCCAATTCCGATTATCAAAGCCAATATGGTGTTTATAAGAAGGGCTGTGGTTTGCGAAATGTAGACATGTCCTGGGGCCACGATGAATATGTTTACCAGCTGCTGAAAGACAGGATACCAGAGGGTGGTTTGTATATGTTGAGATACCATTCGTTTTATGCATGGCACCGGGAAGGCGAATATGATTATTTGCTGGATGATCACGACAGAGCAATGCTAAAATGGGTAAAATTGTTTAATCCTTACGATCTGTACTCCAAGAATCCCGTTCCACCGGATTGGAATAAGCTTAAGCCTTATTATGAAGACCTTGTTGCCAAATACCTCCCTGCCTCGTTAAAATTTTAATGGTGAAATAAGCTTCGCAGATTTCTTACGGGAAAAAAATTATCGGTGTTAATGGTAATGTAACCTACTGTTGATAATTAGAAAATATGGAGCAGGTAACCTGAGCCCCGGACAGAATAAGTCAAATTCTGAAAAAACCGGGAAGTTCATTTTACTTTTTCCTTGTGAATTATTTATATAAACTAAACCACTACTAATGAGTAAAATTTATTTTTCAAACCGGTGCAGAAGAAGGTTTTTTGTTGTGATGCTGATTTGTATCTGGTTCCTGATCCCTGGCGATGCATTTGCCCAAAAAATTATTAATGCAACGGTAAAAGATGCAAATACCGGTAATGTTTTGACAGGCGCCACCATCAATCTGAAAGGCAGTATTACCAATACCCTTACGGATGCAAATGGAAACTTCACTATTACAGTGCCTGATAATAAAAGTAAGCTTGTTGTCAGCTACGTAGGTTACATTCCGCAAGAAATAACTGTAGGTAATAATTCTTCTCTCGAAGTATCCTTATTACCCGAGGCTTCTGACCTGGGAGAAGTGGTAGTGGTGGGCTACGGAACACAAAATAAAAAAGATGTGACGGGCTCTGTAAAAACTTTGAAAAGCAATGAATTCAACAAGGGAATTATTAATTCACCTCAGCAGTTGCTCCAGGGAAAAGTAGCCGGCGTAAACGTTACTTCCGCAACTGGTGAACCAGGCGGTGCACTTGGTATAACGATCAGGGGACCGGGAGGCGTAAGAAGTGGAAGTACGCCATTGTTTGTTGTAGATGGTCTTCCATTGGATAATTCAAGCACTGGAGGGGGTGATCCTTTGAACTTTATAAACCCAGAGGACATAGAGTCTTTTGACGTATTAAAGGATGCTTCTGCCACGGCCATCTATGGTGCCCGCGGCGCCAACGGAGTAATTATTATCACTACAAAAAAGGGAAAAGCAGGTAGTTCGGTTCTGGCTCTGTCAGCAAACCTGGGCGTTTCTAACCTGGCGAATAAAATACCAGTTTTTACCGCAGACGAATTTCGCAGGGAAGTGCCGCGGATTGGTGGAGCATTAGATGACAAAGGTGGTTCTACTGACTGGCAGGATTTAGTAACCAGAACTGCCCTCACCCAGAATTATAACGTAACGCTAAGCGGCGGGGCAGATAAATTAACTTATTATGCTTCCTTTGGTGCGCAACGCCAGGAAGGTATAATCAGGAATAATTCTTTGGACCGGTACACCGGAAGATTTAATGCCACTCAAAAATTCCTGGATGACAGGTTGGTCATTGAGGCCAACCTGAGTGTTGCCAATACAAAAAATGTAAGGCCACCCATTACGAGTATAATCGGTGAGTCGCTTGGTAACAACCCCACGTACCCGGCTTACGACGCCAATGGCAAACCGGCGATATACCAGAATGTTCTTAACAATCCATTGATCTATTTTGACCTGGATAAGGATGTTGCAACTATTAACCGGTTCATCGGCAATATTTCTCCTTCCTTTAAAATAATAAAAGGATTGATCTACAAACTCAATTTTGGAATTGACAATTCCAATGGTGTAAGGGATATTCAGGGTTTGTCAAGTAGCAGTCCTCCCCGGGATGGAAGATTAGATACATACCTCAATTACAACAGGAATACACTGATTGAAAATTACCTTACTTATAACCTGGTTAAATCCATACATAATGTTTCAGTTCTGGCAGGACACTCCTTTCAGAAATTTAATATACAGGGTAGAAATTTTAGTATCAATAAATTCCCCGTTGGTGGAGTTCAACCTATATATAATCCGGGTGTAGGGCAGGAACTGACATTAGTAAATAATCGTCCCGGTGGATATGCTATAGTAAACGAGCAGCAATCATTTTTTGGAAGAGTAACTTATCAATACGACAGTAAGTACCTCGCTACAGTCAACTTCAGAGCCGACGGATCATCTAAGTTTGGAGAAAATAATAAGTATGGCTATTTCCCTTCCTTCTCCCTTGGCTGGAAAATTTCCGAAGAAGACTTCTTAAAAGGCTCCTCTGTTTTCAGCAATTTAAAATTGCGAGCAGGCTGGGGCAGAACCGGCAACCAGGAAATACCATCTAAAATTACCCAAGCCTTGTTTCAGTCAACCGGCGGAAGTTACCCGCTTTATCCTTCAGGTACATACCCTGTTAGCTATACTTACGTAAGGCTGGCTAATCCAAATATCCAGTGGGAGGTATCCGAACAAATGGATATCGGCTTGGACTTTGGTCTCCTGAATGGAGATTTGACGGGTACAATTGACTACTTCAACAAACAATCAACTAACATTCTTTTACAAGTTACTCCAGCTGATCCGGTTCAGCCTTCATCTGAAGTTTGGACAAATGTAAAAGACATGACTATTACCAATAAAGGACTGGAGTTTGATTTGAATTACCGGAAAACGATAAACAAGGACCTGGGTTTTGGTGTAGGTGGTAATATTACTTTCATCGACAACAACATTAAAAATTCACCTTACACCATCATACCTTCAGGTTCGGCACAGGGTTCTGGTTTAACGTCTGCCACCCTGAATGGTTATATTAATGGCCAGCCAATCGGCACATTCTATCTTCTTCAATATACGGGTATAGGTCCTGATAGTTTAAGTGCCTATCTGGATGCGGATAAGAACGGTACAATATCGAACGACAAAGACAGAATAGCTCTAGGCACTGCGTTGCCAAATCGCCTGTACAGCTTTTATGGGAACATGAATTTTAAAGCTTTTGACCTGGCCATAAATTTTAATGGTGTTTCCGGTAATAAAATTTATGATAATACGGCCAATACTCTTTTTTATAAAGCAAAACTGGCTAAGAGCAGCAATACAACCAAAGATGCTGCCTTGAATTTAAATGAATCAAATAATAATGCGGCTCCCGTGAGCAGCAGGTTTTTGAAGAACGGAAGCTACCTGCGGTTGAATAACGTTTCATTGGGATATAGCTTTAATACGAAGGCTCTCAAAATAAGCAGGTGGGCTTCTGCTATCCGGTTATCGGTTACAGGACAGAATTTATTTGTGATAACTGATTATGATGGATATGATCCGGAAGTTAATATTGACAGGAACATAGGAAGCGTTAGCTCTTATGGAATTGATTATTTGAGTTATCCCAAAGCCAGGTCATTCATTTTTGGTATAAATGTATCATTCTAAAAAAAAGAAGAAAATGAAAAAGAAAATATTATATAGCTTCTTCCTTTTTGGATGCATTGCTTTACTGCAAAGCTGTACAAAATTAAATGAAGAAATTTTGGATGAGTCGTCAGTAACGGGACTTACGGATAAACAACTTGCTGAGGGCACTGTAGCTCCTGTATATGCCGTGCTTCCCACGATTTTTCAGCATACCCAATATTTTGCTTTACAGGAGATTTCAACCGACGAAGCGATCCTTCCTTACCGGGGTGGTACAGACTGGGGAGATAACGGTATCTATGTTTCACTACATAAGCATGAAACAACCAGTGGCGACCCTAACGTAAGAAATACCTGGAATAATATCGTACTGGGTTTATCAAGATCTGTAACTGCCATCGGTTCGTTGGGTAGCAACAAAGACCCCAATGCCAGGATTTTCCTGGCTGAGGCAAGAGGCATGAGAGCTTACTATTCTATGCTCACACTGGACCTTTTTGGGGTGGTGTTTGTAAAAGATGATCCCAGTGGTATTTCAAAAGTTATCAGGGGCGATGAAGCTGTAGAATATATTAAAACGGAGTTATTGGCTATAGAACCTGTTCTTGACAACACCACTGGGCCCGGTCGCATAACCAAAGCGGCTGTATGGGGATTGCTTGCCAGGCTTCATCTGAATGCAGCAGTTTACAGAGACCGGTATGCAGCCAGCTTTACTTTCAAGAATGAGGATATGGATAAAGTAATTGAATACACCGACAAGATCATTACTTCGGGTCAATTTGTACTGGCACCTGATTACTTTTCAATATTCAACGATAACAATCATACCAACAAAGAATTGATCTTTGCTATTGATCAGCGGGCCGACCTGAATGGACATAACCGGATGGCCTATTTCTCTTTGTCAGGTGACCAGTTTCCATTGCCGGCATATACCGGGGCCAATGGAACTGATGGTCCGGCTATTACTCCTGATTTTTATCAAACATGGGTTGCTGCAAATGCACCATTGGATCCGGCGGCGGCCGACCCCCGTTTTTTCAAACAAAACTTATCCGTATATACCAACCCGGCAGATTCCTGTGTTGATGCGGCAGCCTTTCATATTAACCGCGGCATATTGCGGGGTCAGCAGTATGGGCTAACAAAAAACCCTGATGGTTCATTTAAAAAATGCACTGATGGCAAAATGAAAGTGAGCAAGCTTTTTAATGCTACCCGGTCCCGGCCCGATTTGCCCGTTGATTTTACTGAGTTTATTGATTTCACAGTGGCAGGTAGTAATTACAATACAGGATACCGCGTAGAGAAATATGAATTTAGCCGGGGCTCGGTGAGCGGTAGAAATTTTGGTGAGCATGATATAATTATTCTTCGTCTTGCCGATGTTTACTTGATGAGAGCGGAAGCTAAATTAAGAAAAGGTGGAGGAGAAGCCGCTGCATTAGCAGATGTAAACATCATAAGAGCAGCCCGAACCGCTACTATACCTGCAGCCCCTTTACTTACGATGTCACTTGATCTTTTGTATCGTGAGAGGGGTTTTGAATTATATTGGGAACATCAGCGCCGTACCGATATGATCCGCTTTGGAAAATATGAAGGAACATGGACAGAAAAAAATAATGCGGATAAGCAAAAGAGAGTGTTCCCTATTCCGCAAACGGCCATTGACGGAGCATCAAACTTACCCGGTTATTTAGTACAGAACACGGGATATTAAAGAAGTAATATTTTGTGAACAGGGCTATTCCTAATTTAATGGATAGCCCTGTTTTGTTTTTGTGAACAAATTGAATTTTCCATTGAACCCGGCAGGCTCTCAAAGTTTCAAAGTGATTCACAAAAATATTTTCCCAATTTAACAATCATGCCAACCTAAGAATGAAATTAAAGTAATGGCATCTTCTCAGAAGTGTATCGTAAAATAATGTAGATTTAAACAATAGTTCTTTAATAGCATTTATTTACCAGGTAACGAAAGAAATGGAGAGATGAAGGATTGAAAGAATGGGCGAATCGGAAATCCAGAGTTACAAACCACTAAATTTTATTTTTATGACTCAGGTTGAAAAATTAGCCATTATTAAAGAAGACCCCTGGTTGGATCCATACAGCCAGGATGTTCAGGATCGGCTGGAAAGGTATAATAGGGTCCGCAAAGAAATTGAAGGGGTTGCCGGTAGCCTGCTCAATTTTGCAACTGCCCATCATTATTATGGGATCAATTTCGATGCGGAAAGAAATGGATGGGTTTACCGGGAATGGGCGCCCCAGGCACAGCAATTGTTCTTAACAGGTGATTTCAACCAATGGAACCGGACCACCCACAAACTGGAAAGAAATATCCATAACGATTGGGAGATTTTTCTTCCTTACGAAGAATATAAAGATAGCTTTATCCATGGCAGCAAGGTGAAGGTAAATATACATGGCGCCAACGGATCAATAGACCGGATTCCTGCCTATATCAGGCTTGTAATTCAGGATACTGAAACGCATGATTTTTCGGGCCAACTATGGTTTCCCGACCCGTTTAAGTGGACAGATAATGATTTTCAAATTGCAGATACTTCTCAGCGCCCCGTCATTTATGAATGCCATGTAGGAATGGCCCAGGAGTTTGAAGGCGTAGGAACCTACCGGGAATTTGCTGATAACATCTTATCAAGGATCAAAGAAGGTGGATACAATTGTGTTCAAATGATGGCAATAATGGAACATCCTTATTACGGATCATTTGGTTACCATGTTTCAAATTTTTTCGCTCCTACATCAAGGTTTGGAACCCCGGACGATCTTAAATATTTAGTCAACAAAGGCCATAGCATGGGTCTCACCATGATCATGGATATTGTTCATTCCCACGCTGTAAAAAACCAGGCTGAAGGGCTTAATGAGTTTGATGGTTCGGATGGTCAGTATTTCCATCCCGGTCCTCGGGGTTATCATGAAGGGTGGGATTCCAAATTGTTTGATTATGGTAAATGGGAAGTGAAAAAGTTTCTTTTATCAAACGTAAGATATTGGTTGGAAGAATTTCACTTTGATGGATATAGGTTTGATGGGGTCACCTCCATGCTTTATTTTCATCATGGCCATACATCATTTGATCACTATGATAAGTACTTTAAAGTAGACGTGGATTGGGATGCGGTAACCTACCTTCAACTGGCCAATGCCGTTATTCATGAATTTAAAATGAATGCTATTTCCATTGCAGAGGATGTTAGCGGAATGCCTGGATTATGCAGAGCCCCTGAGGAAGGAGGCCTTGGATTCGATTTCCGGTTAGGTATGGGAATACCTGATTACTGGATCAAAATATTAAAAGAAAGAACAGATGAAGAATGGAGTATGTATGAGATCTGGGATATGTTAACAAACAGGCGTCATAACGAAAAGACCATCGCATATGCAGAATCCCACGACCAGGCCCTGGTAGGAGATAAGACTATTGCATTCTGGCTAATGGACAAGGAAATGTATTTTAAAATGCATGTAGATGATCCCGATTTGGTTATTGACCGCGGGATTGCGCTTCATAAAATGCTACGATTGATCACCATCAGTTTGGGAGGAGAAGGTTATTTGAATTTTATAGGAAATGAATTTGGCCATCCGGAATGGGTAGATTTTCCCCGGGAAGGTAATAACTGGAGTTATCAATATGCCAGGAGGCAATGGTCCCTGGTAGACAGGGGCGACCTTAAATATAAATACCTGGCTAATTGGGACAAAGCCATGATCCATCTCATAAAGGAAAATAATATCCTGGCACCGGGACGAGCAAACCAAATTAATATGGATAGTGACAACAAGGTGATCATTTTCGAAAAAAATAACCTTGTATTCCTTTTTAATTTCAGTACCAGCCATTCTATATTCGGATATAAATTCAGAGTACCTGAAAAAGGAAATTATCGAGTCATCCTGAATTCAGACAAAAGAGAATTTGGGGGATTTGACCGGGTGGATGATAGTATAGATTATCCTACGGATGAAAATCAAAACCTGAGCATTTATCTTACCAATAGAACATCCCTGGTATTGAGAAAAAATCAGTGGTAAAACCGCAGATATCTTTTAAAAATGTATTGAAAGTTTAGTTTGGTTATTCCTGCAGGCATAGCAGCCCGGAAATTTCTCTAATGGAAGTACGCAGATCTGGTTAATTATGTATGGCCTTTACAATAATTGGGCTACCATGTATTCTTTATAAGTACCTGCTTCAACACCTTTTCTATCTTTTAATTCGCGGGACAGGTTATGGAGGTCGTCTTCTGAAACAAAAAATTCAAGAACATAACCAAATAAACAACTTTCATAATAGGGCTGATAAATATTTATTTTAGTATAACCGGGTAGTGCCATATAATAATCTAAATCATATTCTTCATGGCTTACAAAGGCAATTAGCTTTTTAATTCCGGCTTCTTTATTTACTTTCCTGCTTGCAGTTTGTAATAGCGTATATCCTCCTATTTGCACCACCTTTACGTTATGTTCAGGAAAATGTTCTGAACGGGCTTCATTCATAAAAGAAAAAAGAAAATCCTGGTTTTGCCATTCATGCTGCGACAAATACTGATACTTGGTTTTTGTTCCCACCTGTTGTTGCAATGCAGATTCGGGGCTATGCAATAATTTGGAGGCATATCGTTCCCATTTGGGGGCAAATTCATCAGCCTCAAGACTGGTTACAAAACATACAAACTGAACTATGGTAGATTTTTTCATTTTTTGCTACTTTTAAAATATAAGAAAGTGATCAGAGGCGGGCTAATGCAATTATTCTTGGGGAATGTTAACTGCATTAACGGAATGTATAACACCATTGGAACCCTGTTTATCCCGGGCTAAAATCATAGCACCATTTATGTGAACTTCTCCGTCTTTTACAATTACACTTACCTCTTTACCATTTACTGTTTGTAGCTTCTGGCCATCCCTGAAATCTTTTAATAACTTTTTTCCTTTAAGAATATGATAGGAGAGAATGTCAGAAAGTTTATTATTCTTACCCGATTGATTAACCAGGTCATCGAAACTGTCGGGAGATGCGATATTTCCAAATGCCAGGTTGACCGGAGCTAAAATAGTAAATGGGCCAATGCCGTTCAACGTATCCTCCAAATTTGTTGCTTTAATTCCTTTTATCAGTGTACTCAAATTCCTGTCAGCAGAAGCAATTTGTAAGATAGTCGACATAATTATGCGGGATTTTATTGCAGATAGAATGATCTGCAGAGTATGTAATGTACCTCTTATTTATCGCAAATGAGGTTTTAATAGTTGTTCCCTTCGGATGAATGACTGCAGTTAGCAGGATCTCTTAAAATGCAAGAAATTCTTCTTAAACTTTTTGAAACATGGATTGATTAAAATTATGCTCCTCCTGTCTTTTAACAAACTAATAGTGCTGTTATTTATGTTTTTCAAATAAAAATTGATCCTGTTTTGGATTGAATTATTTGGTTTTATTGCATGGGGCCTAGCTTAATAGAATTCAGATTTTATTTTTCGACTTTACAAAAAGATATTCATCCTTGATAATCTTTGAAGCGGTAATCCACCGGCAGCAGGTCAAAACATACGGGGCATGATAGTTGGTGTTCGGTAGTATCGTTATTCATCAATAGTGATTTATTTGTTATGTTAATTATTTTGTTCTTTTTAATAGCTCATTGGTATTCTTCTCTTTTTATGCAAACTTTTCTTCAGCACCGTTATGCTGCTCATGGTGCTTTTAGTATGAATAAATTCTGGGAACGCTTCTTTTACCTGGTAGCCTATATTACTCAGGGTTCTTCATATGTAAGTCCAAGGTCTTATGGTATTATGCATCGTATGCATCATGCCTATACAGATACGGATAAGGATCCGCACTCACCAAAGTATGACACTAACTTGTTTATGATGATGTGGAGGGCAAGGCAGGTAAATAATAATATTTACAGGGGAAAACAGGAAATTGAACCCCGGTTTTTAAAGAACCTGCCTGACTGGCCTTTTTTGGATAAAATAGCTCATTCGGCTTTATCCAGGATAATGTGGGGTGTATTATATGTTTTATTTTATGTCGCCTTTGCTCCATCAGGTTGGTGGTTTTTATTGTTGCCCGTTCATCTTTTAATGATTCCTGTGCAGGGAGTGATCATTAACTGGTTTGCTCATAAATACGGATCTGTTAATTTCAGAGTGAAGAATACCTCTACTAACCTTTTCAAAGTGGACCTGCTGATGATGGGCGAAGCATACCATAACAATCATCATAAGAATCCATCTTCTACCAATTTTGGATTTCGCTGGTATGAACTGGATCCTACCTACTTTATTATGCGGTTTTTAAACTTTGTAAAGGTCATTCGCATTCATAATCTTTCGCCCAGGTTTGTCCCGGTGCAGGTATTGGAACAGTCAGATCAACATTGATTGCGGGTTGATTTCCCATCCATCGCCTACTACCAGTAGGGATAAAAACTGTTACTCTTTTTCCCAATTTAATACTGGCAAAGGTGGTTACATTCATTGACCATTCACCATGCCGTTTAAGGTCAAAATGATTCTTTACTTTATTAAGAAGGCTATACCACTGCAAACATAATACTCCCTCTTCCTTACCTTTGCTCCCTATGACAACAGATGAAAAGAAAGAAGAAAAAAGCCTGAATTTTCTTGAAGAAATTATAGAATCTGACCTGGCAGAAGGGAAATATAAATCCATCATGACCCGGTTTCCCCCGGAGCCAAATGGCTACCTGCACATGGGGCATGCTACCAGTATTTGTCTCAATTTCGGATTAAGTAAAAAGTACGGGGGTGGCACCAATCTCCGGTTCGATGACACCAATCCCATTACAGAAGAAACGGAATATGTTGATAGCATTAAAGAAGATGTTAGATGGCTGGGTTTTGAATGGGCCAACGAACATTTTGCTTCTGACTACTTTGATGAATTGTATGACCTGGCTGTACACCTTATCAGCAAAGGGCTAGCTTATGTGGATGACAGCAGCAGCGAAGAGATTGCTGAACAGAAAGGCACTCCTACCCAACCGGGACGCAGAAATAACTATGCTGACCGGACAGTGGATGAAAACCTGCAGTTGTTTGCCGATATGAAAGCTGGAAAATATAAGGACGGCGAAAAAGTGTTGCGGGCTAAAATTGATATGTCGTCGCCCAATATGCTGATGCGTGACCCCTTACTTTATCGTATTAAACATGCACATCATCACCGGACGGGAGACAAATGGTGCATTTACCCCATGTATGATTTTGCACATGGCCAAAGCGATTCAATAGAAAAAATAACACATAGTATATGTACGCTGGAGTTTGTTCCACACCGGGAACTGTATGATTGGTTAATTGAAAAATTAGAAATATTCCCTTCCCGCCAGTATGAATTTGCCCGGCGAAATCTGACTTACACGGTAATGAGTAAGCGGAAGTTGTTGCAATTGGTTACTGAAAAGCATGTAGAAGGATGGGATGATCCGCGTATGCCTACAATCAGTGGCATGCGTCGCAGGGGATATACACCGGAATCAATAAGGGAATTTTGTGACAGGATAGGTATAGCAAAGCGGGATAATATTGTGGACGTAGGATTGCTGGAATTTTTTGTAAGAGAGGACTTAAATAAAAAATCTCAACGCAGAATGGTTGTGTTTGATCCGCTGAAAGTGATCATAACGAATTATGCAGGGTTGGAAGATAAAGACGGTAGGAGCAGGATGGAAGAAATACTAACGAGTGAGAATAACCCGGAAGATCCGGATGAGGGAGTAAGGGAGATTCCTTTCTCTAATGAAATATATATAGAGCGGGAAGATTTTATGGAAAATCCTCCCCGGAAATATTTCAGGCTGGCACCGGGACAAATGGTAAGACTAAAAAGCGCTTATATCATAAAATGTGAGGAGGTGGTTAAGGATGAAGATGGAAATATTACTGAACTTCATTGCACCTATATCCCGGAAAGCAAAAGTGGTTCCGATGTCTCAGGGATTCAGGTAAAAGGTACCCTTCATTGGGTAAGTGTAAAACATGCAATATCGATTGAAGTACGTGAATACGACCGGTTATTTAAAGTAGAAGACCCCTCATCGGAGGAAGGGGATTTTAAAGATTATATTAACCCTGCGTCCTTAAAAATAGTTTCATCTGCGCTGGCAGAGCCAGCATTAAAAAATGCCCTGTTTGAGGAGCGATATCAATTTATAAGGAAGGGTTATTTTACATTAGATAAGGACAGCAGCGCAAGCGGGATGGTGTTTAATAAAACCGTAGGTCTGAAAGATAGCTGGAAGCCGCATGGCCAGAAAGCAAATAGTAAATAAAAAAGAAAGAGGTGCAAATGACACCTCTTATAATTCTGAAAAAACAAAATGAACCGTCCTCCAAATATTTTTATTTTTTTCTATCGGCTATTACTATGATAAGTCCGGCTACTATTGCAATGGCGCCCGTATAGACCGGCCAGCCAATCCACTTATTTTCTGTTTTATTTACCTCCAAAGGGCCAATATCTAATACTTTTTCTTCCCGTTGCACATTGAATCCTTTGAAAAGAAGCAAAACTATTCCAAGAGCTATTAAAATTATTCCTACCGCTTTCATTATCTATTTATTCAAATACTACAAAATGCAAGCCATCAGCTCTTTAAGGTCAAAATGAAGAACCACGGAGAAAACCTGTGGTCTTTTTTCTACAATTAAGGGAACAATTGCCCTGATCGAAAATTAAAATATAACTATTATTTCCAATCCCAGCCTACTACTAACCACTTATCCAGGTCGTCAACGTGGGTATGTATCGTTTTGAATCCGGCTTTTTCATGCGCTCTTATTGACCTTTGGTTTCGGGCAGAAATTTCAGTAATCAGGAGATCAAATTGAGGATTATATATTTTTCTGTGCTGTTGATAAAGCAAATCAACCAATCCCTTTCCCCGGTATTCTTTTGCAATACATATTTGCCCCATAACATAGTAGTGATACTCATTTAATGGGATCTTTTTCCAGGTTAAAGAATCCAGGATGGTAAACATGGGTTCCAGGTCAGGCATTAACTGCCGGCATTCCTTGAGCATTGTTAAAGCATATCCTACTACATTCTCTCCATCTTTAATGATCACAGAGGGAGCCAGGTCATGCATTTGAATTAAGACATCCAGGTTATGGTGCAACGTAACAAAACCCTGCGAAGCCATCTCCGCTTTATCAATATTAATCGGGAGATTCATTTCCTGCAATCTTAAAATTTGTTGCAGTTCTTTATCACTACTTACCAGTGTAGCAGAAAACATAATTGCGTAGTATATCTTTTACAAGGTTTCTTTTAACCATTTAAAAAATTCTCTTTGCCATACCTGTGCATTCTGGGCCGACAAAACCCAATGATTTTCTTCAGGGAAATAAACCAACCTGCTTTTGATTCCTTTCAATTGCAAAGCCTGGAAAGCTTGCAGTCCTTGTTCTTCGGGAACCCTGTAATCTTTGCCTCCATGGAATATCAGCATAGGAGTATTCCATTTATTGACCAGGCTGGAAGGCGAAAATTGCAGATAGGATCTTTGTGCCGCTGTATTTTTCGCATCCCAATAAGGTCCCCCGTAATCCCAATTCACAAACCAAAGCTCTTCCGTAGTTCCATACATGCTGCGAAGATCAAAAATGCCATCATGGGAAATAAAAGTTTTAAAACGATTGTTGTGAATACCCGCGAGCATAAACACGGAATATCCGCCATAACTTGGACCTACGCATCCCAGGCGATTACGGTCAACAAATTTTTCTTTGCTCATGTTATCAATGGCAGACAGGTAATCCTGCATGGCTTGTCCTCCATGGTCCTTGCTGATTTGCTCATTCCATCTTGTGCCATAGCCGGGCATACCACGCCGGTTAGGCGCAACAACAATATATCCCATGGCGGCCATTAGCTGAAAATTCCAACGGTAAGAATAAAATTGAGTGAGGGCTGATTGGGGTCCTCCCTGGCAATACAATAGCGTAGGATATTTTTTGGCCGGATCAAAACCAGGAGGATAAATAACCCACACCAGCATATTTTTGTTGTCTGTTGTGTTTACAAAACGTCTTTCCGTTTTACTAAGGTTTATGTTCTTATGGATGGAATCATTGACATGCGTTAGTTGTTGCATTTCTCCATTAAGAACATTTAGGGTATACAACTCTGCTGCATGATTCATATCCGTTCGGGTCACTATAAGTGTGTTGCCCGTTTGTCCTACAATGCTGGTAATGTCGAAATCACCCTTAGTCAATTGTTTTACAACAGGCGCCATTTTGGTAAGCCCCGGATAATTAACTTCAAATAGTTGTTGCGTTCCATGGGTTGGAGACCAGAAGAATATTTTTTTTCCATCTTCACTCCATCTAAAACCTTCAACATAAATTTTATCTTCCTGCTTTGTAAGGTTAAGCCTGGTATGCCCATCCGAAACAACGATATCCTGTTTGTCCGATTCAAAACCTTCCCGCTTCATACTCAGCCAGGCAAGCTCACCTTTTTTATTAAAAGAAGGATTGATATCATATCCCATCATGCCTTCAGTAAGATTTTGTGTTTTCCCCGTTTCTAAATTGTATTCATATAAATCTGTATTAGTACTGACTGCATAAGCGGTTCCATATTTTTTCTTTGTAACATAAATAATCTTTTTGCTGTCCGGACTCCAGATAAAATCTTCGTCTCCTCCAAAAGGTTTTTGCGGGCTGTCAAATAATTCTCCCGGCATTATATCTACAGGCGTTCCCGGGATACCATTGGTCATTGGAGAAACAAATACATGGGAGTAAGCCCCGTCTTCCCAGGCATCCCAATGGCGATAGTTTAACTGATCATAGATCTGCACATTCGATTTTGCCAGGGCAGGGTAAAACTCTTTGCCGCTAATGTTTTTCAGCTTTACCTCTTTAGCACTAATTATATAATTGCCGTCAGGTGAAATGCGATCATTATTTAACAGGCTGTCGGCGTTTACAATTTCAACTGGTGCTCCGCCTTTGACAGGTATTGCAAATATTTTTATCTGGCTTTTATTTTCTAAAATATCAGGAGTGCTTACGGAATAAAGTACCCATTGTGCATCTTTGGAAATCCCCATTCCTGTCACTCTGCCCAGGCTCCATAATAATTCAGGTGTCAGGTTTCCTTGTGCTGTTGACTCCGTGTGACTCAATACAAATAATGATAAGAGAATAAATGATCTTTTCATTATTGTCAATCATTTTATTTTGAAATATAGAAGTGGAGGAAGAGAAAATATTATTTATGCTCGCCAAAAACCTCCCGCAATGTGTCTGCTATTTCCCCCAGCGTACATTTATTTTCCACCGCTTCAATTACCACCGGCATTATGTTTTCATCACTGTTGGCTGCATCATTGAGCGATTGTAAAATTTGATCGCACCTGGCGTGGCTTCGGTTATTGCGAAGTGCTTTCAATTTTTCTGTTTGAACCTGCCTGATTGAATCGTCGATTTTAAAACCGGGAACCGGTTCTTCACTTTGGGCCTGGAATTTATTGACGCCAACAATGATCTTCTCCCCATTTTCAATTTGACGCTGGTATTCATAGGCGCTTCGTGCAATTTCATTTTGAATAAATCCTTGCTCAATGGCGGAAACGCTTCCTCCCATTGCATCAATTTTTTCAATGAGTTTTTGGGCTGCTGCCTCCATTTCATTTGTAAGTGCTTCCACAAAATAAGATCCGGCTAATGGGTCTGCGGTATCAGCTATGCCACTTTCGAAAGCAACTATCTGTTGAGTACGCAAGGCTATACCGGCAGCTTCCTCCGTTGGCAAACTCAATGCTTCATCATATCCATTGGTATGGAGAGATTGCGTGCCACCCAGGACGGCTGCCATGGTCTGCATTGTAACCCGTGAAATATTGTTAAGAGGTTGTTGTGCCGTTAATGTACTGCCTCCGGTTTGAGTATGAAACCGGAGCATCATAGCTTTTGGATCTGTGGCGCCCATTTCTTTCATGATGCCGGCCCACATACGACGGGCAGCACGAAATTTGGCAACTTCTTCAAACAGGTTATTATGCGAATTAAAAAAAAAGGAAAGACGCTTGCCAAATACATTTATATCCAGGCCTTTTTTGAGGGCAGCCACTACATAGGCCTTACCATTACTTAATGTGAATGCAATTTCCTGCACGGCCGTGCTGCCTGCCTCCCGAATATGATATCCTGAAATGGATATCGTATTCCACTTAGGCAAATCATTAGCACACCATTCAAAAATATCGGTGATAATTCGCATGGAAGGCTTGGGTGGATAGATATAGGTTCCCCTGGCGGCATATTCTTTCAGTATGTCATTTTGAATGGTACCGGTAATTTTTTTCAGATCGGCGCCCTGTTGTTTGGCAATGGCCACATAAAATGCAAGCAGAATAAATCCTGTTGAATTAATCGTCATTGAAGTCGATATGTCTTCAAGTTTTATTTCGCGAAACAGGGTCTGCATATCTTCAATACTATCTATGGCCACACCCACCTTGCCTACTTCGCCCTCTGCAAGCGGGTGATCACTGTCGTAACCGATCTGCGTAGGAAGGTCAAATGCTACACTTAAGCCACTGACTCCCTGGCTTAATAAATAATGGTATCTGTTATTACTTTCTTCGGCTGTAGAAAAACCGGCATATTGACGCATGGTCCATAACCGGCCCCTGTACATGCTGGATTGTATTCCTCTCGTAAAAGGGAAGGTTCCCGGAGCAGGAGAAAGGGTAGCAGGTAAATCGTCCGGGGTATAGATTTGTTTTATTTCTATCCCGGAATCAGTGTATTTCAGATTATTTTCCGACATGCTTATACCTTATAATTAATTCTACCCCATCCGTTGCCAGAGTATATAACTATTATCCGGCCTTTATTTCACAATTTTCTTGGCTTCATAATTTAATGCTTCCAGTACAATACTATGCAAAGCTCCTTTTTTCTGGGTCATTACAAAATCAAGTAACATTCTGTTCAGATCAAGACCGGATGCACCTGGCGGTAATGTGGCGGCAACCTGGTTTATGACCAGCATATTCTGATCCTTTAAATTTTTAATGGCTTCCCAGGCTACAGGACTCACATAAATTTGTTGGGTGGCGTTATATTCACATTCCTGCTTTATATTTTCTATTAAAACGTGTTGCATTTCTTTTGCATTAAGGCCAGGTTGGTTGGCCCTGCTTACCAGGTTAGGTAATGCGATCCTTTCTGCAAGCATAACCAATCTTTCATACGCCTGGAGCTGGAGAGGTCTTGTATTAAAAGAGTCTTTGTCAGCAGCGGGGGTTTTAGAATTTTTCTTTCTAAGGTCATTGATAAGGTAAAAACAATAAAAGGAAATAAGCAGAGAAACCAGGGCCATTAGCAAAACGATCATGTACTGATCCATAAATGAAATTTATTTTATGGGAGCAAAAGTAATGAAGCTGAGGCGAGAAGCAAGTAGATTGACTTATTTGTTAAATTATGCATGCATCAAAATGGCGATAACTCTTCTTATGAAACTTTGTTTAATTTTGACATATGAATACTACGATCAACGTACCTGTTACCCTAACAGCAGGGGCAGTAAAGGAAATAAAAAAAATAATGGCAGCCGATGGGTTTGATCCTGCTCATTCTTTGCGCCTGGGTGTAAAAGGAGGCGGCTGTTCAGGTATGAGTTATATCCTGGGTTTTGATAATAAAAAGGAAGACGACCAGGAGTTTCTGATAGAAGGTATTTCTTGCGTGATGGATAAGTCCCATGAGCTTTATTTAGCCGGAATGGAAGTGGATTGGGTTGATGGATTAAACAACCGGGGATTTACTTTTCAGAATCCGAATGCAAGCAAAACCTGTGGATGCGGAACTAGTTTTGCCGTGTAAATACTTTAAGGCCGAACTGTACTTTCAATTAGCGTATAATGGTTCTTGTATTAATGACTTTTGAGAAGAAGATGTTTGTACATTTTGGATGATAAATTTTGCCGTTCTAATATCCGGGATTAGGTAAAAATTCAAGTAAGTCTATCTAATAAAAAAAGCCTGTCTTCTTTATACGAAGACAGGCTTTATAATTATATCAGTACCATAGTTAGCTTTTTGCTGTAGCGGGTTTTGCTTCTGGTTTATTAATGGCACGGGCTTTTGCTTCTTCTTTTTTACCACTTCCCATATCCAGCAGGATAGGAGCCGCAACAAAAACAGATGAATAAATACCAGTGATAACACCAACCAGCATGGCAAATGCAAATCCTCTCGTTACTTCACCACCAACCAGGAATAATATCAGGATGGTAATGAATACCGTCAACGATGTCATGATAGTACGGCTAAGTGTTTCATTGATGGCCCTGTTAATGGTATGTGCTAATGGAGCAGTTGGATAAAGACGCCTGTCCTCACGGATACGGTCAAAGATGATAACAGTATCATTCATTGAAAAACCAATTACAGTTAAAAGTGCCGCAATAAAATGCTGATCTATTTCTAACGGGAAAGGAACAATGGCCTTTGCAAATGAGAATACGATCAGGGTTACAAATACGTCATGCAGCAGTGAAACAATTGTTCCTAAAGAATATCTCCAATCACGGAAACGAATAAATATATAAAGGAAAATCACAAACAACGCAAAGAGGGTTGCTTTAAAAGCACCTTTTTTCAAATCATCTGAGATGGTCGGTAATACTTTTTTTGATCCCAGTTTATATATTTCATCAAACTGCCTGAAACTTAAATTGGCAGGCAATCGTTTTTTTAATCCTTCAAATAATTTTGTTTCTACAAGGGAATCAACCTCGGGCCTGGTATCCTTTATCAGGTAAGGGGTCGTGATGTCAAGTGTGTTGCCTTCCGTGCCAACAGTTTTGATGGTGTTGTTTTCGTTATCAAACGCAATTTTCAAATCACCCCGGATATCCTCTATTTCTTTTCCAATGTTTTTATCAAACCGGACGGTGTAGCTGCGTCCGCCGTTAAATTCAACTCCATAATCAAAACCATTGAAAAAGGATGCGATTCCCAATGCTAATACTACAAATGAAATGATATAGGCCCTTTTCCTGAATTCAATAAATTTAAAATTGGCATGCTGGAAAACGCGGCGGGAAATACCGGTGAAATATTGAAGATGTTTTTTCTTATTTGTAAAAATATCAGTGATCCAGCGACTCACCAGGATACCACAGAATAGGGATAATAAGATACCTATGATCTGCGTAGTGGCAAATCCCTTTACCGGACCTAATCCGAAATAAAACAGGATAATGGCCGTAAGTAAAGTGGTTATATGTCCATCTAAAACGGGAGGTAATGATCTTCTGTAACCCTCATTAATGGCGGGTATATATCCCTTCCCTTTTGTCAATTCTTCTTTGATACGTTCATAAATAATCACATTCGTATCCACTGCCATACCTATGGTTAATACCAGGCCGGCTATACCAGGAGCCGTCAATGTGGCACCGAGTCCGGCTAATATACCAATGGTGAAAAGCAGGTTTAATATCAAAGCAACGTTTGCAACCCATCCGCTGGTATTGTAGTAAACCAGCATCAGGATAAAGATAACAATGAAGGAAAGGCCGAAAGCCATCAACCCTCCTTTGATAGCTTCAGCGCCTAGCGTTGGTCCTACTGTTTGCTCCTGCACTATTTTGGCCGGAGCAGGTAGCTTACCAATCTTTAGCATGTTGGCTAAATCTTCTGCTTCTTCTACGGTAAAGCCTCCGCTGATCTGTGAGGTTCCTCCATCTATCACGCCATTTACATGAGGAGCAGAATATACCTGGTTATCCAAAACGATGGCTATAGGTTTACCAACATTTTCTCCGGTCATTTTTGCCCAGGCTTTACTGCCCGTGCTGGTCATTTGCATATTAACTTCGGGTCTACCACTCTGGTCAAAATCGTGACCTGCATTACTAACTGCATCCCCTTCAATCTTTGCTTTTTCACGGCCAAAGGTTTTTATAGCATATAGAGGAACACGGTCTAAAATTTTTTTCGATTTGTCTCTTTCTGCAATTCCATACATCCATGCTAATTGCGAAGGAAAAGCCGCTCTGACTGCCGTGGATTCAAGGTAGCTGCGTACCAGTGCGGTATCGTTTATAGCTACAGAGCCTAATGAGGCAGGAAATCTTGTTTTGCCTTCTTCCTCGTACGGTTGAAAAAATTGGATATATCCGTACAAATGCTTTTTAAGATCTGCTTGTTCTGTTGATGCGGTGGGATCCGCTGTCTTGCTGGTATCATCATCGCTGGAAAGTTGAGCAAGGCCTGTTTCCTTATTCGTAGTATCAGTTGTTGACTGGGTGTTGGTTGAGTCAATTGATTTTAAAGTGGTATCGGTGGTAACAGCCTTTCCACCCATCATGGTATAAAAAATGCCATCCGCTTTTTCTATTGCCTGATTTAATTCGGCAACATTAAATACTTCCCAAAATTGAAGATTGGCCGATGATTGTAATAATTTTCTTACCCGTTCCTTATCCTGTATGCCTGGAAGTTCTACTGTGATAATACCCTTGTCACGATCAGGATTAATGTTGGGTTGAGCAACTCCAAATTGGTCGATACGGGTATTCAAAATCCTGAAAGTATTATCGAAGGCATCTTTTGCAAGGCCATCCAGAACACCAATTACTTTATTGTCACTATCACCTACCTTAATCAAATCTTTATTAGCAGCGGCAAATAAGCCGGATAGTTTATTATCGCCCACTAATTTTTTATACTCTTCAGAAAATAGTCTTATAAAGTTTGCATCGCTGTTGGCTTTCCTTTTATTAGCATTATCCAATGCTTTCAGGAAATTGGGATCCTTGGAATTATTAGATAACGTCGTTAATAATCCTGTCATTTCCACTTCCAGCGTTACATTCATTCCACCCTGAAGATCAAGACCAAGGTTCAATTCCTGCTCTTTTGCCTTTTGATAACTTAAAGCACCGGTGGGACCATAAGTGACAGTTACATCTTTTGTACTATCAAGTAAACGTTTCAAACGATCTCCTTTTACCTTATCCAAAAACTCCTGGTAAACAGCCTGCGAATCTTTATTGCCGGGATATTTTTCTAACGCACCTGGATAATTCACTTTTGTAAAACTTGCGGCGCGGGCCTCCATCTTTTTTTCATGGTTTCGCACAAACCAGGTAAACGAAAGCTGGTAGATTGAATAAATTATCAGGAGTACAGTAAAGAATCGGATCAAACCTTTAAGTTGCATACATTTTGGGTGTTTACTTTTAAGTTCTTCTTAGTGGTACTTTCACCAACAGGCAGAACTTTTCACATAGATTTTTTAAGGACGGCAAAGATAGGGCTTTCAGGCATAAATTGAAATTGGAAAAAAGGACTGTTTCGAAATCATTTTGACTGATTAAGAGCTAGTTAGGATATGATAAAAAAGATAAAAATCAACCCTTTGGTAAAAATGGCTGCCCGCAGTGAACAGACGGCACTGTAAATAAAGATATTTCTGGCAGGTCAATTTTTAATTTAATATCATGAAAGCAAATGACGGCAGGTTTTTTTTAATCAACTTACTATTGATAATGGCAATGGTAATTACCGGTTGTTCGGGATCAAAAAAAATGACACATTCTCAAAATACCCATGATAGTTTTCTTGAAGACCTCATGAACAACCATCCTGTATTTTTTGACAGCATCCTGGTAAATAAAAAGAATCTGAATGTACAGGTAATCTATACGCAGGTCGATCGAAAGGAAAATGGAGATATCCTTTTCACCGATCATTTATTTAATATTGATAAAGAAAAATATTTTTATCCCGCTTCTACGGTAAAATTGCCAGTAGCCATGCTGGCCTTACAAAAACTCAATGAATTAAACATATCCGGCCTGGATATGAATACTACGATGATAACGGAGGCAGCGGACGAGAATCAATCTCCCGTTTATAATGACCCTACAACTGCTGATGGAAGACCCACCATTGCACATTACATAAAAAAAATATTATTGGTCAGCGATAATGATGCCTTTAACAGATTATATGAATTTTTGGGGCAGGAGTATATCGATAAATCTCTTAACAAACTGGGCTATCACGGGGTTCAAATCATTCACCGGCTGGAAGTAAGTTTAACTGAAGATCAGAACAGGCATACAAATCCAATTAAATTTCTGGATGCCAGCGGAGCAGTTATTTATGAGCAGCCTGCTTCTACAAGTAAACTGGAATATGCTCACCGAAATACAAAATTGGGAAGTGGATATATGAAAGGAAATGACCTGGTGAAAGAACCATTCGATTTCTCGAAAAAGAACAGGTTGTCGTTGCCGGACCTGCACTCAATTTTGCGATCTGTTATCTTTCCCCCGACGTTATCAAAGAAAAAGCTATTTAACCTTACCGGGCAGGACTATGTTTTTTTACAAAAGTATATGTCCATGCATCCGGGAGAATCAAAACGGCCTTATTATGACAGTTCAGCTTATAATGATAGCTACGTAAAATTTATTTTATATGGAGGAGGGCAGGTAAACATTGAACCCGGCATCCGCATTTTTAATAAAGTGGGTGATGCGTATGGCTTCCTGACTGATGCTGCTTATATAGTGGATTTTAAGAATAAGATCGAATTTTTTTTATCTGCCACGATATATTGTAATAGCGATGGCATTTTTAATGATGATAAATATGATTATGACCGGCTGGGTTTTCCTTTTTTAAAAAATATTGGCCGCATTATTTATGATTACGAGCTTACAAGGAAACGAACAATAGTACCTGACCTCTCAACCTTTCAGTTTGATTACAAAAGCAAGCATTGATAGTTTTAGTTGGCCATCTGATTAGCAGGATTCCCGCGTTTCCGTTCATTCATGTAATAAATTTTTGAGTTGATCAAATTCATAAATTTGCACCCGTTTGCCGGCAGTTGAGCCATTCGTCATTGCAGTTTGTGACTGCATTAAATTTATTCGCTTATTTTTTACCGATCAATATAAAAAACATGCAGTTATCTTCTCTTTTAGACCGTTTCGCTGAACCTGAAACTTTAAAAATGGCAAAGCTTGGCCGTGAACTCCGTGCAAAAGGTGTAGATGTAATAGACCTGAGCCTGGGGGAACCAGATTTTGATACGCCACAGCATATCAAGGATGCGGCAATAAAAGCTATTCAAGACAACTGGAGCCACTATACACCGGTTCCCGGATTTCCCGATTTGCGTGAAGCCATTTGTACTAAGCTGAAAAGAGACAATAACCTTGACTATAAGCCGGCGAATATTGTTGCCTCCACCGGCGCAAAACAAAGCCTGGCCAATGTAATTCTGGCTTTGGTTGATGATGATGATGAGGTAATCATTCCTACTCCATACTGGGTTACTTATTCGGAACTGGTAAAGATTGCCCGGGGAAAAGTAGTGGAGGTTCGTACTACGTTAGAAAGTGGATTCAAAATAAATGCTGAACAACTTGAAGCGGCTATCACCGATAAAACTAAAGTATTCATGTTTTCTTCTCCCTGTAATCCCTCGGGAGCGGTTTATAGTAAAGAAGAATTAGAAGCATTAGCCAACGTGTTCAGAAAGCATCCGAGAATAAATATTTTGGCTGATGAGATTTATGAGTATATCAATTTTGTAGGAAAGCATGAGAGCATTGCGCAGTTTGATGATCTGAAAGACAGGACCATTGTTGTCAATGGACTGAGTAAGGGTTTTGCAATGACGGGCTGGAGGCTGGGGTATATTGCAGCGAATGAAGAAATAGCAAAAGCTTGTGAAAAATTACAAGGACAATTTACCAGCGCAACCTGTTCTATTACCCAAAAGGCGGCTGTTGTAGCTTTAACTACAGATCTGAAGCCTTCCTATGAAATGACGAAGGAATTTACAAGGAGGAGAGCAAGAGTAATGGAATTAGTTAAAGATATTCCTGGTTTCATTTGCTCAGAGCCTGAAGGTGCATTTTATATTTTCCCTGACGTTAGCGCTTACTATGGTAAAAAAGATGGAGATAATATAATCAGGAACGCTGCAGATTTCTCCATGTATCTTCTCAATACAGCCCATGTTTCATCGGTGATGGGAGATGCTTTTGGGGAACCTAACTGTGTGCGGTTTTCTTTTGCTAACAGTATGCCGAATATTGAAAAGGCCTGGGAAAGAATTAAAGAAGCCCTGGCCAGGTTGAAATGATTTGGAACAAAAAACATTAATCAGAAAAATGAAATAATAGAGGCTTGCCTATGCCAAGCCCTTATTATTTTGAATAAGACTTTTCCAATACAATATTTTAAAGACGTCAGAAAATAAATTACAGGGCGGAGCGCTCCAGTAATTGCTGGTGGAGTTGAAGAACTTGGGAGATCAGCAATTGTTGCCCGTCATTGGTGACAACAAAATCACAGAGGCGCATTTTAATATCTTCATTTATCTGCCTGTTCATTCTTTGTAATACTTCTTCTTTCGTCACGTTATCTCTTTGTATGATGCGTTGGATTCGGAGTGGGGCAGGAGTATATACGCCTATAACAAGGTCCAGGTGTTCAGATGATCCTGTTTCAAAAATCAGAGCTGCTTCTTTGATAATATAAGGTGATGATTGCAACTCCATCCATTTTAAAGCATCAAGAATGGTAGCGGGGTGGGTAAGCGCATTGAGCTGCTCAAGTTTTGTTTTATTATTAAAAACCAAAGAAGCGATAAATGGTCTGTTCAGCTCACCGTCCTTATAACTATCGGTTCCAAACAAACCGATGATTTTTTTCTTGAGTTCCTGGTTTTCATTCATCAACCGCCGGGCAGCAGCGTCTGCATTATAAATAGGGATACCCAATACTTCAAATATTTTGCATACCGTGCTTTTGCCGCTCCCAATACCTCCGGTAATTCCAATTCTTAGCATCTGAATTGTTTTGATTTCATCAATACATGGCAGAAAAATCTATAATAAAAGAAAAACAATCTGCCAAATTTTGAATACAAAGAACATTAATAAATTAAACAAAAAAAAGAACCGGTAAAGCCGGTTCCCTTAAAACTTTTAAAAGCTATCAAAAACAGTTCTATTTTTTCTCAGTGGTGACGACCGGTTTATTTAACGCTGCGGTCCAGTCCATACTGATTGCTGATTTTTCAATTTTTATATAGCTACCTGGACTTACTTCAAGGTTAATTGTACCATCCTCATTTACTTTATTGATGGAGCCATGAATTCCGGCAATGGTAACTATCTTATCACCTTTTTGCAGTTCTTCAATAAACTTTTTCTGGTTCTTTGCTTTTTTCGCTTGCGGACGAATAAAGAATAACCAGAAGACCAGGATCATTAATCCTAAAAATATAAACTGGAAACCTCCGAAACCACTTCCACCAGCAGCCTGCAATAAATACATGTCATTCATTTTAAACTTATTTTATAATTAATCTGTAATTTCTACTCTGAAGCTTAATTGGGTAAGATTTTCCGGCTTCGTGTTGGCAGTTACAAAAACTTCTTTTCTTGTTTCGCCTTTACCACGACCCTTACTGTCAAATTTAGCTTTGATCACTCCTTCCTCACCCGGTGAAAATGGTTTTTCAGGTTTTTCCGGTACAGTACATCCGCAGCTTGCCGTAACATTAGCTATTACCAGGTTTTTATCTCCGCCATTCCTGAACCTGTAACTAACTTCCACCACTTGTCCTTCTTTTACCTTACCCAGATCTTTATACGTTGAATCCAACCATTGAATGGTTGTATAGTTGGAAGAGTCCCTGGAGGCATTGTCTTTTTCTTCCTGGGTTAATATCTTTTCTGTTTGGTTATCCGCACTCTGGCATGCAAACAGTCCAATAACCAATAAAAGAAATATTGTTTTTTTCAAGGTGCAAAAATTTTGGAAGTGCAAATGTAAAGTTTAGTTTAAAGGTTAGCAAGTTTAAAAATTTGCAGGAATTCATACTCAGCCTTTAAACTTATCAGCCTTCTTGTAATCCACTTTTTGCATTTTTCCTTGTAATACCAATTCTTTATGAATATTATCAAGAATACCATTTACAAACTGTCCGCTTTGAACGGTACTGTAATCCTTAGCCAGGTCTATGTATTCGTTAATAGTTACTTTGGGAGGAATAGTTTGGAAATACAGAAATTCAGATAATCCCATTTTCATAAGAATCATATCAAGAATAGCAATACGGTCCGGATCCCAGTTTTTAAGTTTGGGCGTAATAATGCTTTGGAGGTGGTCAGTCTTATCCAATACAGTTTGCAAAAGTTCTTTGGCAAATAAGTCTTTGTCCGGACTTAGTAGTTGTTTAAAATCCAGGGAGCCCGGCTTTTGGATATATCCAACAAGCAGTTGTACAATCATTTCACCGTCATCATTCCAGTTCGAAAAGTTTTCTTCAAGATGTGAAATGAAAAGTTCGTTGGAGAGTAGCAAATCATTCAGGATAAATTCCATTATCTTCTTTTCCTCAGTCTTGTCCCTCGATGCCATCGTGGTATATTCTTTATACTCCGGCGTATCCACCAGCACCAGGTAAATCTTGCGGACAAGATCTGAATTGTCATCCTGGGTTTGTTTAAGAATTAAATGCGGCTTTTCTTTTTCAAATTGCTCCTCCAGCCCTTTGTCGCCAAGCATTTTCCACAAAATCTCGTTGCCCGCTATTTTGGTATTAACGTTGAGGTCTTCCGGCGTAGGTAAATGTTTACTTGCCCGTTTGTGTGCCTGGGTTTCCGCGTAGCGGGCCACTTCTGTCATAAACCAGGTAAGATATACCAGTAAAGAACGGGTTTGATTAAAATGCTGTTGTAAAATTTTATGAGGCTCACCGGGTTTCAAAAGGTCACTTAATGTATCTACTGTGTAGAGCGTCTGCATCACTTTTACCCGGATATTTCTTCTGCTGATCATTTTCTGTAAGAACTATTTTGAACTGGCGAAGATATGAATTTAGGCTGGCAGTTTACGTTGGGAAAAACAATAGATTTATAGGGGTTAAATTCCGTCTATGATTTATTTTTTATTTAAATATCCTATCTTACACTTGCAATGTAAATTGTAAAAAGCCTGGTTTATTATTCTTATTCATCTACAGCAAAATGACCAACTTTATTAGGCATTTTCGTCGGAGGAGTAAACCTGGTCATCTTTACCAGTTTCGATATCTGAGTGTTGAAAGCCTGCGGAGCTATCCAAAAATCAATAAATACAATAGCGGTTAATTATTTTGAGTTAACGTGATATTTTTGCCTGTCACAAACAGAATCATAACTATTTTTGACCACGAAACTGACAACGATGAGAAAGAAAGTTTTAATATATGATGATGACGCGGATCTGCTGGAAGTATGTTCATTAATATTGCAATCAAGAGGTCTTGATGTAATAACAATGGATAAATGTTCGGGTGTACTCGCTGATCTTCAGGTTCATAAACCTGATGTGATACTGATGGATAACTGGATTCCTGATATAGGTGGTATAAAAGCTACGCAACTGATTAAAGCCTCCATACAATTTCAACATATTCCTGTTATTTTTTTCAGTGCCAATAACGATGTAAGTGATTTGGCCACCCAGGCCGGGGCTGATTATTCTCTTCAAAAACCTTTTGAAATTTCTGACCTGGAAAGAATTGTTGTTAATGCTATCAAGACAGTACCTTCCCAATAACCTCAAAAGATTTATTTAAGGAAAATCCCTGTTGTCCTTCAGTGCAACAGGGATTTAAGCTTTATCTGACTGATGTAGATGGTCTTATTCTTTAATGATCCGGAGAATTTCTGTTCCTGTGCCATGGGAGTATCGTATAAAATACACTCCCTTTGCCAGGTTACTAATATTGATGTCTTTTGTCAGAGCAGGGCCATTTATTGATTCTCTTCTTATCCATTTCATATCTACAGAGAATATTTCTATTTCTCCTTTTGAAACTAATTGTCCAAAATTGATCGTCACCTTATTTTTGGCAGGCACTGGATAAACAAATGGCCTGGCTGTTTTTGTTTCAATATTAAGTGATACCACTTTGCTATATTGAAAACGGCCATCCATATCTACTTGTTTAAGCCGATAGTAGCTAACACCGGCCAGGGGTTTTAAGTGCAAATAATTGTAATACTGTTCATGAGAGGCGTTGCCCTGTGAGGCCACGGTTCCCAGTAGTAAAAAGGAAGACCCATCCCGGCTGATTTCAATCTCAAACCCACGATTATTAATTTCCGAGGAGGTTGTCCAGTTTAGAACAGCATTTTTTTCATCATTTATTTTTCCGTCAAAGGTTACCAATGTCACCGGCAATGTAACAACGGCATCCACAAGGAAAAACTTTGAAAATCCGGTAAACGATGCGGAGAAAACGATATTTCCAGATCCTAAGGTGGTCACCGCCGGTGTTGCTAAAACAGTATTACTGGAATTCGAGGCAGCTATAGAGGCAGCGGATGTTTTAGCAATTCGCAATGTAGATGGATTTTTTCCACCCAGTTCAGTATTTTCAAAGTAAAGAGAAATATCGTAACTGGCTGATCCCCCGTTAGTAGATGGCGTCACATTAAATACTTTTGCTGAACGCTGACCACCCTGGTAATTGAGCCATGTCGTACCGGCCTCATCCAGCGACGTCGTTACGCAGTTTAGCGGAGTACTTATTGCACTCAGTTTCATCAGGAGTTTGTTATTATTGGAATAAATAAAGTCATTACTTCCTGTAGTGATATGATCGGTGGAGGTTGACGATATGAGGGTTTCGATTGCTGTGCCGGTTACCGCCAGCCCAAGCCGGATTATTGGCTTAAATCCGGATCCGTAAAATGAAACTGATCCAAAAGAACCTGAACAATTGATACCATTCTGGAAAAACATATTGCCCTGGCTTGCGGTACCCCCGTCACTATACAATCCCATGTCATCGCCAGCATTTCCGGCGTCGGCCGTAATGTTATCATAGCATATTTCAATGGCAAGACTATTGCCCGTCCAGGCAAAGGGCGCAGATAAAGTAAATAAGTTCCAGCCAGATGATGTTGTGAAGGAACTGTTTGTATAAACAGTGATCATTCCCCCCACTACATTCACACCTCCATCTACGAGGTAGTTTAATGTGGTATTGGCCATTTTAATTGTCAGGTTTTGAAATGCCCTGGTACTTAGTTTTGAATTAATGAAAAGTTGCAAAGCAGTAAGGTTGCCGGGTGTTATTCCTGCTGAAATAAGTTCACTGGCTTTATACAAATATTGGCCTCTTTGCCTTTGCAACCTGGCGTCAAAAGGAGCTTCAAAGGTAATCGCGGAAATAGAGCCCACTGAATAGGTTGCACTTGATGTGCCTACAGGTGCCGTATCATTATCAGTTAAGGTTAAAGTTAGGGTAGGGGCCGATGTGCCCTTTATTGCATCGCCGCCTCCACTATTCAGAGAAAAATCTAAAATGATCGATTTTGAGGATTCGACATTTCCATCGTCGTAAATCCTGACTGTAAAAGATTGAGAAGCGGTTGATCCTGCATTGAAATTAAGTATGTCGCTGGGCGATGTAAAATTTCCATTGGTGGTTAATTCGTAGTCCAATCCTTTTGTGGCTGTGCCGGAATAAGTAAGTGTTGCTGTTGCTGTTGCACTCGGACTATTGCCAATCACCATCTGGTAGGTATAATCATTGTAAGTACGACACCCACTCAGGGTGCCAGTTGAACTTTCTGTTAGTGATGTTGCAGCCAGGCTGAAATTAATGGCAGTGCCACAAGAAACGAGAGCCTGGTTGCCCGGAGCCACAAGGCTGGCCCTTGAAGGCAAACTCATAGCAGCTTGCACCCTGGCTTTTTGATCATTAGTAAAAAGTGTATAGCAGTTGGTATAGCTCATAAAATTGCTCTCCGTGTTAATGCTATAGGGTGTACTGGTGCAGGTATTAACTCCTGTACGGCACGTAAAATTATAAACACCTGTACCAGAATTATAGTTATTAGAAATGGGATCAGTATCACAAATAAGATCGCCTTGCGTTACGCAATTAGCATTGGCAGGGCATTGTGTATTATCGTTCGAGCCACGAAAGGTGTGGTGCAAATTGAGGGCATGACCTATTTCATGAGGTAATGTTTTTTCGCCACTTTGCATTTGAGAAGCAAGCATAATTGTACCATCTAGGGTATATGGCGAGCCCGGGAAATAAGCAAATCCTGCAATGAACTGTCCTGAAGTTCCGTCGGCCCCATCGAGTTTATTTACAATCCAGATATTGTAATAATCTGAAGTGTTCCATCTCGCTAAATTTTTTGCAGTTAATTCCGGACAACCGTCGGTGTTAGACACATTTACCCCTTTCGATACATAATTGGGAAGGGAGGATGCATCAATCCTGTCAATTCCATTGGTAGCTCCGCAGGCTGGGGTACGCTGGGCCAGGGCAAATTGTACTTCCATATCTCCGGCAGCACCGCCCGGAGCCCCGGCTGTCATTCCTGGCCAGGTACCGGCGAATACCTGGTTTAGGTAGTTGATAGCACCCATAATTTGAGCATCTGAGGGATTATAGATCGTTCCTATTGCACCTCCAGTATGTAACACATGGACAACAACTGGAATGGTAACAGTTGCCATGGGGCGGGCCTGACCCGGTTTAATACCTTTCCTTGCGTCAATGTATCTTCTGATAGTCAAATCATTTTGTTCAATTTGACGGGCAAAATCTGGATTTATTTCCAATAATTTGTTATGTTTTTTATCAAAGCCGCACGGAGCCTGCGCTTGAAGGTTTGCAGCAAAAAGAATTCCGATGGCTGCAAAAAATAGGAATGGCTTGTTCATAAGTGGATCTTAAAAGGATATTGGTTGGACTTACTTTAATTATTTAGTAACTATACTTACTGATTCAGAAATTAGTGGTAATAGTATAAAAATTATCCGGCACAAAAAATGGTAATTTCCCTTGTTATTTAATCGTTAGATTTCTATTACCGGTAAAATATAGAATACAAAAATTTCGGTTCTTAGTATGCCTTCAGGTTTTCCAAATAACTTACGCTCCATAGTTCACGTAAAATGAAAATTTGACATAGCATTTTTCCTTAATAACTGACAGGTTCTACAAAAATGGCTGGATAATTGGCATTATCTGCAATTTTTTCACAATCTGACCTGCTGGCATAATTATTAGGCTACCTTTGCCATCCCTTAATAAAACCAACCACCTTACAGTGATGTTTGGAGGGAATAATTCAAAAAAACAAAAATCAATACAATTATGGCCAAGAAAGTAAACGTTACCCCACTGCATGACAGGGTAATCGTGAAAGCGGCAGCAGCCGAAGAGAAATCTGCTGGTGGTATCATCATCCCAGATACTGCAAAGGAAAAACCACAACGCGGTGTTGTAATAGCTGCAGGTCCTGGTAAAAAGGACGAGCCTGTAACAGTCAAAACAGGTGATACTGTTCTTTACGGAAAGTATTCTGGTACTGAGATCCAGATTGAAGGTCAGGATTACCTGATTATGAGGGAGAGTGATATTCTGGCAATTGTTTAATTTGATAATTTGGAGGTGGGCTGATTTTAAATTGCACACTTTATTATTAAACTATTCTTGTTCTCAAATTTTCAAATCAATTAATTTTCAAATTTAATATTATGGCAAAGCAAATCTTCTTCGACATTGAAGCAAGAAATAAGATGAAAAAAGGCGTTGATACACTAGCCAACGCTGTTAAGGTGACTTTAGGTCCAAAAGGACGTAATGTTGTCATCGAAAAGAAATTTGGTGCTCCACAGGTAACTAAAGATGGTGTAACCGTAGCTAAAGAAATTGAACTGGAAGACCCTATCGAAAATATGGGCGCCCAGATGGTTAAAGAAGTAGCATCTAAAACTGCTGACATAGCAGGTGATGGAACTACCACGGCTACCGTACTGGCTCAAAGCATTATCAGTGAAGGATTGAAAATGGTTGCCGCAGGCGCTAACCCTATGGATCTTAAACGTGGTATTGACAAGGCAGTAAGCCTGGTAGTTGAAAATCTGAAATCTCAGAGTCAAACTGTAGGAAACGACAGTCGTAAAATTCAGCAGGTAGCATCTATTTCTGCTAACAACGATGAAACAATCGGAAAATTGATTGCTGAAGCGTTTGGTAAAGTTGGAAAAGAGGGTGTAATAACTGTAGAAGAAGCAAAAGGAACAGACACTACTGTTGATGTAGTTGAAGGTATGCAGTTTGACCGCGGATATGTTTCTCCATATTTCGTTACAAACAGCGAAAAAATGGAAGCTGAATTACAAAATCCTTACATCTTAATATATGATAAGAAGATTGCAGCGATGAAAGACATTCTTCAGATCCTGGAGAAGGTTGCTCAAAGCGGTCGTCCTTTGCTGATCATAGCAGAAGACCTTGAAGGTGAAGCATTGGCTACATTAGTTGTAAACAAGTTGCGTGGTACTATCAAGGTGGCTGCTGTTAAAGCTCCTGGTTTTGGCGACAGAAGAAAAGAAATGCTTACCGATATTGCAATTTTGACTGCAGGTACTGTAATCAGTGAAGAATTAGGTCATAAGCTGGAAGGTGCTGATTTAACTTCATTGGGTCAGGCTGCTTCAGTTACAATTGATAAGGATAATACTACCATCGTAGGTGGAAAAGGAAAGAAAGCTGATATTCTTGCCCGCGTAAATCAGATAAAAGCCCAGGTTGAAAATACCACATCTGATTACGATAAGGAAAAATTGCAAGAACGCCTGGCTAAACTGGCGGGTGGTGTTGCTGTATTATATATCGGCGCGGCTACAGAAATGGAAATGAAAGAAAAGAAGGACCGTGTTGATGATGCATTACATGCAACAAGAGCAGCCGTAGAAGAAGGCATTGTGCCGGGTGGTGGTGTTGCTTATATCCGTGCTATTGAAAGCCTGGATGCAAAAGTAAAAGGCCAGATTGCTGACGAACAAACCGGAATGGCCATTGTACGTCGTGCACTGGAAGAGCCTCTTCGCATTATCATTTCTAATGCAGGAATAGATGGTTCTATTGTTGTTCAGAAAATTAAAGAAGGTAAAGGCGATTATGGGTTCAATGCCCGTTCTGAAATATACGAGAATTTATTTAAGGCCGGCGTTATAGACCCAACAAAAGTTGCCCGTGTAGCTTTGGAGAATGCGGCTTCAATTGCCGGAATGCTGCTCACTACCGAAGCGGTTGTGGCTGACAGACCTAAGAAAGAGGAAGCTCCTCATGCACATGGTGCTCCTGATATGGGCGGCATGGGATATTAATCCGGTTGTCAAACATAATTTACTTAACTCTTGCTATAAATCCCGCTCTTTTCAGATGCGGGATTTTTTTATGCATCCGTTAATATCCAAAAAAAAAATACGTGAGTCTGCTTGTAAAGAAACCAGAACATTTTCAAATTAATTATCCTCTTTTTATTCTGTGATCTTTCATCTTAAGTTTATTTTTGGGAAAAAATAAAAATGATAATAACCACAACTAATATTATAGAAGGACGCCCCGTACGGGAGTACTTGGGTATAGTTACCGCCCAAAGTATTATAGGCGCAAATATTTTCAAAGATATTTTGGGTGGGCTTCGCGATGTTTTTGGAGGACGAAGCAAGACCTATGAAAAGGTAATCGAGCAGGCAAAAGATGATGCCTTAAGGGAACTGGCAGAAAAGGCCAGTATGGCTGGCGCCAACGCTATTATTGGTGTGGACCTGGATTTTGAAACGGTGGGCAATAGTGGTAGCATGCTGATGGTAATTGCCTCAGGAACTTCGGTTAAAATTTAGTCTGAGACCAGCCGGCCTAATGATAGATTTTATAGATCTCAACAACAAAATAATTAAATCAGCTTTTACCTGTATTTGCTGGTAAGTGCATAGCACACACTGTCACTAATTCTCCGGAAAATACCATCATTGATCAACCTGTTTTTTTTAAGATCTTCCCTGTCTAATAACCTTTCTTTTTCATCAAATGGTTGAGGACGGTCAAAGAAAGCCAGGGTGAAATATTTTTCAGAACGCAGAAAACCGTTTAAGTTTTTGTCTCTTACAGAAATAAAAACAAGGTATTTTTTTTCCAGTTTTTCATAATAGTCAAGATTGGTGATCCAGGTACACCGGGCCTTTTGCATGTCTTTTATTAACTCGCCCATGGCCTTCAGGTTAAATTGATATTTCTGAAGAGTGTCATACAGGAATGGCTCATCCGTACGAAAAGTATAAATGTATTTAATGCTATCGGTATGTATTTCCATACTGATCCGGGAAACCTCCTTGTCAATTAATTCAAGAGAAAATGGATTTTTATCAAAAAGAATTTTAAACCGGTCCCGGATAGACAGCAGGGTTTTTTCGTTTTCATTGTAATAGTTTTTTGCAAATTTTTTTGAGTGGGAACAGGAGGCCATCAAAATCCAGGAAATAAAAAAGGCAGTATAGTAAATGTGTCGGTTCATTTTTTCTTAAAGGAGTAATCGGTAATTCCAAAAATGATCTTACGGAGTAAACGGGGGCTAACCTGTTGCAGGGTTTTTTTGCCGTAATCCCAATAGATAATCGTTATTTTATCATCCTCTGTTTTGAATACATTCATCAATAGAACAAAGTGTGTGGGAATTCCAAACCGCGTTACCACCTTATGTTTTTTCTTGTACAGTAACCGATTATTAAGAAACAAAAAAACTGGTCGCTCCCCGGCAATATCGTTGAGATAATTATAAGTATCACCTACCCATGGACGAACTATATCTGATCCCCGGGCATGAACCTTTAAATTGAACAGCTTACGAAGCATCCGGTTAAATTTGGCAAAATTGGTAGAGGCCCATAATGTATTTTCATCACCTTTATCAAAACCGCGGTTGAAAAAATTAAGGTATCCTTTAAAATGATCAGCAAGGCTGAGGAACCAAATCTGTCCCGCAGGACTTATATCAAGGGCTCCTTTATATTTTATAATTCCTGCTGCTTTTCTTACAGGTAAGCCAGGTTTAAAAACAACTTTCCCCAACCTGGCTTTGCCATTTTGATAAAGTGAAATCATGAAACGTGAAAACCCCAGGGGGTCATAATTTAAGGGTATATAGGTAAGGGCTGAATAGGCACAAAAATTAGTGCCTTTGCCTTCATAAAATTTTAAAGGTTCGGTAGCGAATGTTCTCAAATTTTGCAGGAATAGATCCGGATCTACATTGGGCCAGTGCATACTTGAGTCCAATTTTTGCAAGCTGTCCAGATACGCTATAGCTTGTTGATGAGTGGAAACCGGTGTGCTGTCAGCTGGCATCCGTATCGGGGATGCCAGCAAAATGTGCAGGGTTCCAATGACAAGGATGATAAGGGTACTTAATTTTTTAAACTCACAGATAATCATCAAACAGCGACATTTTATATAGATTGGACGCTAATTCAGTTTCACTAAATTATTAAAATGATAAGCAAAAAGCGAAATTGAATGGAGGAAACATTTTACTGAGATGCAATTCCATATTTTCTTTTCTCAAAAATCATTTTGTTCTTCTTCCTTTTAACGATAAATAAGTTATCATATTCTGTTTCCGGCAAATCAGTTGCAATTTTTACAGAACCGCACAATTGATTTACGATATCGTTTATGGTGTTGCTATGTGCAATGACAAGAGAATTTTCTTTCAATGATTGTAACCGGATAATAAAGGAAGAATCAGGCCTGGCCGGATATATTTCCGGTTCAAGAAAGAAATAGCCACTTACCGGCTCTGCCGTCGCCCTGGTTCGCACCGTGTTGGTGGTAAACACATGTCCTATCTTTTTACCTTTTAATAGTTCCCTGAGTGCTTCGGCCCGCCTTTTACCTTGTACTGTTAAGGGGGGATCTTTATCCATCATATCGAAGTTATTTCCATTCGTAGCTTTTTCCGCATGCCGGACGAGATAAATAGTTCGAGTGCAGGAGGCTGATATAAATAAGAGCAGAAAAATTATTGGAATAATTCTCATAGCATTATTTGCCGGCAAGATATTCTTTAAAGGCAAATGAGGACCCACCTATTTTTGCCTACTGACTTTCTGTAATAACCGGATCAATTTCTTTCCTGCTAAACTTTTCAAGTCGCCTTATTACCCATATCGATATCGATAACCATATAATTCCAACAGAGAATCCTGCGATCACATCACTGAAATAATGAAGCCGAAGGTAAATGCGGCTAAAGCCAATCATTAAAATAAAAAGTAGAAAAAAAATGGACAATATCCATTTCCATGCTATGCTGCGGACATTATCCCAAACCAGGAGAATTATTAACCCATAAAAAGTCATGCTCATGAGCGCATGGCCGCTTGGAAAACTTAACCCTCTGACAGGCTCAAGCAAGGGTACAAGTGGCCTTGGACGGTTAAAAAATTGCTTTAAAAGAAACATCAATAGTACACCTCCAATAGCGACAACCGGCACCTTAATCGAATACCATCTGTGTTTTTTAAGAAAAAGAAAATATATAATCAGTAAAAGATTAGCGGGGATCAGAAATTTATGATTTCCAAAAAAAGTTATGAACTGCATGAACTGTGTAAATGCAGGACTTACAAAAACAGATACCCAATCAAACATTAAAAAATCAAAATGTTCGTTTTGCAGGTTAAAAACACGGTAAGCGATAAGAGCGAAAACAATTAATGCGCAAATAAAAAGAGAGAGAGCTATGATCAACTCGACTGACAACAAAGCAATACTTGCCAGTCTTTTTTTAATTGAAAGGTCAATTCTCTTCATCGTATCGGCAATTTATGCAGAGAAGGTACTTTGTAAAGCTAAAAGGGTTAACATCATTCGAGCACATCCCAAGGGGTTATTTTTTTGTCTTCTGCCTTTTCATCCAGGGTTTCTTTTTCATCTTTTCCTTCATTAGCACCGGGTGGTTTGGTAGAGTCTTCATCACCAGGTACTTTCACATTTGCTATATCTTCTTCTGTGATTACATCATTGATATCACTAAGGTGTTTCTTAATTTTATTTTTTGTGACGATGTCAGAAAAACTATAAGGTGGGGCATCCCTGTTTTCTGTTTTATCCTTACTTAGCTCGTTATCCATATGTCAATATTTCATTTTTAAAGAAAAAAATTGTGCCAGAAAGGTCCCCGGGAATTAGATTAGTTGTTTTGGGTATTATTACTTGTTGAAAATTAATTAAATCCATTGAGAATAGGGGGATTATATTGACCTATATAAAAATATATTTTCGACTATTGCCAGGATCTTGGCAGTTTTATAATTTTCATTGAAATAGTAAATCCATTTTAGGTAATAAATAGGCCACATTTTCCCCGAATTATAATTGTTGTCTGACATGGGAATAATTGTGCTAAAATGCCTGGTCATTTATTTGGTATAGCTTTTTCCTGTCAGGAAAAAAATAGTATGGTCATATTCGTTTGTATTTCCAGCATAATTTTCTTTTTATCAAATCATAGTTAATGAATTTTTAGTTTCAGGCTCGATGAGGATGAGCTATGCTAATGAAAAAAGTCATATTTTTAATACCCCCTTGGAAACGTTACTGTTTAAATCCTTCCCGCCTGAAGGATATCTGAATAATTTTTAATATTGAAGAAAATAGTAGATGCTATGAGAATTAGTGTGGTTGTTTTTCTATTTCTGGCTACCTCCTCTTATGGTCAGTGGCAGGTTGAAGTGCTGGCAGGAGTTTCTGGCTATAGAGGTGATCTTACGGAAAAACATTTCCTTCCCAGGACATTGCGCTTTACCCAGGGTATAAACCTGAAATATAATTTTGATAACAATTTTGTAATCCGTAGTGGAATAAGCCTGGGGAAATTAGTAGGTGATGATAAGTACAACAAGCAAGCGGATATTCATTCACGCAACCTGAATTTTCAAAGTAAAATATTGGAGGTGAGTGCTTGTATAGAATACAATTTGTTGGAGCCGGAAATCTTTTATTCTTATCCTTATATTTTTGGCGGCATTGGTGTTTATCATTTCAATTCATATTCCTTTGACAATAATAATAATAAAACATTCCTGCGGCCCTTGAGCACGGAAGGTCAGGGTTTGGCAGAATATCCACGAAAAAAACCATATTCAAATACTCAATTTTGCCTGCCATTTGGCGGGGGGTGGAAATATAATATTAATGATAAGGTTGAAATCGTTTATGAAATTGGGTACCGGTTTTTATTTACAGATTACCTTGATGACGTAAGCGGAACTTATATCGATCCCAATATACTTCTCGCCAATAAAGGTCCTAAAGCAGTTGAACTTGCCTATAGAGGCAAGCCACTTCCTAACGGGCATCCTTTCCGCCAGGGTGATGGTGATCAAAGAGGAAATACAAAAGTAAAAGACTGGTATTTTATCAACGGCATTAAGATATTGATTCATCTTGATAACCGGTAGTTTAAGGAATTATTAGGAAAGAAGGTTAAGGAGATAATGCCCGGATAGCTGTCAAATTTTTTGTGAGATTTAAATATATCATTTTGAAAAATACTAGTGCATTAAAAAGCCCGGTCAACAGACCGGACTTTTATTGGTTACACTGGACGATGATTAAATAATTTTGATCTGGTTTACTGGTCTTCCTCATTTAATTTAGCTTCCCCCGTCTTCGCTATGGTGATCAGATTATCGTAAGGCTTGCTTTCTTTCTCAGTATTATTTGAATTTCCTTCCGCTTGTTTTTCCTTAAGAAGTCGGTTATGTTTTTCAGCAAAAGCCAGCATGGTCTTCCTATGTAAATGCACTTCCTGTTTGGTGAGAGTGGTCACACCTCCCTGCCCTTCATAATAAACATGTGTACTTATGAATTTCTTCACATGATCCCTTGTTTCGGCAGGCAAATAATTCTGAAGTTTCCAGAAATTTCGGCTACCTGATTTTTTAATAGCGCCGTAAACTGGACCTGGTCCGCTATTGTATGCTGCAATCGTTAAGAGCCAATCGTCAAAAAGCCTGTATAGGTCCCGTAAATATTTGGCAGCGGCTACCGTGCTTTTATAAAAATGTGTTCTTTCATCATACCTGGCTGTCACTTTCAATGATAAAAACCTGGCCGTCGCTGGCATAAACTGCCATGGACCTACAGCTCCAACTTTTGACCTGGCTTGTGGATTTAATTCCGATTCCACAATTGCCAGATTTCTTAATTCCAATGGTAGCTTATACCTATGGAAAACTGAATCCATGATCCTGAAATAATTTGGATTTTTTTCTTTGATGCTTTTGAGCGTTTCCCTGTTACTTGCCAGGTAGTTGTTGGCAAACTTCATGGCTTCATTCCGCAATGTGATCTTGGGTGCATCGGCTGCTCCTGATTCACTCAGGCCGTTAAATAGTAACAGATCTTCATCAAAGTATACCCATTGAATGGAAGGATCATTTATTACTTGTGAAGTAATAATAGAAGTTTGTTGTGTACCGGTTGCATGGACAGCAGCCAGTAAAATCATCAACACGTTAACAAAAAGACCTGAACGGACTAGTTTTCTTTTCAACATCGTTTATACTTTTAGAATAAAACAATGCCGACCCTTAAGGTTTGGATTAAATGTCTATCACAGGAGATTGAAAAAATTTTCTCTATAGAATATTGGAAAACTTGTACGTTGTTGTTACAGGGGGTACGGTTATTATGGTTTTTTCATTTTGACCTGTAATGGTGTACTATTGTTTATTGTCGTTTCAACTGAAGCAAACCTACTCAGCAAAATTCAATCGACCTAGTGATTTTATCCAGGGAATTTTACTATAGCTATGTATGCCAGTGGCAATCATCGTGATGGAGTTAAAAATAGTTTACTGAAAATAAGTCATGCTTATCTGGCAGGCGCTCGTACAACTACTTAATAATTTTTTTATTTTATTTCATCTCCTTACCGTTTAGTTAGTTAAGAGAAAGCTTTTTGTCTTCAATAAAATTTCCAATAAATTCTAGATTAAAACTTTTTACAAACAAAGTAACTTCTATTGGTAAAAAATGGGTGATAAATAGATGCTAAATATGAAAGAAAAAAAATCTTTTGCTCTTTGATCGTGCGTATTATTTTTTTTGACTTCGGGATTTTCTATGAATACTTTAGTAAAAACTATATTCTAATCATCATATCAACAAAATATATTGCAGAAAATTTCCACTTGGTAAATCTTCTAAATTTAAAATCGAAGTCCCGGTTCTTATCTGATTCTTTGAAGGATATATGAATACAAATATTCTATCAATGTACTTGATAATGCTGCAACAAATCGAATATTTGGTTTGATGGATATGAAAACTAATTATAGGTGCCGGGGTTGCTTATAAATGAGTGGACCTGTATTTACCCGGATTGTTTTTATTTTCTAAATATGGAAGTGATATTCTTTTACGTTCTAACTTCAACATTAAATAATTTTTATGAGATGGATTACATATTTATTTCTTGTGGTCACTGTTGGCCTGAATAACATTGGGGCCCAGCAAACGCAAAAGCCTCCACTACATGGAAAAAATTGGATGGCAATTACCGGTAAACCTCTTGCTGCGGAAGCCGGGGCAATGATTTTTAGAAAAGGAGGCAATGCTGTAGATGCAGCTTGTGCCATGCTGGCCGCAACCTGCACCATGTGGGATGTTTTGAGTTGGGGTGGCGAAACCCAGGCCCTGATCTATAATCCTAAAACAAAGAAAGTGATTGCAATAAACGGTTTGGGTATTGCTCCCACCGGAGCTACGGTGGAATTCTTTAAAAAGAAAGGGTATAATTTTCCGCCTGAACATGGCCCTCTTGCAGCAGTTACTCCGGGTACCCCGGGTGGTCTATGTTATATGCTTGCTGAATACGGAACCATGAGCCTTAAAGAAATTCTTGCACCATCCCTTCAACTCGCGGAAGGGTATCCCATAGATGCACAAACAGCTAATAGCATGGAAAGAGAAAAAAAAATGATCAGTGAATGGCCGTATTCGGCCGCTGTGTTTTTACCACATAGGGGTAAAAACAGAGAAGCTCCTGAGGCAGGTGAGATTTTTTCACAACCTGATTTGTTCAAAACACTTACTAAAATGGTGGAAGCAGAACAAGAAGCTATTAGAAACAGGAAGAACAGGAAAGATGCAATTATGGCCGCATATAACCGCTTTTATATAGGAGATATTGCGCAGGAATTTGTGCGGGGAAGTAAAGAGCAAGGCGGACTTATTACTATGGATGACCTGGCAAAATGGAAGCCCATAGAGGAAGAGCCGATGCATGTAAATTATAAAGGAATTGAGGTATACAAGTTACAGCAATGGACTCAGGGTCCCGTGATGTTACAATCACTGAATATATTAGAAAACTTCGATCTTAAAAGTATGGGATATAATAGTACCCGATATATTCATACACTTTATCAAACAATGAATCTTGCTTTTGCCGACCGGGATTTTTATTATGGCGATCCTTATTATCCTCCCAAAGAACCGATGCAGGGTTTATTATCTAAAGATTATGCAAAGGAAAGAGCAAAGCTTATAACGGATGGGAGGAATAATGATAAAGCTGCTCCCGGGGATCCCTATCCATTCGAAAATAAAATAAATCCATACAGGGAAAATCTGAAGCAGTATCAATTGATGTCTGGGATTAATGAGGAAAGAGATGATAAATATGTGGAAAGGCTTTGGCGTGGAACTACCTCAGTTGAGGCTGCTGATAAAGAAGGGTGGGTGGTATCTATCACACCCAGCGGCGGATGGATTCCCGCCTGTATTGCGGGCCACACGGGGGTTGGAATGAGCCAGCGAATGCAGAGTTTTGTTCTCGATTCATCTACAAATCCTTTCAACGTTGTTGAACCAGGTAAACGGCCCAGGGTCACATTGACCCCGGCTCTGGCGCTAAAAGATGGACGCCCTTATTTATCCTTTGCAGTTCAGGGAGGCGATACACAAGATCAAAACCTGTTGCAATTCTTTTTGAATATGGTGGAATTCGGAATGACTGTTCAGGAAGCTACAGAAGCCTCAAATATCAATAGCAATCAACTCTGGCTTTCCCTTGGTGGCGTTCAAACCAGTGACCGAAAGCCGAAGCCAGGTTTTATTACCCTGAATTCAAGTACACCAGCATGGATCAGGAAAGAATTGAAAGAAAAAGGATATACAATCAGTTATGAGGACAGAACATCGGGCCCTATTAATGCCATCTATTTTGATTGGAAGCACGGAACACTTTGGGGAGGCAGCAGTAATCATGGAGAAGACTATGGTATAGGATGGTAAAATACCCGGGCACAAAGAATTTATAAGATCCTAACTCTTGTGTCCCTCCTATATACCTTTTTATTTCCTTAAAGTAGTATGTACATACTAAAAATGCCGAACAAAACAAAAAACAGCATTAATAAAAAGGAAATTGCTTTTGGAAATTCATCTGATTTTACGTCGGTTACGGCGCGGATAATATTGTAAATAGGTTTCATAAAAAGAATATTGGCAAATAATGAACCAATTAACGGAAGATTACCAGGTAATATTGTGATTTACAAAATATCGGGTAAAGAAAAGGTTGACATATATCTTTTCCTTCTGTGTATAGAGGATTTCTGTTTAAATGAAAGATTTAATCAAATAAAAATCCCCTACCAAATCAAAAAATAGTAGGGGAAATATTTACTCAAAAGCAATTAATCAATAGCGATACATTTCAGGTTTGAATGGACCTTCCTTGTTGATACCCAGGTAATCTGACTGAGCGGTGGTCAACTCATCCAGTACCACACCAATTTTGGAAAGGTGCAATCGGGCTACTTTTTCATCAAGCACCTTTGGAAGCACATATACTTTGTTCTCATAACTCTTATGATTAGTCCATAATTCTATTTGAGCAAGGGTTTGATTTGAGAAAGAATTACTCATAACAAAAGAGGGGTGACCCGTGGCACATCCCAGGTTTACCAACCGGCCCTCTGCCAGAATGATGATATCCTTACCATCTACATTATATATATCTACCTGCGGTTTAATGGTGTCTTTAGTATCGCCATAATTTGTATTAAGCCAGGCTATGTCAATTTCAATATCAAAGTGCCCGATATTACAAACAATCACTTTATCCTTCATCAGTTTGAAATGGGCACCGGTAATCAGATCCCGGCAACCAGAAGCAGTAACAACAATGTCCGCCTCTTTAACTGCATCAATCATTTTCTTTACTTCAAAGCCATCCATCGCGGCTTGTAAAGCACAAATTGGATCAATTTCAGTAACAATAACGCGGCAGCCGGCGCCTGCAAGTGAAGCGGCCGACCCTTTACCTACATCCCCGTATCCGCCAACAACGGCAATCTTGCCGGCAAGCATTACGTCCGTTGCACGCCGGATGGCGTCAACCAGGGATTCTTTACATCCATATTTATTATCAAATTTAGACTTAGTCACAGAGTCATTTACGTTAATGGCTGGCATAGGTAAGGTACCTTTTGCCACTCTTTCATAAAGCCGGTGCACGCCGGTAGTAGTTTCTTCAGAAATACCTTTTACATGCTGTACTAATTCAGGATAAGTATCCAACACCATATTGGTAAGGTCACCACCGTCGTCCAGTATCATATTGAGAGGTTTATCGTTTCCGCCAAAAAACAAAGTTTGTTCAATGCACCAATCTGCCTCTTCCTGCGATTGTCCTTTCCAAGCAAAAACACCAATTCCTGCCGCCGCAATAGCAGCTGCCGCATGATCCTGGGTAGAAAATATATTACAGGAACTCCATTTCACTTCTGCGCCAAGAGCCACCAGGGTTTCGATTAAAACTGCAGTTTGAATGGTCATATGAAGACAACCTGCTACCCTGGCACCTTTTAATGGTTGAGAAGGTCCGTATTCAGCACGGATTGACATTAGCCCCGGCATTTCGCTTTCAGCCAGTCGTATTTCTTTGCGGCCCCAATCAGATAATGAAATATCAGCCACTTTATAAGGCAATGAAAAATCAATCGATTTAGTTACTGTAGACATTTTATAAGAGTATTTATTTTGGCGGCAAAGGTAAGGTTAATGGCCAAGAGCGCCAATAAACAACGCGGTTGATTTGTAACTTTTGAGCCCTTTCAAAATAATTAGAATCCGGATAATTAAAGGTAATTTTAATACTATAAAATAGCAATATGTACAGTTACGAAACAGTGTCAGGAGCAGTTAACGGACTCAAAACGAGGGGCTACAATATGGACTTTAACCTTGATGAAAATTGTATAGTTTGCCATGAGGATAAATTCAATCCTGAGGATTTTGAAATTACAGAAGTTCACCGGTTTGAAGGCAATAGCGACCCGGCAGATGAAGCTGTTGTTTATGCCATAGAAAGCAATCAGGGGCATAAGGGTGTTTTAGTCAATGGATATGGACCCACTTCCGAAACGATGAGTGCAGAGATGGTAAAAAAACTACATATCCATACTAATTGACCGATGCGGCTATTCTGCAAACGATATCTTTTTATTTTGTTTCTTTTCTCTTTTCCTCATTTTTTGCAAGCACAAAAAAGCGTACCGCTCCAACTGGCCTGTCCTTTAAATAACGCTATCGAACATGCTCCTGAAAGGCCATCCTTTAATCAAGGGCACGCTGAATTAAAGATTATATTATCAAGTTCCACAGACTCACTTGTGAAAGCCTCTGCAGATGTGGTAATAAGCATTGTGCAGCGGGATGAGGATGGTAACTGGGAAATTGTTTTTAACCACAAAAATTACTGGTTTTGGTTGTCCGGGTTAACCAGCACAAAAGTTAAAAAGGATCAGCGTCTAAAGACAGGTGAAACGCTGGGGCATTTAATTACGGGTAAAAAAATTGAACTATTACTTTACGATTTTGAAACACCGGTGGATCCAAAAAAATTTATGAATTGTGGTAAATGAAGGAGCGAAAGCATAATACCAACAACCGGGTTATTAATCATCTAAGATTTTACAACTTCTTTTCCATTAAAAAGTCGTTCATGAAAAAACCATTTCCTATATCAATGTCTTCTTCTCTTATGACTTCAAAACCTAATTTTTCATAAAAGAGTTTTGCATTGTTATTCCGGTTTACATTCAATTGAAGGGAGGTGGCCCCATGGGCCTTCATTTCAATTATCAGTTGATCAATAATGGATCGACCGGTTCCCTTGCCTTGCACTGACGGGATGACATATATTTTATGCAGTTTGTATAGCCCGGAGCCAATAAGTTGGTAAGATGCAAATCCAACAGGTTGTTTCCCTTCATACGCCAAAATAAAAGTTATATCATCTTCTATTTGTTTTTGTAAAATATCCTCGCTATAAAATAGCCTGAGCATATACTCTATTTGTTCAGGCAATAAAATTTTTTGGTAAGTAACAGGCCATATTTTTAAGGCCATATCCCGGATCAATGTAACGTCTCCAGGGCCAGCCTTTTGAATCATCACCATTTCAATTGGGTTTAATTTTTTCCTGGTCTATTAAAAGTATTTCATGATGCAATTAATTTCAAATGGAAGTTATAGAATTTACGGGTTGATAATTCACTTGCAACGGCAGTAATATTTTACCTGATGTACTTAAAGCATATAGATTTAAAACTGTATGAATAACTATACAAAAAAAGCACTTCGGTATGAAGTGCTTATTTTTATTCTTTTAAAATTTTAAAGGGAGCTAACCTAAATGTAGCCAATAAAAAAGCTTAGGTCTACGTCTATACCTCCTTTACAATCCCATTTTACTTTTCAGATTCATATCAATAGCATCTAAGAACTCTTCCGTGTATAAATAATGATCACCGTGTTTTACTTTATTTCCATGGATACAAACGGCAAGATCCTTCGTCATTTTACCCTGTTCTACAGTTTCTACGCAAACTTCTTCCAGGGCAAGACTAAAATCAATCAGCGGCTGGTTGTCATCTAATTTTCCACGGAAGGCCAGGCCTCTGGTCCAGGCAAAAATGGAAGCAATAGGATTAGTACTGGTAGGCTTTCCGGCCTGGTGGTCGCGGTAGTGCCTGGTTACAGTACCATGGGCAGCTTCTGCTTCCATAGTTTTTCCGTCAGGTGTAACCAATACCGAGGTCATCAATCCAAGGGAACCGAATCCTTGTGCTACCGTATCACTTTGTACATCGCCATCATAGTTTTTACATGCCCAAACAAAATTGCCATTCCATTTTAATGCGCTGGCTACCATGTCATCGATCAGGCGGTGCTCATATACTATTCCTGTTTCTTCAAATCTGGCTTTAAATTCATTTTGAAAAATGGTTTCAAATATATCCTTGAAGCGGCCATCGTACTTTTTTAATATAGTATTTTTTGTAGACAGGTAAAGGGGCCATTTTTTGTTGAGGGCCATATTAAAACAACTTCTCGCAAATCCCATAATACTTTCATCAGTATTATACATACTCATGGCTACACCATCTCCTTTAAAATTGAATACTTCAAAAGTTTGAGGTTTCCCTCCGCCTTCAGGAGTAAATGTCATTGTCAATTTTCCTTTACCCTTAATTACAGTATCCGTAGCCCGGTATTGATCGCCATAAGCATGCCGTCCTACAATAATTGGTGCTGTCCAATTGGTAACTAATCTCGGGATATTACTGATTACAATGGGTTCACGAAAAACTGTTCCATCCAATATATTCCTTATGGTGCCATTTGGACTCTTCCACATTTGCTTCAGCTTAAATTCCTCTACCCTTGCCTCATCAGGAGTGATGGTGGCACATTTGATTCCAACGCCATATTCTTTAATAGCATTTGCGGCATCAATGGTAACCTGGTCATTTGTTTGGTCCCTGTATTCTACACCCAAATCAAAGTATTTAATATCCAGATCAACATAAGGAAGAATGAGTTTGTCTTTTATGAATTTCCAAATAATGCGTGTCATTTCATCCCCATCCAATTCAACAACAGGATTTGCTACTTTGATCTTTTTAGCCATAAATTCTTTTTTAATTAGTATTCAATGAACTGCGATACGTTCGCAGGGTCGCAAATCTACAATATAAGGATGTAAAATGGTCATTGGTATTCCATGAATCTCATTTTTAGCCAAAAGTTTTTTTTTGATTGGCTTGATTTTGGTCAATTATTTCGTAACTTTTCTTTCTTCAACTATCATGGACGTAGCACAACTTTTCTTTACTTACCTGAACAAATTTGTTCCTATTTCAGATGAGGAGTTTGAACAATATTTTACTCCCATCCTGAAGGTGCGGCGATATGGTAAGAAAGAATATCTCATCAAGGCAGGTGAAGTGGAAGATTTCTTCAGTTTTGTGATAAAAGGTTTGGTCCGAAAATTCTATAAAAAGGGACATCATGAAATAAATACACAAATATCCACCGAGGGGCAAATCATCATGAGTCAGCAATCGTTTCTCGGCCGTCAGCCTTCTGAATATTTCATTGAAACCATTGAGCCTTCTGTTATTGTTTCTATTCGATACATTCACCTTGAGGAGCTATATAATAAATCAAAAAAAATGGAGCGGCTCGGACGGTTGGTTGTAACCCATATGATGGCTGTCAGCGATAGCTGGCAAATGCAATTAATAAAGATGAGCCCTCGTGAACGATTCCTCAATTTTGTTATGAAAAACGCGGAATTAATGCAGCGGGTTCCTCAAAAGTACCTGGCAAGTTATCTCAATATCAAGCCGGAAACTTTCAGCAGGTTCAAACATTTACTTCGCAATCATTCAAAAAATTCTAACGGTTAAATACTTCATTTCCTGGTCAAAGATGAACCACCAGTACGGGAATTTTCATTCCATGCCGCACCGCATTTACTGTCTCTCCATAAAAGAAGTCTTTAATTCCTGAATGTCCATGGGCTCCCAGGACCAGCATATCTGGTTTTTCTTCTTTTACAATTCTGATTATCTCTTTAGCTCCATGACGAAAACCCAGCACAGCTTTGGATTCAAAACCTTTATCCTTTAATTGATTTACAAAAAGGTCCAGACGTTCTTTATCTTTTTGAGTTTCAAAATCATCCGTTTCACTGCCCAGTAAATAAGCCGTTGCGCTTTCAACCACATGAATCAATATAAATTCAGTATCAGGCCTGGCTTGCCCAATGGCTGCAGCCAGGATTTTTTGATCGTTTTCACTAAAATCTAATGCCACAGCAATTTTATTGTAAACCGGAACCTCCAGGTTTTGTATGCCGGCGAAATCAGGATGTAAGGAGGAGGATGCTTTTTTACTTTTTTTGATTAAGGGGAAAACAATTGAGTAAATAAGAAGTAGTACAAAGAAAAGACCGGCTAATGCTATCAATATTTTTATAGCACTGTTACCACTACTTTCGAAGTAATTAAATGCTTCTTCTGTAAGCATTTTCAGATTCAGGTAAACCAACACCGAAGCAACCAGCCATCCCAAAAATTGAACAAAGGGTTTTATTGCAAAATCGCCCATGGTAGTTTTATCACTTACAAAATGAATAAGCGGTATCACAGCAAAACCAAGTTGTAAACTCAAAATAACCTGGCTGAAAATTAAAAGGCTGTCAACCTGCCCTTCCCCAAAAATAGCAATCACAATGATAGCTGGAATAATAGCGATCAACCGGGTGATGAGTCTTCTCATAATGGGATTAATCCGCAAGCGTAAATATCCTTCCATTACAATTTGACCCGCGAGTGTACCGGTTATGGTAGAACTTTGCCCGGACGCAATCAACGCAATAGCAAAAAGGGTAGAGGCAAAATTGGACCCCAACATGGGTGATAGCAGTTCATAAGCCTGGTTTATTTCTGCTACATCTGTTTTACCGGTTTGAAAAAATACCGTGGCGGCCAGTATAAGTATGGCTGCATTAATAAGAAAAGCGATATTCAGTGCAACAGCGCTATCTATAAAACTATACTTCAGGGCCTGCTTTATTCCCTGTTTTGTTTTTTTTATTTTTCGGGTTTGTACTAATGCCGAATGAAGATATAAGTTGTGAGGCATTACGGTGGCACCAATGATGCCTATGGCCAGGTACAGTGCAGTCTCTTTCGGTAAAGCATTACTCATATTTTTTGCTTCGTACAGGTCTTTTGCCTCAGGCAGGGAAGGAATAAATCCTTGCAACACATCGAAAAGTTGGGGTGAAGCAATGATTATATTCACCAGAAAACACACACCAATTACGGCAATCAAACCAATTATAAATGCTTCCATTTTCCTGATGCCGAGACGTTGAAGATAAAGTAGAAGAAACGTATCAAGCACCGTGATTGATACGCCCCAAATCAGGGGTAGCCCGGTAAGCAACTGAATCCCTATAGCCATACCAAGTATTTCGGCAAGGTCAGTGGCCGCAATAGCAATTTCTGCTAACACCCACAATATGAAATTCATTTTTTTCGGATAGGCTTCCCGGTTGGCCTGCGCCAGGTCCCGGCCTCTGACTATACCTAACCTTGCACTCATACTTTGGAGCAGTAGTGCCATCAGGTTACTCATCAGCAATACCCATATCAAGGTATACCCGTATTTACTGCCTCCTGCCAGGTCTGTGGCCCAGTTCCCAGGATCCATATACCCCACACTAACAAGATAAGCCGGGCCAAAGAAAGAAAGTATTCTTCGCCAGGCAGGTTTTTTTAAATTGGTGGTATCCACGCTTTGATGCACTTCGCTGAGGGATGCATCCAGGTCATTTTTATTGCCCATACTTAACAAAAATATTTTTAGCCAGTTGTTCACTGATATTAATCGGTGTGTGCTGGCGGATCTTTATTTCAATAGAATTATCGTAACTGAATTTCTTTTTTACTTCAAGCCGGGTGCCTATACCAATTTTTTTGTGACCCAGCAATTCAAGCATTGAAGATGACTGGTCACTTACATGGCTGACCGTTGCCGGCTTATTCAGCGGCAAATCCATAAGGCAAATTTGTTTGTTGGTTTCTATTTTTCCATTGCTGTCAGGAATGGGATCTCCATGCGGATCTGTGCGGGGAAAGCCAAGAAATTCGTCTAGTTTATCTATCAGATTTTTGTTGCTTACATGTTCAAGATCTTCTGCTATTTCATGTACTTCATCCCAGCTGAATTTTAATTTCTCTGCTAAAAAATATTCCCATAACCGGTGACGACGAATGATAAGAAGAGCCACTTTTAAACCATCTGCTGATAATCTGAAGCCATAATAAGCCTGGTAATGGACCAGCTTTTTGGATTTAAGTTTTTTCAACATGTCCGTGACGGAGGCGGGTTTCGTTTGCAGATGGGCAGCCATTTCATTGGTGGTAACAGTGCCATCCGCTTTTTGGAGATGAAATATCGCCTTGATATAGTTCTCCTCACTGGTAGAATAGTTCAACAAAGCTAAATAAATTTTTAGGCAAACCTAAATTATAAAATCGGCATATCAAAATTTTGTGTTGATGATCAGGAGGGAAACGCTTAATTTGTAGGTTTAATACCCGTTACTATGACATTAGTGAAGCAGTATGCCCTCTTGATTTTATTTAGCATTTCTATAGCTGGATGCAAGTCAAAGAAACCCGTTCTTTCCGGTGATGAGCCTGTGGAAATTAATGATTTTATTGATTTTTTCCCGGCAACGAAATTACCTTTCGAAATAGCTGATAAAAGCCTTTTAAAAAAAGAGAGTGATTCCTTGTTGATCAGTTACAAGGTCTTCACCCAATTTGTACCCGATTCAATACTGCATGAAGTTTTTGGAAAAAAAACCAAACCTAAAATTTACCCTTTAGGCAAATCTGCAGGAGACGAAACATATCTTTTTGCTAAAGCGATTACGGCTAGTAAAAAGGCAATGTTTGTTGTGGGGTTCGATAAAAAAAATAAATATATCGCCTCTATGCCCCTGCTTACGCTGGATCAATCCCCGGCTACTACACAAATAGCCAGCATGGACACACGCTATACGCTGACCAAATCCGTCGTCCGCAAGAATGCAGACGGATCAGTAAATGAAGGAAAGGATGTGTATGTATTGAATAGTGGTGCCAGCAGTTTTATGCTCATCATGACAGATGCCCTGGACGATAAAAAAACGGAACTAACCAATCCTATTGATACATTTTCCAGAAAACAAAAATATGCAGCTGATTATGGAAGAGGAAAAATGAACCTGGTTTCTATAAGGGACGGGAGAAAAAAAGGCATGATCAGTTTTTTTATTCATTTTGAAAAAAACAATGGAGACTGTACGGGTGAATTAAAAGGAGAGGCATTAATAAAATCACCGACCGTAGCCGAATACATGGAAAAAGGAGATCCGTGCCTTTTACAATTTAAATTTTCTTCTTCATCTGTTACAATAAAGGAATTAGAAGGGTGCGGCTCCAGGCGAGGTTTGCGGTGTTCATTTGATGGCACCTATCCCCGTAAGAAGGAAGCAAAGGTTGTTCCGGAAAAAAGAAAATCAGTCAAAAAGAAATAACAATGATTCCGGAAGGCTTCTTTCAAATAGCAGACAATTCCGAATTTCCCTTTATCTTGCGCCTTCGTGTAAAAAAATACATACCAGGCGAATTTTCAATTTTATATGTTTTCATTAAAAAAAATGAAAGTTATTTTCTTTATTTGTGAAATTTTGAACGCACCCAAAATTAAAAACTAAGAGATGAAGTTTACCAATTATAATGTTCCGTATCCTGTTGAACAAAATTACTCTAAACGTGTTGCCTACTTTTCAATGGAGTTTGCCGTACATCAGCCCCTCAAAATTTATAGCGGAGGCCTGGGTTTTCTGGCCGGATCACATTTGAGGAGTGCATATGAACTAAAGCAGAATTTGATAGGAGTGGGGATGTTATGGAAATATGGTTATTATGACCAGGAGAGGCACCAGGATCAAACGCTGGATGTTGCCTGGAATGAAAAACATTACAGCTTCCTGGAAGATACAGGTTTGAAATTTCAGATCAATGTGCATGAGCATCCTGTTTGGGTAAAAGTATTTTACCTGAATCCGGAAACATTTAAATCAGCTCCTTTATTTCTCTTGTCTACAGATACACCCGAGAACGATTACGTTTCACAAACCATAACTCACCGGTTATATGATGCCAACGTTGCAACTAAGGTAGCCCAATACATACTACTGGGTGTGGGGGGGGCAAAGCTTATGGATGTTCTGGGATTCAACCCGGAACTTTATCATCTTAATGAGGCACATGGTCTTTCTGCTGCCTTTTATTTATATAATAAATTCAACCGAAAAATTGACGAAGTAAAGAAAAGACTGGTTTTTACTACCCATACTCCTGAAGAAGCAGGTAATGAAAAGCATGACATTTATCTCTGCCATAAAATGAGTTATTTCTGTGGACTCAGTGTTGAAGAGGTAAAAAAATTAACCGGCAATCATGAGGATGCATTTAACCATTCACTTGCCGCTTTGAGGTTTGCTCACCTGGCAAATGGCGTTTCTGAACTGCATGGCCATGTTTCCAGGGCCATGTGGAATAAGTATGATGATATATGTCCGATCATATCAATTACAAATGCACAAAATTATCTTTATTGGGCCGATAAGCAGTTGTACCGTTTTAAAGAAGCGGGCGATGATTATGGAATGGACGACAGGAAAAAATACCTGAAGAAAAGGGCATTTGATATAGTCGCAGATCAAACCGGCAAACTATTTAAGCCTGATGTATTCACCATCGTGTGGGCCCGCAGGTTTGCAGGGTACAAAAGGGCGGGCTTGATAACCACCGATGAAAAAAGATTTAAAAAATTATTAAGCAATACAAAATACCCGGTGCAGATAATCTGGGCCGGCAAGCCATATCCTGTTGATCATCCTGCCATTAGTGAATTCAATCAATTGGTTTATTTAAGTAAAGAGTACCGTAATGTTGCTGTTTTAACCGGCTATGAACTAACTCTGTCCAAAAGAATGAAGCAGGCTTCAGATTGCTGGTTGAATAATCCCCGTGTTCCCCGGGAAGCTTCAGGAACCAGTGGTATGACAGCAGCTATGAATGGGGCGGTTAATTTTTCTACAGATGATGGCTGGATACCAGAATTTATCAATCATGGACATAATGGATTTGTAGTGCCCAAAGCAGATTATGCTAATATGGCTACCCATGAACAGGATGAATATGATCTGAATAAATTGTATGATATTCTGGAAAAGGAGATTTTACCCGTTTACTACAATGATTATAATACGTGGAGACAAATAATGAAAAATGGGATGCAGGATGTCCGCTTCCGTTTTGACAGTAACAGGATGGCACATGAATACTATGCTCTGCTGTATAAGTAATTCCTTTGCCCGCCTGTGAGCAGGGCATTTAAATAATTTTAGCTATTGAAAACAAGCCCGGAAATGAGGGCTTGTTTTTTTTTTATGCTTGAAGTGTGCTTAGTCTTTTCAACCCGCATAATTTCAAAGCGTGGACACTTTACATTTTACTTTAATCAATAAATTCAATGATTTTGTAGTTGATGCGGATATTTATTATTTTCTGAATTAAGAATAATACTTTAAATTTCTGAACAGTTCCCTCCTGAATTTCATATAATTATTATTTGGTGCAACAGTTTTGTGCAATTGGTGGTCAAAATAATCATTCCCCGAAAAGTAAATGCTAAAGCACACATTATATATTTTCTTTTCATTTATGGCTTTTTTTCCTGCAAGTGGTTTTCCACAAGCCGGTATTGCGGAATCTGGTTTTTTAAAGTCTTCGGCTGACCATGTTATTCAATTATATATAAACAGTGTAAAAGAAGATTTGAGATTGTATAGTGGAACTGAATTTACAAGTGCTTATCGCAGTAGTGCAGGATTCCCGTTTTTTCAATTCTCCGAACCCCAACAAGGAAACATTTATTATGACGGCATTTATTATCCAGGGGTATTATTATCATATGATTTGATTAATGACCAGGTTGTTTTTATTACTCCTGTTAAAAAATTAAAGGTTGTATTAGTTGCAGCCAAAGTCGGCTGGTTTTCCATAAAGGATCATTTATTTTTAAATTTAACAGAAGACGATGGCCTTACAGGTTTTCCCGGTACCGGCATTTATCAATTACTATTTGATGGAGATGTTACTGTATTGGGAAAAAGTAAGAAGATCTTATATCAGCCATCGCGGGCAGATGAAACAGCGGGATTTATTCAAACTAATGTTTTTTATATAAGAAAAAATAGCAGCTATTTTTTGATTAACAATAAAAGATCGCTGGTGAATGCATTTAAGAATTATAAACCTGAAATAATAAAGTTCATTCAGCGGGAAAATGTAAGTTTCAAAAAGGATCCTGGTCAAGCCATATTGCGAGTAGTAGAATATTATTCAAAAAATAAGTAGTAAAATGCGTTGCTGTCGGCCATATTACCTGGTCTTTGCCCTTGTAAACCTGCTGTATGTTCCTATTGTTTCGGCTCAAACTTCTATGCGGGTCAATGAAGAGTTTAATAATACTACTTTTCCAGATTTTGTTTTAAAAATTGAGCGCAATACAAATTATTATTTTTATTATAAGATAGCTGAACTCGATACGTTCAAAATAACTGTAAAGGCAGAGAATATGCTGCTACATGATTTGATTGGGAAAGTGTTTGCCAATACAGCTTTTCATTTTGCGATTGACCGCAATAATAATGTTTTTATAAACAGCCGGAATGTCATTCAAACCACACTTCCTGATCAATTTTTCAGTGGCGGACAAGCAGAAAGTGATTCCTTTGAATTCAATACGGCCATTCCTCCCGAGCCATTTCAAAATAGTGCAAGAACTGGTTCAAGGGATAATAAGCTAAATGAAATCGGCTTTAAACCAAGTGCGATCAAAAAGGATAGAGCGAACATTGCTGGCTATGTTCGTGACAGTAAAACTGGAGAATCGTTTACCGGGGCGATGGTATATACCGATACGCCTTTTGTTACTGCTATTACCAACCAGTTCGGGTATTATAGTATTTCATTACCAACCGGAAGACATGTATTGCAAATTAGCAGCGCTGGAATGAAGGCTGCCAGTCGCCAGATTATGTTATATTCAGACGGTACACTCAATATTGAATTGCAGGATTCTATTCCCAGTTTAAAAAATCTGATCGTTATTTCTGAAAAAAAATCAAATATCCGCGGTATGCAGATGGGCGAGGAGAGGTTGTCGATTAAAACCATTAAGAGAGTGCCTGTAGTTTTTGGGGAAGCCGACATATTAAAAGTATTGTTGACTTTGCCGGGAGTAACCTCGGTAGGCGAAGCTAGTAATGGTTTTAATGTGCGGGGAGGTTCTACCGACCAAAATCTCATTCTTTTTACCGATGCTACTATATATAATCCTTCTCATTTATTTGGTTTTTTTTCCGCCTTCAACCCGGATGTAGTGAAGGGCTTTGATTTATATAAAAGTGCAATCCCTGAAAAATATGGAGGCCGCCTGTCTTCAGTCCTTGACGTTTCAATGCGAGATGGAAATTCAAAAAAGATTTCTGGTACAGGAGGAATTGGTTTGCTAACAAGCAAGCTTACAATAGAGGGGCCATTAAAAAAAGACAAAACATCGTTTATTATTGGCGGCCGCTCTACCTATTCAAACTGGTTATTAAAACAAATTCCCAGGTCAGACTTTAGTAAAAGCAAGGCTGGATTTAGTGATTTTAATTTACGAATCAGCCATACCATTAATGAAAAAAATAGTTTGTACCTGACCGGATATGTCAGTAATGATAATTTTAAATTAAACACGGATACCCTTTATGAATATGGTAACCGAAATCTGAATATAAAGTGGAAGCATATCTTCAATAATAAGCTTTACGGGATAGCGGTAGCCGGTTGGGATAATTATCAGTACAGCATTTCAAGTAAAGAAAATCCGGTAAATGCATTTCGTCTGCAATCAGCCATTAGCCAGGGAAGTCTTAGAACCGATTTTAATTTTTCTCCTGACAATAAGCATTCTTTCTCATTTGGCCTCAATTCAATTTACTACAAAATAGATCCCGGATCTTTTGTTCCTTCCGGCAAACAGTCTCTTGTGAACCCGGATAAATTGCAACCAGAACAAGCATTGGAAACCGCAATATATGTGGGAGATCAATATACCATCAATTCAAGATTTTCTATCAATGCCGGCTTGAGATACTCAATGTATAATTATTTGGGTCCCCGGGATATTCATGCCTATGCGAAGGGCGTTCCCAGGGACGAGATTTCTTTGACAGGAACTAAATCGTTTAGGCCAGGGAAAATGATCAAAACATATCAGGGTACAGAATACCGGTTTGTAGCCAGGATGTTATTGTCCAATGAAACCTCATTGAAATTTAGTTTTAACAGTCTCTGGCAATATATTCATATGTTGTCCAATACGGTTGCCATGGCCCCAAGCGATATCTGGAAGCTTAGCGATCCTTATATAAGGCCACAAAAAGGTAATCAGTTATCACTTGGTTTTTATAAAAATTTTAAATCTAATACTATTGAAACCTCAGTCGAAATCTATTTCAAGCATTTAAAGAATTACCTGGACTTTAAAAGCGGCGCTGTTTTGCTAATGAATCATTATATAGAAACAGACATAATAAATACCCGGGGTAAAGCGTATGGTATTGAACTTGCTCTGAAGAAGAAAACAGGGAAGATGAGCGGTTGGCTTAGTTATGCATACAGCAGATCCTTGCTCCGCCAGGATGATCCCTTAGCCGGACAGTCAATAAATGAGGGAAGATACTATCCCGCTAACTTTGATAAACCACATAGCATTAATTGGGTTAATAATTACCAGATTTCCCACCGCTTTACAACCTCTTTGACTATGGTGTACAGTACAGGCAGGCCTATCACGTTACCCATTGCTATTTTTTACCTGGGCGGCTCGCAACGCATTTATTATTCGGGCAGAAACCAATACAGAATACCTGACTATTTCCGGGCCGATTTTTCGATAAATATAGATGGCAACCATAGGTCAAAAAAATTAACCCACAATTCATGGTCAATTGGGGTTTATAATTTGCTTGCCAGGCAAAATCCTTATTCAGTTTATTTTATTCAGGAAGCAGGAATTATAAAAGGTTATCAATTGTCTGTATTTGGAACAGCCATACCTTTCATCAGTTATAATTTCAGATTTTAAAAAGGATGGATAAAAAATTACATATAACAATTCTTCTATCACTTGCCATAATTGTATTTAACCGTTGTAAAAAACCATACGAGCCACCAATAATAAAAACTGAAACTCATTTCCTGGTGGTAGATGGAATGATCAGTTGCGGAAATAACGCAGTAACTAAAATAGTATTAAGCCGCTCAACCCGCTTGGGAGACTCAATACAATTTGCCCCGGAACTAAATGCTTTTGTATCCATTGAGGAAGAGCAGGGAAGTCATTATAACCTCACCGAACAAGGAAATGGAATTTATCTTTCCCAACAATTAAGTTTGGATCCTGATAAAAAGTTCAGGCTGATAATAAAAACAACAAACAACAAAAACTATATTTCGGCATTCACCGAAGGAAAAACATCACCACCAATTGATAGCCTGACATGGAAGCAAAAAGAGGATGTAATTATTTCCGTGAACACACATGACCCTTCTAATAATGCAAGATATTACCGATGGGATTACATTGAAACCTGGAATTATCGTTCCATTTATTCCACCGACTACGGGGTGAACAATGGATTAATATATGTGAAGGATTTTTTAACACAAACTGATTCCTGCTGGCGAACGTCCAATTCTACAAATATTATCTTAAGTTCCTCTGTCAATTTAAGCGAAGATGTTATCAGCGATTTTCCTGTTGCAATCGTTCCTCAACATACTGAAAAGATAAGTTTGGGCTATAGCATTTTGGTGAGACAATATGCCTTGCCGGAAAAAGCTTTTCAGTACTTGCGGATCATTCAGAAAAATACACAACAATTGGGATCCCTGTTTGATGGGCAGCCCTCGCAATTAAAGGGGAATATTCTTTGTGTTGAAAATCCAGGTGAACCAGTAATGGGTTATATTTCTGCTTCGACGGTTACTGAAAAAAGAATGTTTATCCGGAATAGCCAGGTTGCTAACTGGCATTTTGCTCCATCAGTTGAGTTTTGTGGAGTTATTCTTACGATCCCACAAAATTCAACGAGCTATTTAATATTTGATTATCCCGACACTTCTTTTGGTCCTTATTATTTCGTTACCGGTGGTCTGGTGATTACTAAAAAAGCCTGTTTGGAATGTACTGAACAAGGGGGCGCAAATTTAAAACCCAATTTTTGGTAAAATTTTATTTGATTGAAGAAATTAACTTTGAAAGGATAAGTGAATACAATTAAAAAATATCATTCATTTTTTTTACTCCTGTTTCATTTTGCGTACGCCGGATTATTTTCCTGCTTTGCACAAACTGGTTTTGAAGTTGAACTTATCAGCAGGGTAGAAAAGTTTGGCCATAATAATTTTCAGGAGAAAATATTTGTTCATACCGGCAAATCATTTTACATATGCGGAGAGATTCTCTGGTTTAAGTTATATAATACGGATGCCATTCTTAACAAACCTGCAAATATCAGTAGGGTCGCTTATGTAGAACTGCTGAACAAGGACAAAAGAGCAGTGATGCAGGCGAAAATAGAATTGAACGAAGGAACAGGAAGTGGATCATTAATGTTGCCCTACTCCCTAAATTCAGGAAATTATGTGTTGCGGTCCTATACAAACTGGATGAAGAATTTTGATCCGGAGTTTTATTTTGAATCCTCTATAACTATTATTAATACATTCAAAAAACTCGGAGGGTCAGAAAACAAAACTCCGGCTTTCGATGCTCAATTCTTTCCCGAAGGAGGTAACCTGGTAAATAGGTTGGAAAGTAAAGTGGCCTTTCATGCCGTAGACAAAAATGGCCATGGCATCTCTTGCAATGGACTAGTCATTAACCAAAATAATGATTCCATTACGTCTTTTCAATCCTTGCGTTTTGGTATGGGGCATTTTAAATTTACCCCTTCTCCGGGAAATAGTTATAAAGCCGTTATTCAATCTGCATCAGGTAATGTTATTGTCCGAAATTTACCAACTGCACTTGAAACCGGATATGTAATGAATTTAATATTTCCGGATAAAGGTTTCTTGAAATTGATTGTTAGATCAGCTAAGATAAATAATGAACCCGTTTATCTATTGATACATACACGCAATATTGTTAAGCTGGCTCGAATGGAAATGATTAAAAACAGCACAGCAGAATTTACAATTAAACAGGCAGATCTGGGTGAGGGGATTTCTCATTTTACCGTATTCAATTCAAAACGACAACCTGTTTGTGAAAGATTGTTTTTTCATCCTCCAAAGGAAAAATTGAACCTTACACTAATTCCCAATCAGCAGGATTATTCGTTACGTAAAAATGTTAGTATTGAATTGAAGTCTCAAATAAATAACGGGAAACCCGCCAGTGCAAATATTTCCCTGTCAGTTTTCCCTGTTGATTCTCTGCATAAAGTAGATGGAAAAGATATTCGAAGTTTTTTGTGGCTTACTTCAGAATTACATGGCACTGTTGAATCACCGGACTGGTATTTTAACAACACGGAAGAAAATGCACAGGAGGAAGCTGTAGATAACCTAATGCTTACACATGGGTGGAGCAGATTCAAATGGGAAGAAGTTTTGAAGGATAAGCAACCTTCATTTCGTTTTTTGCCTGAATACGAAGGTCACCAGGTCATGGGTAAAATAAAGCATAAGAATACAGGGTTGCCTTTACAGAATATAACTACTTATCTCACTATCCCGGGTGAAAGATTTATTTTCAGAACTTCAGGCAGTGATCAGAATGGGAATATTTTTTTTAGTCTAAACAATTTTTATGGTAATAGCGATATTGTTATTCAGGCATCCGGTGGGTGGAAAGATAGGTATACGATAGATATTCCCAATTCATACTCCGGAGATTTTTCTTCCAGGAAACATCCTCTTCTTAATGTTGATGAAAAAAATAAAGACCTGTTGCTTGATCAGAGCGTTGGATCCCAGGTAGAGAATATTTTTGTCCAGGAAGAAAAACATAAGTTTACATTGCCCAAAAGTATTGATACCACTACGTTCTACGGCAAACCGGATAAAAGTTATTTGTTGGACGATTATACCCGTTTTATTACAATGGAGGAGGTGTTGAAGGAATATGTGGTGGAAGTAAGAATTAGAAAATCAAAAGACCAGTATTTATTAAACGTTAAAAACGAACCCTATCATAATTTCTTTGAAAATAATCCGCTGGTTGTTTTGGATGGATTGCCCGTTTTTGACATGAATAAACTGATGGAACTGGATCCCCTGAAGATCAAAAAACTGGATATTATTACAAGAAAATATTTTTCCGGGAACGATATGATTGAGGGTATTGTAAGTATCCAATCCTATAAGGGAGACCTGGCTGGCTTTCAAATTAATCCAGATGCGCTGGTATTGGATTATCCTGGTCTGCAACTTAACAGGGAATTTTATTCGCCAATATATGATACCAGGGAGAAAGTTGAAAGCAGGGTACCTGATTTCAGAAATCTCTTATATTGGGAGCCTGAAATAAAAATTGATAAGAATGGATTTGGCTTAGTCAGCTTTTATACTTCAGATAAACCAGGGCGTTATGCTATTGTTGCACAGGGTATAAATGCTGACGGAGTTGCCGGAAGTGCTGTTCATTATTTTAATGTCAGTAAATAATTATTAAATAATGAGTCTTTCTTCACATTATTGACCCGGGTATCTCAGAGAAATTGTTCAATCATTTCCCCCGTATTGACGTTACCCGGGAAAAAGTTCACCAATTTTTGAATTACGCCTTCTACCAGCGCATCCGGGCAGGAAGCTCCGCTGGTCATTAAGATTCTTACTGGTTTTTTTAAGGGGAGGTAGCCTGAGGTTAAGATTTCTGTTTTATTTCTAAAATCATAATGTAAAATTTCTAAAGAGGATATGATTTTTTCTTCGCTGCTAATGAAGTAAGTCGGCAATTTTTCTTCGCAAAGCTCTACCAGGTGTGATGTATTAGATGAATTATAACCGCCGGTTACAATGGCCAGGTCGGCATCTGTTTGAAGCATCCCGTTTACAGCAGTCTGGTTATCGTTGGTAGCATAGCAAAGCGTATCCCTGGTATCAGCCACACGATCTTCAATATTGTTTTCAGTTAACTGATGCTGGTCGATCATTGTCTGTTTTAAAAAATCGGAAATTGCCTGGGTGTCACTGGCAAGCATGGTGGTTTGATTGATGACACCAATGCGGTCCAGATCTTTTTCGATATCAAATCCTTTTGAATATTGACCTTCAAATTCCATATAAAATTGGGCGGGTGGTTTTTTGCCGAGTATATATTCTGCTAACTCTTTTGCCTGCTTCAGATCCTTTACCACTACAGCAGGAGCATTTTGGGCAGCATGGGAAAATGTGGCCCTGGTTTCTTCATGGTTAGGTTTGCCATGAATTATTATGCTGTATTTTTTTTTCGCAATGGCTTCACCGCGGTTCCACACTTTTTCAACGAAAGGACATGTGGTATTATATTTTTCAGTGGGGATCCCAATTTCTTTTAATTTTTTTTCAATAGCCAGGGTAGTGCCAAAGGCGGGAATGATCACAACATCATCGGCGGTCAGGTCATCAAAGGGGATCAATTGCTTACCATATGTATCTTGTAAAAAGACAACTCCATGCGCTTGCAAATCTGCATTTACCTGAGGATTATGGATCATTTCACTCAATAAAAAAATTCTTTTTCCGGGATTTTCTTCTACTGTACGGAAAGCAATTTCAATAGCATTTTCGACACCATAGCAAAAACCAAAGTGGCGGGCCAGGTATATTTGGAGCGAACCAAAATCTAAAAGGGTGGGAGAAAAGTCCTTTTTCATTTTATCCATTTGCCGTCGTTTTTTTTTGATGGCAGTTATCAAAGGACTTCTATAAATAATTGGTACGTCAAAACTTTTCATATGGCAAAGATACTGCATGGGGTTTTTTTATTCCATGTGTTGGATAAGAATTCGGGTACTGATTCGTCATCTTGAAACCGGCGTTCTTATTTCTTAAATTGGATTTTATGAAATAACAATAAGTGATTAGTTTCACCAAAATGGGATAATATGATACGCAGTATTCCGGCTGTTGCCTGCCTGTTTTTGTTCATCGGTTGCAACAATGAATCGCCAAATAATAAATCAACAGAAAACGAAATTATGACCTCATCAACTAAGACCGTAACGTGGGCACATACCACAAATATTTATGAAGTGAATGTTCGCCAGTACACAGAAGAAGGAACTTTCAATGCATTTGAAAAAGAGCTGCCACGGTTAAAAGAAATGGGAGTAGCTACCCTTTGGTTCATGCCCGTTACTCCCATTGCCCAAAAAAATAAAAAAGGAACTATGGGTAGCCCTTATGCCTGCTCTGATTATACAGCGATCAATCCGGAATTCGGGAGCATGGAAGATTTTAAACAACTGGTAAATAAGGCGCATGACATGGGCTTTAAGGTGATCATTGATTGGGTAGCTAATCATACGGGTTGGGATCATGTATGGACGAAATCAAACCCGGACTATTTCCTGAAGGATTCGGCAACTAATGATTTTAAAATGGCGAGCGGGATGGAAGATATTATTGAGTTGGATTACAAAAATCCTGCCTTACGTAAGGCAATGATTGATGCCATGAAATTCTGGGTGACAGAAGCGGATATAGATGGTTTTCGATGCGACCTGGCCAGCTGGGTTGAAGTTGATTTCTGGGTAGAAGCACGTCCGCAAGTTGATTCCTTAAAACATTTATTTTGGTTGGGAGAGTTTGATGAACTGGAGGGGCCGGAGTATGGAAAAGTTTTTGACGCCAGCTATTCATGGAAATGGATGCATAAAACAAGAGATTTTTACCAGCATCAATTACCATTGCATGAACTGGATTCTTTGCTTCATCAGTATGAATCTCTGGGCTATGGATCTATGAGAGCCTGGTTTACTACCAACCATGATGAAAATAGCTGGAATGGTACGGAATATGATAAATATGGAAAAATGGCTGCTGCACTGGCAGTCTTTAGCGCCACATGGAATGGCATTCCTTTACTATACAGTGGACAGGAAATGCCCAACAAAAAAAAGTTGGAATTTTTTGAAAAGGATCCCATTCAATGGACTTCAAAATATGAACTGAGTGATTTTTATAAAACACTACTGAACCTGCATTCAAATCATCCGGCGCTTCGTGCCGGCGATAGTCAGGTAAAAACTTATCGCATTAAAACAAGTGATGATGGTAAAGTGTTTTCTTTCCATCGAAAAAATGGTACAAAAGAAGTTTTTGTTATTCTGAATCTTTCTCATTCTGATCTGGAAAAGGCTCAAATAACTGACGATCAAATTTCGGGGATGTATAAAAATGTTTTCCATAGCGGAAGCAAGGATTTTGATAAAGAAAGAACTATTTCCTTGAAGGCATGGGAATACATGGTGTTTGAAAAATAACCTTGTAATTTCCCTGTTAAATAATAGAAATAAGAAAGCCGTCTCTTTTTGAAGACGGCGTTCTTATTTCAACTGAATATTAATATTATTCTTCGTTCAGTTTTATTTTATAAGTATAAATGCCTTTATACCCTGGATAAATTCCTTCTAACTGTACTTCATCATAACCACTACCTCCAAGTAATTGACCCAATTCGTCTGAATTCTTAATATCTCTGCCATTTACAGAAGTAATAATAAATCCGGGATCCATACGAGTATTACTAAGCGGGCCGCCGGGTTTTATCTTTTTAACTACTACGCCTCCATTTATGTCAAATTGGGTGGCTTTCTTGCTATCCAAATTCTCTAATTCTACACCCAGACGGTCGCCGATTACCTTTGCACTTGAAACTTCAATTTTGCTTATGGTGCCTTTTAATACTACATCAACAGTATTCTCTTTTCCATTTCGGATATAGGTTACCGGCACTTTTTCTCCTGGGCGATAACTGGCAATACCAGCACTCATCTCCATCCCGCTGGACACCTTCATGCCATTTATTTTGGTGATAACATCACCCTCCTTTAAACCAGCTTTGTAGGCAGCTCCGTCATTTGGCACAGACTGTACGTAAACACCCTGACCTTCTTTTACACCTACTTGTTTGATCAGCCTTTCATTTTCCCCTTCGTTTGGCTGATAGCTGATACCCAGGTATCCTCTTTTAACATCCCCAAATTCCACGAGGTCATTCACAATTTTCTTGACAATATTAACGGGAATAGCGAATGAGTATCCTGCATATGTTCCATTTGGTGCAAGTATAGCAGAATTTATACCGATCAACTGGCCATCGACTGTAAACAAACCCCCACCGCTATTGCCCTGGTTAACGGCTGCATCAGTTTGTATGAATGATTCGATAGGTGAGTTGCTCTGACGGCTATTAATGCCAATATAACGGCTTTTGGCACTTACGATGCCGGCAGTTACTGTCGTTTCCAGGGTGAGAGGATATCCTACAGCTAAAACCCACTGTCCAAGTTTTACATTGTCGGAATTACCATAAACCATATAAGGTAGTCCAATGCCATCAATCTTTAGCACAGCAATATCGCTGCTTGGATCCCGGCCGATTACTCTTGCTTTATATACTTTTTTTGTATTGAGCGTAACAGTAATTTCATCTGCAACTCCTTTATCTCCGTCGGATATAACGTGGTTATTCGTTACTATATATCCGTCATCACTGATAATTACCCCACTTCCCGAAGCCCGTTGTTCAGGTTGAATTTGAGGGCCAAAATTGAAGAACTGCTCAAACCAATCTTCCGGGTTTCTTTGCCTGCTGCCAGGTAACTCGTTACTAATTTTGCGGGCAGGTATTTTTGTTTTGATATGGACTACCGCAGGCACTGCAGCATTGGCTGCTTTAGTAAAATCAACAGGCTCATTTGCCCCTGTCGTATTTTCAAAAAAACCTGCGTAATTGACAGGCAGTTTCCTGTCTTCAGATTGAACAAGTGAAGAATTTTGATTCGTTAGTTTGCCGTAAGTCCACACACTACCAATAGCAGAGGTGGCACTAACTACAACAATCAGTAGAAGTTGTTTCCATTTCATATCTTTTATTCATTTTAATTTTATTCAGAAAAGTTGCTTAGCATTAATATGTTTCAAAATGTATGCCTTACATGTACAAAATAACAAACTGTCATTAGAAGTTGTGTTACCGGTAGTTTAGTTTAACAAATCTTTACTAAGCTCTTCGTACTTAGACCCAAAATTAAATAAGTTTGGGGACTATTATCCTCCAGGGGCTATAAAGCAGCCAGGAACTGCATAGTATCAACCCCATCAGCATAATCTGATAAAGAGGGGGTTTGTGTACCTCCAAAAGCGATAAAATCTTTTCCCGCAATGCATTGCAAGTCCTTGTTTTGATGTAGGGAATGGAGCAGTAACTGTCTGTTTGAATAAAATTCATAATTCAACTGGCTGATCGGAGAAAACAAGGATGGTTCTTCTACAAGTAAAATAGATTCATTACTCATAAAAAATTTCTTATTCAATAAAAGAATGGCGAGGTTATAGTCATAATTATTTTTGTACTTATGGTTATCAGCCAGGTAATTGTATTTTTTAAATGCATTTATAAGCGGTATAAAATCATAATCCACCGGAAGGTATAGTTTGGTTACGTTTCGGCAACCTAAGCCATAGAAACTATAAACATCATCCGCAAGTCTGCCAAGTTCATCCAATGATTCCGGGCCTTCCAGTATGGCAACCGAAGTTTTATTTCGACGGATGATATGCGGATATTTATTGAAATAATATTCGAAATAGCCAGATGAGTTATTGCTTCCTGTAGCAATGTATGCATCACATTCTTTCAACATGTCAGAGAAAATCACCAGATCCCTGATTTCATCATTCCATAACGAAAGTATATCGGCAACATGTTTTATCAAAACCTGGTCTTTATGAGAAGTTTTGATATAGGATTTATGACCGCAAATAAATGAGCAAAGGAAATCATGAAAACCAACCAGGGGTATATTTCCGGCCATTACAATACCTACCTTTTTCGGTTCTTTGTTTACCGGTCCGATGCCGTACTGATGAACCCAGTTGGTCAATTTTTGTTTAGGCAGGAATGCTGAGGCGATATTGCTAATTGACAGTTCTACAAACTCCTGAGTAAACCAATTATTTTCCCAACTCGCTTTTTCTTTTGCATTCTGCCAGTCATCATGATCAGATTGTATATATTCGCCCAGGCGATGTAATAAATTGATTCGCTCTTGTAAATTCATTTGCAAAGATTAATTTTGTTTGGCAAAAATAGTTTACTCATTTAATCGTAAATTTTTATATGGCAATTAAGATAACTGATGAATGTATTAATTGTGGTGCTTGCGAACCTGAATGTCCCAATAATGCCATTTATGAAGGTGGTGTAGAATGGGCCATTGCCGACGGCACTTCTGTAAAAGGGGCATTTACACTAATAGATGGCTCTGTGGTGGATGCGGATCAAAAGAATGCGCCTGTAAGTGTGGATACCTACTATATCACTCCGAATAAGTGCACTGAGTGCCAGGGTTTCCATGAAGAACCCCAGTGTGCTGCCGTTTGTCCTGTTGATTGTTGTGTTCCTGATGAAATGTACCAGGAAACGGTGGATCAGCTTATGATGAAAAAGGAAAGTTTGCATATGTAATGTGCAAAAAAAAAGAGTTTTAAAGAACAGAGGATAAATTATTTTCTATACCTTTCAGGTAATATTAATAAAGCAGGTAACACTGCTAAATTTTAGGCGGGTGATATTTCCCGTCGTAAAAAGGTGAAGGAGAAACGGCCTTCACCTTTCTTATTAAGAAACCGCCAGTAACAGTTTATCAAAATATGAAGATTGCTTTAGAACTTTTACTAATCACCGGACTATTTTCCTGTGCTCAGGTTCCTGAAAAAGTTAATTTGTCACAAGAGCTTAAATTAATAAGCGATACGGAAAAAGAGTTTTCAAAATTGTCCGGGGAAAAAGGGATGAAAACTGCTTTTTTACAATATATGGATGCAAAAGGAATTCTATTAAGACCGGATCATTTCCCCATTATAGGAAAGGATGCACAAAAATACCTGGAGGAGCAACCCGATTCTTTGTATACGCTAACATGGGAACCCTCGAGTGCCGAAGTTTCCGAATCCGGTGATCTGGGATATACATATGGCATTTATACCCTAACATTTCACAAAGACAGTTCCGTTCAAAAAGGTACCTATGTATCTATCTGGAAAAAACAGCCTGACGGAAACTGGAAGTTTTTACTTGATACAGGCAACCCGGGTGTGGGCAAAGAATAAACATGTGCAATAATCAAATTTTCTGCAAAGCGATTTTTCCTCAATACATTTGACCCAAACTATTAGTACACTAAATGAAGAAGAATATAGCCCTGGTCACAGGTGGTTTTTCAGGCGAGGCAGTAATTTCATATAAAAGTGCAACCACGATTGCCAATAATCTGGACGCGGAAAAATTCAGCGTTTATAAAATTGATGTAAATCCAAACGGATGGGTTTATGAACTTACGGACGGCCGGAAAGTAGAAATAGATAAAAATGATTTCTCATTACAATTAGATAACCGGAAGGTAGATTTTGATGCCGTTTTTATAGGGATACATGGTACTCCCGGCGAAGATGGAAAGCTACAGGGATATTTAGACACTCTTAAGATTCCTTACACAAGTTGTGATGCAGCTACATCTGCAATTACTTTCAACAAACGATATACAGTTGCGGTTGCAAAAATGGCGGATATAGCCGTAGCAAATTCTGTCCACCTTTTCAGGCATTTGCCCTACACGTCTGCGAATATTTCAGAGCAATTACAAATGCCATTATTTGTTAAGCCCAATAATGGAGGTTCAAGTATCGGGATGAGTAAAGTTGATCATAAGGAAGACCTGGAATCAGCGATTGAAAAAGCTTTTAAAGAAGATAGCCAGGTTTTGGTAGAAGAAATGATTCATGGCAGGGAATTTACGGTGGGCGTTTTCAAGACAAAGGGTAATATTATTGTTCTACCAATTACAGAAGTGAAACCACATACCGGCAAGGCTTTTTTTGATTTTGAAGCCAAATACCAGGGTAAATCAACAGAAGTTACTCCGGCGATTGTAGAAGAGCAGATAGCAGATAAAATAAGAGAATCGGCAATAAAAATTTATTCTTTATTTAACTGCAGGGGGGTGGTTCGAATTGACTTTATCTATAATGAAGAAAATGAAAGGCCCTATATGCTTGAAATTAATACAATTCCTGGTCAGAGTGAAGCCAGCATTATTCCCCAGCAAGTAAAAACATTGGGATGGAGCCTTAAAGAATTTTATACCAAATTGGTTGAAGAAGCGTTTGAAAGTTAATTTTGAAGCCAGCAGGGTTATATATTCCCAATTACAAATAGTATTTGCATGTTTAGATTTATCATACACCGGTCATTATGGATCAATATCCTGATTGGTATTTCCATTGCCTTTATTATATTTTTCATTTTTATTTTTTCGTTAAACTGGTTTACTCATCATGACCAGTCAATGAAGGTGCCCGAGGTGATAGGTCTTTCATTTGAAGATGCAAGAACCTTGTTAGAAAAAGCGGGATTTGAAGTAGAGATTCAGGACTCTATTTACGTAGATACATCCAGGCCTTTGCAAGTTTTAAAACAAGTCCCCGAACCTGAAGAACTGGTGAAAGTAAACCGTACTGTTTACCTGACTATTAACCGGTCTGTTCCTCCCATGGTTGAAATGCCCAATTTGGTGGGTTACAGTTACAGGAGTGCGGAAATGGCGCTGAAGAATTCAAACCTTCGCATAGGAGATACTTCTTTTAAAACGGACTTTGCCAAAAACGCCGTTCTGGAACAACATTATAATGGAGCCGGAATTCCTGCAGGCACAAAGGTGAGGATGGGCAGTAAAATTTCACTCGTGTTGGGTGATGGAGTAGGCGACAGGAAATTTGTGGTTCCTTACCTGATAGGAATGACATTTAGCCTTGCCAAAGATTTACTGGCTGCAAACGGATTAGGAATCGGTGCAGTTATTGCACCATCTGTAAGTGATACTGCCAATGCTTATATTTATAAACAAAGACCTGAGAAATATGATGACGAAAGACGGTTTCGGTATATCCGCTCCGGCCAGTTAATGGATATTTGGTTGCAAACAGAAAAACCTGAAATTGATAGCGTTATTATTCCGGAATCGCCGGAACCAGAATAATATATTTTTAAAAGTTTATTATGCAGAATATTACTGTTGAAGAATTAAAAAGCCGCCTGGAAGCGGGGGAACAACTAAATATTGTTGATGTTCGTGAGCCTTATGAAAATGCGGAATTTAATATCGGCGGCACTTTATACCCGCTGGGGCAAATTCAATCGATGTCGGTAGATGAACTGGAACCTTTGAAGGAAAAAGAACTTATACTTTATTGCCGCAGTGGTAATCGAAGCGGGCAAGCCTGCCTTATATTAGATTCATTAGGCTTTAAGAATACAAAAAACCTGGTGGGCGGCATGTTGAGCTGGCAGGATAAATTTGGTACAGCCAAATAAAAAACGAAGTATGACGTGTATCTCTTGCTACCGGTCATACTTCGTTTAACTTTCTATAGTTTAATATTCAAGCCAAACATAAAATTTGTTCCCGCCATAGGGAAATAATAATTATCTGCCATAATACTTCCATCAAGCAAATAGCTATAGGTATAGCCATTTGGTTCATATTTTTTGTTGAACAAATTATAAACCTGTGCAATGATATTCCATTCATTGAAGATTCTATTCTTTAATGTAAGCACTACCCTGGCATCCTGCGTATAAAAACCATTTAATTTTCTTAAAGAATTTTGTGTGTTGTCTAAATATTGGGCGCCTACATATTTGCTCAATAAGCTTACCTCAACATTTTTAACTGGTAAGAAATTAATTGTTCCGCTGCCAACTATCGGAGGAGAGAATGAAATATCTGTATTCTGGTGTGTCTTCATAAGTTGGCCTTTCCATTCCCAATTGGCATCATAATCGTCCAGGTATTCTGTAAAAGATTTTATCTTGTTTCGGCTTAAACTTAAGTTAGCTCCCGCGTTCATCCATGTTGTGATTTGATAATTTCCCTGCAATTCAATACCGGCCCGATAACTATTGGGTGTATTAATGCGGGTATAAGCTCCCACATCATTGATCATTCCTGTCAGCACCAATTGATCTTTATACAGCATATAAAAAAAGGTAGCAGCTGCAAAAAACCTGGAGGATCTCTTTTCAATTCCTGCCTCAAAATCGTGTAAGGTTTCTTTTTTAGGTTGGTTGGCCATGCCTGCTTCAAAATCATCGCGGTTAGGTTCTTTGCCGGCTATAGCGTAGCTGAAATAAGATTGCCATCCATTTTTGCTATAGGTAACGCCGGCTTTTGGATTCAAAAAATCAAACCGCCGGCTAATGCGCAAATCAGGATTATTTGCAAATCCATCCATCTGGTGTTGTACATGTTTGAATTGAATATCTGTAAACAGATTCCAATCCGGTAAAAATTGGTATTGCCATTTGGAATACATATTAATATCCGATTTCAATGCATTCACGTTGTAATACCGCTGATCTTTTTCTATTCCAAATCTTGCCCAGATGATATCTCCAAAGTGTTGGCCATCGTATACCGTCCAGCCACCACCTATTGTGAGTGCGTGTTTATTTTTTTTGTATTGGATAGAAAGTATGTTGCCATAAAAATAATTGTCGAGCCATTTCCTGCGTATCAGATCCGTCTTTTTAATGATTGTATCTCTTACCCGTATATCAGGCAAACCGTATTTTGAAAACCGCTCCTGGGCTTTATAATTTTCATAGTACCCACTTCCTCTTGTTAAAAAGGTGGCTAAATTGAAATTCCAGCTCTCATTCACCTGGTGATTAAAGAATAATTGATAATGAGTTTGACGGTAATTATCAGTTTCATTATCATAAGGCTCTCCGGCCTTATCCGTACCACTTGAATTGTAGGTTCGGTCTGTTTTCAGCAAATATTCAGGAACACCATTCCAGGCCTGGTAAGTCTTTTCTTTTCCCGAAAAAATATTCAGGCGCACGGATGACTTTTTGTTCAAATATGCACCTGACAAATAAAATGCCTGCAAATGGCTGCTTGCCCTGTCTATATATCCATCACTCGTGATCTGGCTCAGGCGTGCATCAAATGAAAAATGATCGTCAACTAATCCTGTTCCGGCTTTCACCGTATTCTTCCATGTATTGAATGAGCCATAACTGTTGTTAATCTCAGCATATGACTTCAGGTTGGTTTCATTAGTAGATAAACTAACCGTTGCACCGAATGCACCCGTACCGTTTGAAGATGTACCGACACCCCTTTGAATTTGGATAGAATTTACGGAGGAAGTAAAATCAGGCAGATTTACTAAAAATGTACCCTGGCTTTCTGCATCATTATAGGGGATGCCATTTAGGGTTATATTGATACGAGTTGCATCTGTACCGCGAATGCGCAAACCGGTATAGCCTATTCCGGTCCCTGCATCAGAATTTACTACCACAGATGGCGTTTGGTTCAGGATAAACGGAATATCCTGGCCAAGGTTGTTTTTTTGAATTTCTTTTTTTGATAAATTGGTTTTGGTAAAGGGTGCTTTTTCACCGGCCCGGATAGCTTTTACCTCCACCGGCGATAGCTGGTAAAAACTGTCATTGACCTCCAGTTTTAATACAGGAGGTAAGATGCTGTCACGGTCAACAGGAATTTGTTGACCCCATAAGAGTGAAGCTGAAAATAAAATACAGCTTGTAAGTGCAATCCTCTTCATTTTTTTGATTTTAATGGTTTAAAAATGAGAGGGAAATGCTGTAGGAGAAAGGGCTGAATTGCCTTCCTTCCCTGCGCAGGCATTACCCTGATCAGGTTTACGGGTTTAATCTCAGATCGGAAGCAAGCCATTTGAATATCCATCATCAGGCTACGCCCCAAACACCCCGGGAACACTGAAAACTTTCGAAGCTTTCATTTAATAGAAAGTAAGAACTAACCTGTTTAAGCAGGCACCGCAAATGTAGGAATAAAATAAATTCAGTGCTTGTAACATTTCGGACCTGCCCGGCGTATCATATTAAAATCACCTACATCATGAAAAAAATATTTTTACCTGTTTTATTGCTAACTGCACTTTATTCAAGCACTTTAGCCCAGGTTACAATTAATGATAAAAATGCAGAAAGACGAGAAGCAAAAAATTTCCAGGCGATAGAAGTTTCACATGCGTTTAATGTTTACCTGACGCAAAGTAATGAGGAATCTGTAGCAGTCAGTGCTTCAGATGCAAAGAGCCGGGAAAACATAATAGTTGAAGTAAAGGGGGGCGTTCTGATCATTCGGTATGATAATAACAGCAAGTGGAATTCCGGCAATAAAAAATTGAAAGCTTATATTTCCTTCAAGCAGTTAAATAAACTAAAAATAAGCGGCGCCTGTGATGTTTACGTGGTAGAAGATTGGAAGGCTGTGAATTTGAAGCTTGATCTTTCCGGTGCCAGTAATATGATGGGGAATCTGGAGGTACAGAAATTAATGGTTGACCTGAGCGGGGCATCTGATCTTTCATTAACAGGAACGGTAGGACAATTAAATATTGACGCCAGCGGCGCCAGCGATTTTAATGGGTTTGACCTGGCGGTAGATTATTGCGATGTTAATGTAAGTGGTGCCAGCGATGTAAAAATCACTGTCAACAAGGAATTATCTGCAAAGGCCAGTGGTGCCAGCGATGTAAAATATAAGGGTAAAGGGATGATACGTGATATTAAAACAAGCGGTTCTAGCAGCATCTCACGCCGTTCATAAACAGAAAACAAAAACTTAGTTAAAAAACTGTACCAATGCGATTATTGTTGCAGCTTTTTAGTTTTTGTTTGGCTGCTAAGGTATGGGACCTTACATTTGCACCGCGAAGTAGAGCAGCGGTAGCTCGTTGGGCTCATAACCCAAAGGTCGGGAGTTCGATCCTCCCCTTCGCAACACGGAAATCGCCCCGATAATAACCGGGGCTAATTTTTTGATTTAAAGACAAATCTACTTCTGGTAGATGTTTACTCAAATTTTCCTGAACAGTTGTGTTTCAACTGACAAGGATTGAATACCTCCACTCTCTTGTATTAGAAGCACGGCTTGTCCAGTTCTTAATGGAGAAGTTTTAATGAAAGTCGGTTTTGTTAATATATTCGGAAGGCCTAATGCTGGTAAAAGTACCCTGCTTAATACCCTCATGGGAGAAAAGCTGGCCATTGTTTCGTCTAAAGTGCAAACTACCCGCCACCGCGTCAAAGCAATAATGACAGAAAAAGACTACCAGATTATTTTTTCTGATACTCCGGGCATTATTGAACCTAAATATAAACTTCATGAAAAAATGATGAAGTCTGTAAAGGGTGCACTGGAAGATGCTGATATCGCTTTGTTGCTTGTTGATGTGAGTGAAGATTGGGAAGAATGCAATATTATTTTTGAGGCGCTGAATCTAAAGGTTCCGGCCCTTGTTGTAATTAATAAAATTGACCTGGCCAGCCAGGAAAAAATAAAAGAAGCAATTGCTTTTTTTGAAAGTAAAAAGTATTGCAGGAAAACTGTAACTATAACTGCTACCAGCGGGATCAATTTAAAAGGGTTTTTGAAGCCGATATTAGAACTTTTACCAGAAGGCGAGCCCTTTTATACGGTTGATGATATAAGTGATTTACCAACTAAATTTTTTGTCAGCGAGTTGATCAGGGAAAAAATTTATCAACTGGCACAGGATGAAATTCCGTATCATACTGCCGTATTAGTAAGGGAGTATAAAGAAAAAACAACGCTGGTAAAAATAGTGGCTGATATCATCGTTCAGCGGGAAACTCAAAAAGCGATATTGATCGGGGAAAAAGGGAGTATGATCAAGAAATTGGGTACGCTGGCCAGGGCAGATATCGAATCATTTTTACAACAAAAAGTTTATCTCGAATTATTTGTAAAGGTGAAACCGAAATGGAGAGAAAGTGATTTACACCTGAAAGAATATGGGTACTGAACAGCATATCAGAACACATAACGCAGATGTATTTTTAATAATAATTAGTTTTTAGAATTTAAATTGTTCGCCTTTGCGGCGAATCCCGGACATGAGTTTTACAGTAGCAATAGTTGGAAGGCCCAATGTAGGTAAGAGCACTCTTTTTAATCGTTTGTTAGAGGAAAGGAAGGCCATAGTTGATGATGTCAGTGGGGTGACCCGCGACAGGCAATATGGTGTGAGCGACTGGAATGGAAAAAATTTTAATGTAATAGATACCGGTGGCTTTGTAGCTGGCAGCCAGGATATTTTTGAAAAAGAAATTGCCAAGCAGGTTATGATTGCAGTGGAGGAAGCCGATGCTATTATTTTCATTGTAGATGCGCATACGGGAATGACCGAACTTGATGATTCAATGGCCCAGGTATTACGACGTGGCCAAAAGCCGGTTTTTTTGACAGTAAACAAGGTTGATAATAATGAGCGGCTAATGGAAGCGTCTGAATTTTACAGCCTCGGATTTGAGAATATTTTTTTTATTGCCGCAGCCAGTGGCAGCGGTACAGGAGAGTTGCTGGATGCTATCACCGAGTTGATACCCCCTTCCCCTGATGAAGATTCCGAAGCAGAATCCGCTATTCCAAAATTTGCAATTATCGGGCAGCCCAACGTTGGAAAGTCTTCTTTATTGAATGCGCTGGTAGGACAGGAGCGTACCATCGTCAGCGAAATTGCAGGTACCACCCGCGATACTATACACACCCATTACAATTTATTTCAAAAGGAATTTGTGCTGATCGATACCGCGGGTATCCGCCGTAAAGCTAAAGTACATGAAGACCTTGAGTTTTATTCGGTCATTCGGGCTATTAAAGCTTTAGATGAAGCCGATGTCTGTATGCTGGTACTGGATGCGGAAAAAGGCATTGCTGCACAAGACCTGAATATATTCAGCCTGGCTGCAAGAAAAGGAAAAGGTATTGTGGTATTGGTAAACAAGTGGGATTTGGTGGCCAAAGAAACTAATACAGCCAAACAATATGAAGCTGAATTGAAAAAGAGGTTGGCGCCATTTAATGATGTTCCTATCCTTTTTATTTCCGCTAAGGAAAAAACCCGCATATTTAAGGCCATTGAAGAAACATTGGATGTGTATGAAAAACGTAAGCGGAAAGTGCCTACCTCCGAATTGAATAACGTGATGTTAAAGGCGATGGCAACCTATCATGCGCCTGTTGTAAGAGGTCATTCTATTAAGATAAAGTTTGTAACTCAATTACCTACAGTAGTTCCTTCATTTGCATTCTTCTGTAATTTTCCGGATGACATCAAAACGCCATATCAAAATTACCTGGAGAACCAACTTCGCCAGCATTTCGATTTAAGCGGAGTCCCGGTCCGATTATTTTTCAGAAAAAAATAAGACATTAGGAATTGGTCAGTTGCGGAGCAGTTTCAAGACTAAACTCAACAGTAATCTTTTTTACCAGTTTTTTAAACTGTATTAGTTCTTCCTGCTGTTGTTTTATGAATTCATTGTCTTTTAATTTTCCAATTACCTTTTCCATTTCTTTTTGAGATTCATATACCATCTGCCGAAAAGGGCTTGCATAGTCTTTTGCCCTGGACTCATATATTCCCTTTACCATCCATTCTTTGGTGGCTTCCGCCTGTCGTAATAATTTAAGAAATATTTTCTTTGTAAAGGTTGATTGCGTAAGTTGAAGTATTTCCAGCATAGAGGCAAAGGCATGTTGTCTTTTATGCAAATAATATAAATCGCTGTATTCTTTATAAAAACCGTGCACGTCATCCCAACTGTTCGCTTTACCTGTATGAATATTCTTTATCAATTTATTAATGGCAGGCAATGGAATTAATTGCCCGCCAATGTTGGCCCATTCACTCCTAGTTGGATTACCCATTGTTTTAATGAGTTTTTCCAGGGAGTCTGTTTTTTCAGTTTTAATGGCTTCCAACATTTGGGTCACCCCATGGTAAGTGATCAGCTCTTTAAATAAATGATAGGCTTCCGTTACTTTAATCAATTGTACTTTGCGTGCAGAATTTTCTATTCCGCCAGCGAGAATTTCTTTATCTGCCAGGATTGTCCTTTGCTCCAGCAATGATGTACCCAGATTTAAAATTTGTTCCTCACTTAATTTTTTTCCATTCATTTTTTGGTGGCTTTCGCCCACTGATTTTTTCAACAATTCAAGCCCATTAAAGATTTCATTGATGCTATCCGGAGCAAGAAAATCGTACTCCAGGGTTTGGTTTTTAAATTGTCTTTTATCCCTGCTTTCGTATTTAGCGGAATTGCGGGCCAATGCATACATGTTGTATAAAAACCAATAACCCGGCATTATCACTAGTTTATCGTTGCTAACGTCGTTACTTACTAATGAAAAGGGTAAAGTGATATTTAATTCAGCGGGAAAATCGCCCTTGGCTATCAAAGTATAGGAAGCAAATTTTGAGTTGTGCTTAAGACTAACACAGAGTCCCGGCCAGAAACCTCGTCCGGCTATTATCTCACCGTCTGCTCCCCTGGAATTATGATTCGATCCTATAGTGGCTCCTGCCGCCATATTTGTCTGGCCTTTTAATACGGAGGCGCATAGAAAAGAATTATTATGGTGCTGTTCATGGGCAGGAAAAAGTAATGAATTCAACACTTCGCAACAGGAAATGGTTGAATTATCCCCGAGAAATGAATTAATAAGGCGGGCTCCATATTTCAATTGAGAATGGGATGCCAGTATAAAACGCACCGCTTTGGCCCCATAAAATGCCTTGCAGCCAAATCCAATTATTCCGTTTACCATTTCACATCCTTCACCTATTTGCGTAGGAGAATCGGCCGATGAATTGATAGTGAGATTTTTTAATTTGTTTGCACCCTTGATATAGGCATCGCTGCCAATCATGGTATCTTTTATAATCCGGCAATTTTTTATAACAGTTCTATCCCCAATCATGCCATAATAACCCCGCCGGTTATCAAATTTCGTGTCGGTAAATTCTTTAAACTTTTGCATCATTACTTCATCACCCCTGTATCGGGTCCATAACCAGGCATCCCCGGTTTGCATTCCATCAAAAGGAATCACCCGGCGACCCGCATTCTCGTTGCATAGTTCCATCCAGATTCGTATTGATTCAGGTTCTCCTTTCTTTAAAATACCATTTCCGAATTTGCTATGATTTGATACTTCCAGTTCATTTATATTGACAAGGATTACTTCATTGCCAATAATGTAATGACTTAAATAATTTACGTTATTGACTACAACATTATCACCCAGGTCGCAACTGATGATGGAACTGTTGTATAATCCAACAGGTAAACGGATGTCATGAAATTCAAGATAAAAAGGTTCTAGTTTCCCGATTCGGACTAAACCAAAAAACCGGCACTGTTGCACCAGTGAAGAATCAAAGCCGTCAGCAACCAAAACTTTGGTCCAGTTGTCCGAGGTATTGCCATAGGCAATTAGCTCTTTTATTTCTTTAGTAGTCAATGACCGGTAACGATCCGAATTTGGATTTTGTATAAAACGAACATAATTTTCATCCTTTCCTTTTGGAATATGCGGGGCATCGATAAAGTTATATCCTAAAGCGTTGATGAGCGTTTTTTTGATCTGGTTCATCGTGATGGTTATTGGTTTGATATTTCTGTGAAGAAACAGTTACCGGGTTGCCTGGTGGCTCGAACTGAAAATTATTCTACCGTCACACTCTTAGCCAGGTTTCTAGGCTTATCAACATCACAACCTTTGGCTACCCCGATATAATAGGCCAGTAATTGAAGCGGTATTACACTTAGCATAGGCGCTAAAATTTCATCCGCCGCAGGAACAATCATTACATCATCTGAAAGTTGGGTTGAATGCTCATCCCCTTCCGTAATAACAGAAATAACTTTTCCTTTCCGGGCCTTTATTTCCTGCATATTGCTTACTACTTTTTCATGATAAGAATCACGGGTAGCAACAAAAACAACAGGAAGGGTTTCATCTACAAGGGCTATAGGGCCGTGTTTCATTTCAGCTGCGGGATATCCTTCGGCATGTATGTATGATATCTCTTTTAATTTCAAAGCTCCTTCCAGGGCCACCGGAAAATTGTATCCCCGGCCGAGGTAAAGAAAATCTCGGGCATCCTTATATTTTTCCGCCAGTGCTTTTATGTGCTCACTGCTTTTAAGAACCACCGCACATTTTTCAGGGATCTCGTTCAGCTCATTTAAGAGGTGTAAATATCTTTCTTGCGAAATTGAGGATTTCAGATGAGCGATCTTTAAGGCGATCATAGTGAGCACGGCGAGTTGCCCGGTAAAGGCTTTAGTGCTGGCCACGCCGATTTCTGGGCCCGCATGCGTATAGGCACCACCATGTGAAAGTCGGGCAATGGAAGAACCTACCACATTCACTACGCCCAGTATTATGGCTCCCTGGGCTTTCGCTGTTTCTATTGCCACAAGTGTATCTGCTGTCTCTCCACTTTGTGAAATAGCAATGATCACATCGCCTTCTTCAATAACAGGATTCCGGTAACGAAACTCAGATGCATATTCTACCTCAACATTAATGCGACAAAGTTCTTCAAAAATATATTCCGCTACCAGGCCGGCATGCCAGCTGGTACCACAGGCAATCATAACAATTCTTTTGGCCTTTATGATTTGCTCGGCATATTGCTGTATGCCACTCATTTTGATCATTCCTCCTTCGGCATCCAGCCGGCCACGAAGACAATCATAAATAGTTTGAGGCTGCTCAAAAATTTCTTTTAACATGAAATGATCATATCCGCCCTTTTCGATTGCCGCCAGTTCCAGGTCCAGCTTTTGCACATAAGGTGTTATTTTTTCATTTCCCAGGTTCTTTAAAATAAGTTCATCTGGTTTTATAATGGCCAGTTCATAATCGTTGACATAAACTACTTCCTTGGTGTATTCCAGCATGGGTGATGCATCTGAGCCCAAAAAATGTTCTCCTTTGCCAATGCCAATAACCAGGGGACTGCCTTTCCTGGCCGCAATAATTGTTAAAGGATCCTCTTCATCCATCAATAAAATAACATAGGCACCTACCACTCTTTTTAATGCTATCCGTACCGCTTCTTCCAACGAACAATTATTGTTGGTCTTAATTTCCTCAATAAAATTTAATAGTACTTCGGTATCTGTATCACTTTTGAACGTATATCCTTTTGCAACCAACTCATTTTTCAGCGGGGCATAGTTTTCAATGATACCATTATGTATCATGGCCAGTTTGCCACTTTTGGATTGATGCGGATGGGCATTGCGGTCACTGGGTTCACCATGTGTGGCCCAACGGGTGTGCCCGATACCTGAATTGGCATGAAGATTTGTACCTACAATGGAATCTTCTAATTCAGCTACTTTTCCTTTCTTTTTAAAGACTTTAAGATCCTTTCCATCATTCAGAGCGACGCCAGTACTGTCATATCCGCGGTATTCAAGTCGTTTCAAACCTTTAATGATGACGGGGTATGCTTCCCTGGGTCCGGTATATCCAACAATTCCACACATATTTTTAAGAAATTTTTAGAGGTAAAGATAGAGATATATTTAAGTTGTGCAAACGGTTGAGGAACCCGGACCAGGATATTACCTGTTGACGGATAATAAGTAATGAGAATCCCAATATGGTTGAATCAAATTATTTGGTGGAATAAAATTTTTCTTATCCGGTGTTTTACTTTTTATAAAAGCGATCCTCTTAACATCAATAATGCTACAGAAAAATAAATCAGCAGTCCGGTTACGTCAACCAGGGTAGCAACAAAAGGAGTAGATGAAGCGGCAGGATCTGCTCCCAGTTTTTTTAAAATAAGGGGGAGCATGGATCCCATTAACGATCCCCAAAGCACAATACCCATCAGTGAAAGGCCAACCGTAAAAGCAATGCGCAGGTGGTACACTCCAAAAGTAGAAGGGGAGAACAGGTCCCATAATGAAATAACTGATATGCCCAACATGCATAGCGTAAGACCTAACAATAATCCGGATAAAATTTCCCGGCGCATGATCTTCCACCAGTCGGCAATAGTAACCTCACTTAATGCCATGGCCTGAATGATCAACGTGGAAGCCTGCGAGCCACTGTTGCCACCACTTGAAATAATCAACGGAATAAACGTTGCCAGAATCACCACTTTGGCGATCTCTGCCTGGAAATGCTGCATGGCGGTAATGGTGATCAATTCACCAAAAAAAAGGATAATCAACCAAACTACCCTTTTCTTATAAAGACGGAAAAGTGGCATTTCAATATAGGGCTCTTCCAGGGCCGATGTACCTCCCATCATTTGCATATCCTCGCTGAATTCTTCTTCCGCTACCCAAAGAATATCATCAATGGTTACGATTCCTAATAATTTATTGTTGTTGCTGACAACAGGAAGGGCCACCCGGTTATTCATCTTAAAAACTTCGCTGGCGGTTTCCTGGTCATCATAGGCATGCAGCGATACCACCCGGCCATCCATCAGGTCCGATACTTTTTTATCCGGTGTATTTAAAATAAAATCCCGGATGCGGATATCATCCAGCAAATCTCCTTTTTCATTGATGACATAAATTACATTGATGGTCTCACTATCCTTTCCATACTTGCGAATGGTAGCAAACACTTCTTCAATGGTATTGTAAGGATAAACATAAACATAATCAGGAGTCATCAACCGGCCAATGCTATTTTCCGGGTATCCTAATAAGGAGAGAGTGATCTTTCGTTCTTCCGGGTCAAGTAATTTGATCAGTTCCCTTACTGCATTGCTGGGCAATTCTTCCAGGTAATCGGTACGGTCATCCGCCGGTAATTCATTTAACAAAGAGGCAATGGTATTTGGCGGCAGTGTTTGGATTATGCTTTGTTGGGTAGGAAATTCCAGGATCTTAAAGACACTGGCTGCCCGGTGTACGGACATATTGGCAATGATCTGACTTTCATAATCCGGAAATTCATATACCAGGTCCACCACATCGCTGATTTTCTGATCATTCAAAAAGTCACGGATCTGCAATTTATCTTCTGTTTGAATAATGGTTTCAAACTGTTCCTGCAAAGAAGGTTGTTCCAGTTCTATTGACATGAGGCAAATGTACGATACATGGTTTAGGGTGTATACGGGACGATTTAAAAACAACACAATGTCTAAAAAATGCGATTTTCGCAGCTCATAAATCAATTTTATTTTCAATACAATGGTTCAGCCATTTTTATTTGTTGCCCCTGCAGAAGGATCAGGCCGCGGTGTATTTACTTCTTCTGATATTGATGCCGGTACTGCAGTTGAAATTTCTCCAGTAATAGTAATGACAGGAGAAGAAAGACAACTATTAGATAAGACCTTATTACATGATTATATATTTGAATGGGGTGCAGGTACTCAATGTTGTATGGCCTTAGGTTATGTGCCTTTGTATAATCATTCTTATCAGAGCAATTGCGAATATGAGATGGATTATGCCAATGAACTGATTAGTATTAAAACAGTAAGGTTTATAAAGAAGGGGGAAGAATTATGCATTAATTATAATGGCAACTGGAATGACGGGAAGAAAGTTTGGTTTGAAGCGAAATAATAGGGTTGTTGAAAAACTGTTACCGGTATACCTGAATAGCTGACCCGCAGATCATATCTGATAGAATTTTTGTATAGCAAGATTTTTTTATTTCAACTTATTCTTTATCTCCTGCAGTTTAAGTAAAGCTTCTACAGGTGTCAGCCGGTTGATATCAATATCTTCCAATACTTTACGGATATCATTAAAGGTTTCACTATGCGCATCAAAAATGGAAAGCTGCATTTGAGGAAGAGAAAGTCTTTTTACCTTTTCTGCTATGCTTTTTGAGGCCGGTTCGTTTTTCCCGGTTCCTGTATTATGATCTTCTTCACTTACATGTTTTGTTTCCAACTGGGTCAGAATTTCATTGGCTCTTGCGATGAGTGAAGGAGGCATGCCGGCCATTTTAGCTACATGAATTCCAAAACTATGGGTACTGCCACCAGGTGCAAGTTTGCGAAGAAAAATAATTTTGTTGCCGACCTCTTTGTTGGTAATATGAAAGTTCTTTACTCTCGGAAATTTTTCTTCCAGTTCATTCAGTTCATGATAGTGCGTAGCAAACAAGGTGATGGGCTGATGGATGGTGTTATGCAAGTGCTCCGCGATACTCCAGGCAATGGATATGCCATCATATGTAGAAGTGCCACGGCCGATCTCATCTAATATTACCAGGCTGCGGGAAGTGATATTGTTTATGATGGAGGCCGTTTCATTCATTTCTACCATAAAAGTGGATTCGCCACCACTTAAATTATCAGAGGCGCCAACCCTTGTAAAAATTTTATCTGTCAATGAGATTTTTGCTTCTGTTGCCGGCACAAAACTTCCCATGTGCGCCATCAGGGTGATTAAGGCTGTTTGCCGCAACAGGGCACTCTTACCACTCATGTTAGGTCCTGTAAGAATGATGATCTGCTGATCGGTCTTATTCAGTTCAAGATTGTTATGGATATAGCTTTCACCTATTGGCAGATTTCTCTCAATCACCGGGTGCCTTCCTTCTTTTACCAGCCATTCAGGTCCCGTGTGCAGGTTGGGTTTTTTATAGTGATATTGAATGGCATTATTCGCAAAGCAACAAAGGCAATCCAGGATAGCCACAATATTTCCATTGTTCTGAACCGGCGCCAGGTAATCAAACAACTCATTCACCAATGATTCATATAATTGTAACTCCAACTGCAAAATCTTTTCTTCAGCCCCGGTTATTTTTTCTTCATAATCTTTTAATTCAGGTGTTATATATCGTTCCGCATTGGCCAGTGTTTGTTTGCGCATCCACCCGGATGGCACTTTATTTTTATGCAGGTTAGTTACTTCCAGGTAATAACCAAATACATTATTGAATCCAATCTTCAGAGAACTGATACCGGTATTTTCCACTTCCCTTTGTTGCAACTGTACCAGGTATTCCTTGCCGCTCTGCGAAATTTTTCTTAGCTCATCTAACTCGGAATGAATACCGGTATTGATGAATCCACCTTTGGCTGCTACAGCCGGTGGATTATCAGTAATTTCTTTAAATATTTTTTCGCCAATAAAAGGGCATGGGTTCAGGGCATCACCCAAACGTTTCAGGTATTCATTGTTCGAGGTCAGGCACCATTCTTTAATGCAGTTTACTTGTTGCAGTCCCCTGGCCAGTTGCAATACTTCCCTGGGATTGATCTTTCTTACGGGGATCTTTGAAACCAATCTTTCTATATCACCACACAACTTTATAGATTGTGCGAGTTTATTTCGCAGGTCTGTTTCTTTAATAAAAAATTCAACCAGTTCCAGTCGTTCATTGATCCTGATAATATCTTTTAAGGGAAAAATGATCCAGCGTTTAAGCAGCCTGGCTCCCATAGGAGAAACCGTATTATCCAATACACTTAATAAAGTGTGATTTCCTTCAGAATTTCCATAAACCAATTCAAGGTTCCTGATAGTAAACCGGTCCATCCATAAAAAATCATCCCGGTCTATATGTTGCAGCGAAGTGATGTGTTGCAGGTTGGGATGCTCGGTATCCTTTAGATAATGGATTACTGCGCCAGCCGCTACCAGGCCATTGGTTAAATCATCTACTCCAAAGCCTTTTAAGGAATGGGTTTGAAAATGCTTCAACAATACGTCCTCTGCATAATTGAGATCGAATATCCATTCATCCAGAGTATAGGTGTACATTTTGCCCCCGAAATACTCTTTGAAAAACTTTTGCTTGTGCCGCTGAAAAACAACCTCAGCGGGTTTGAAGCTTTGTAATAATTTGTCTGCATATTCCCTGTCACCTTCTGCAATAAAAAATTCACCGGTTGAAATATCCAGGAAACTCAGGCCATATTTATCCTGATCTGCAAAATGTACGCCGGCCAAAAAATTATTAGTATGATGTTCAAGTAATTTATCATTGACCGTGGTACCGGGGGTTATCATTTCGGTAACACCTCTTTTCACTACACCTTTAGCTTGTTTGGGATCTTCCAACTGGTCGCAGATAGCCACCCGATAACCTGCTTTAACCAATTTATGCAAATAAGTATCCAGGGCATGATGCGGAAAACCGGCCAGTTCGAGAGAAACAGCCGCCCCATTATTTCTTTTTGTCAGCGTAATGCCCAGGGCTTGTGAAGCAATAACAGCATCCTGGCCAAATGTTTCGTAAAAGTCACCTACACGAAAAAGCAACACGGCATCGGGGTATTTCTGCTTAATAGCCCGGTGCTGCTGCATCATTGGAGTTTCTTCTACCTTGGTTTTAGCCATTCAGTCAACATTTTTGGAAAGTGGCAAAAATAAGGAAGTGTTCAGGACTGTATCCGCTCTTATAATTCTGTTAGTAAATAGTAAGGTAACGAGCTTATTTCAAATGGATTGATGAACGAATTAAGCCTGCAGGTTGATAACTCCTGCGATAATGGCTAGAAAAAAGGGGCAGGTCCATTGTAACGAATGTGGTTTTATAAAAAAGAAATTATAGTTTAGAAAACATTTAATACAATTCTTATGAAGCGATTCATCCGGGTATTCATCATGATTATAATAGGTTTTGCCTTCCTCTTTACTGCATTTGCTTTCATATCCGGAAAAACATATTTATTCAAAGCCGTTTATTACAATTTTGCGGGATTAGACGACTATAAGATTTTTACCAATAATATCGTAGAAGCAGGCGAGGAACAGCCCTGGCCGGTTTCAACTGCTTACAATAAAACGGCCTGTCCCGATACGTTAAATGAAATGTTGGATGAATTAAAAACGGTAGCGGTACTGGTGATAAAAAGTGACTCTATATATTATGAGAAATACAACGACGGATACAGTGATTCATCTTTTTCCAATTCTTTTTCGGTGGCCAAAAGCATCACCAGTTTATTGGTGGGAGCTGCAATTAAGGAAGGAAAAATAAAATCGGTAGAGGAACCCGTTGGCAATTATTTGCCAGAGTTCAAAGAAGGTCTTTCGGCAAAACTGCGTGTTATGGACTTGCTCACTATGAGCAGCGGAAGTAATTGGGATGAATCCTATTCAAATCCATTATCTGTTACTACCGAATCTTATTATGGTAGTGACCTCTATAAGACGGCCACAAAGGTCAAAATTATTAAGGAGCCGGGAACATTTCATTCATACAAGTCAGGCGATACGGAATTGTTGGGCCTGGTCATTGAAAAAGCTACCGGAAAATCGCTGAGTACTTATGCATCGGAAAAAATATGGAAGCCAATAGGAGCGGGCCATTCTGCAAAATGGAGCACTGACCGGGAAAATGGAAATGAGAAAGCCTATTGTTGCTTTAATACAAATGCCCGTGATTTCGCCAGGTTGGGACAAATAATGCTGGATAGTGGAAAATGGAAGGGAAGTGCTATTATTGATTCAGCTTATTATAGTCAATCTGTTACAGCAAATCAAATACAGGATGTGGAAGGTAAACCCTGTAATTATTATGGGTATCAATGGTGGATTCGGCCGGCATACGCGGGAGTTTTTTATGCCAGGGGAATTTTGGGACAATATATCATTGTGATTCCAGCAAAGAAAATTGTGATGGTAAGATTAGGACACAAAAGGTCAGATAAAAGAATTAATAACGCCCCGGCTGAAATAGATGCCTTGATTAATTGGGGGATGAGTTTATAGGATTATGCAATAAATGTCCGCCACAAAATGATGACCTCTTTAAAATTGCCCGTGTCCTGCATTGTTAATTTTCATCTTCGCACATTACTTTTGCGCCATGCGAAAATTAAGTATGGAAGAATTAAGCCGCAAGTCAGTGGAAGAGTTTAGGGAATCTGCTAAAACTCCGGTTATTGCCGTACTTGAAAATGTGCGCAGCGCCTACAATGTCGGCAGCGTTTTCAGAACTGCAGATGCATTTTTAATTGATGCTATTTATCTTATCGGTTATACCGCAAAGCCCCCGCACAAGGAAATAAAAAAAACCGCATTAGGTGCTGAAGAAACGGTTGCCTGGAAACATTTTGCTTCTGCTGCTGAAGCCATAAAATCTCTGCGTCAGGAAGGCTATATGATATTTGCAGTGGAGCAGGTAGAAAAAAGCATTTCGCTGGAAAAATTTGATCCATCCGATAATATTGCTGTCATTTTTGGTAATGAAGTTACCGGGGTTGAACAAACTACCATAACTCTTTGTGATGGTTGTATTGAAATACCGCAGTTGGGTATGAAACATTCTCTCAATATTGCAACGGCGGCAGGCGTGGTTTTATGGGAATTAGTAAGAAAAAGGATGGCACCCGAAAAATAGGATCATCCATTTAACAAATACCTGAAATTATAGTTTGCAAACATCGCCTACATTTGCAAAATGTCAAAGGTAAAAAGCTATCTCAGCTTAATAAAATTTTCCCATACAATCTTTGCGATGCCCTTTGCAATGATTGGTTTTTTCCTGGGATTAACTAAAATTCTGGGGCTGGGATCTCAAAATCAGGTGACGGAACAATGGAACCTGAATAAAACGATAAGGTGGGGTAGGGAAGTGAGTATGGACATTTCATATTCTAATGATTCAATGATTGCCTACATTTTTACCGGCGCTAATCCTGTTCTTATAATATTAAAATATTTTGTTTTAGTTGTCCTTTGCATGGTCTTTGCCCGAAACGCTGCCATGGCTTTCAATCGCTATCTCGACAGAAGTTTTGATGCAAAGAATCCAAGAACAGCTATCAGGGAAATTCCTGCCGGCATACTCCGGGCCAATAGTGTATTACTATTTACCATTATCAATTGCCTTTTATTTATAACCTGCACTTTCTTCATCAATAAGCTTTGTTTTTATCTATCGCCATTTGCACTCTTTATAGTGCTGGGCTATAGTTATACAAAACGATTTACTCCGCTATGTCATTTGGTTTTAGGATTGGGCTTGTCATTAGCGCCGATCGGAGCCTACCTTGCGGTGACTGGGCAGTTTTCGTTATTGCCCATTTTGTTTTCAATGGCTGTTATATTTTGGGTCAGTGGTTTTGATATAATTTATGCATTGCAGGATGAAGAATTTGATAAATCTCATAAGTTATATTCTATTCCGTCCTGGTTAGGCAAAGCAAAGGCTTTGAAAGTATCCAGATTATTACATGTGCTTAGTGCAGCCTGCATTGTCATGGCCGGATGGATTGGTTCGTTTGGCTGGTTATATTGGATCGGGGTTTTAATATTTGCAGGTATGCTTATTTATCAGCACAGCATTGTGAAGCCAACTGACCTGCGAAAGGTGAACATTGCTTTTATGACATCCAATGGCATAGCTTCTGTAGTGTTTGCTGTTTTAGTTATTACTGACTTGTTTATCAGGTAGGTTTGAAATAATACCTGCTTAATTTACTTTTCAAATTGGTATTTCTTACTTATGGCCAGGATACTTTCAATAGACTACGGAATGAAGCGAACCGGGCTCGCGGTTACTGATCCCCTTCAGATCATTGCTACAGGATTAACCACCGTGGCTACCCGGGACCTGATTAGTTTTTTAAAAAATTATTTTGCCAATGAACCCGTAGAACTGATCATAATAGGCGAACCAAAAAACCTCGATGATTCAGACACGCATGCCTCTCCGCTTGTTGAAAAATTTATAAAAGAACTTCAAAAAGTCTTTCCTGCTATTCCTATAAAAAGGGTCGATGAGCGGTACACCTCAAAAATGGCTAAACAAGCCATGATTGATATGGGGATGAAAAAAATGCAACGGCGGAATAAAGCATTGGTGGATGAAATTGCTGCTACTATCATGCTGCAGGAGTACATGAGGGCTCCGGGGTGATTGGTTTGTAACCCGATATAGGATAAATTTGCAGCATTGAACCCGAAACAACAGAACCAGTAAAATTTTAAACTTTCATGGTCTTTCCAATAGTAGCATATGGACATCCGGTATTAAGAAAAGTGGCAGAAGATATCCCCGCGGATTACCCTGGGTTACCCCTTCTTATTGACAATATGTGGGAGACCATGTATGCCAGTGCGGGGGTGGGGCTGGCAGCTCCGCAGGTCAATAAAAATATAAGATTGTTTGTGGTAGATACAGAACAGATGTTTACAGGCATGAAAGAATCAGAAAAAGAAGAGTTTCCCGATGCTCCGGGCATAAAAGCAGTTTTTATCAATGCGGAGATCTTAGAATTAGATGGGGAAGAATGGTCTTATAATGAAGGTTGCCTCAGTATCCCAAAAATAAGAGAAGATATTTTGCGTAATGAAATGGTAAGGATAAGTTACCGGGATGAAAACTTTGAACTCCATGAAAAAACTTTTAATGGTCTCACGGCCAGGGTTATTCTTCATGAATATGATCATATTGAAGGCAAACTTTTTATTGATTACATTTCCCCGTTAAAAAGAAAACTAATGCGGGGAAAATTAAATGACATATCCAGAGGAATTGTTAAAGTAGATTATAAAATGCTTTTCCCGGGATAATTTATTTCCATGAAAAATTTAATCCAATTTGTACTCTTCCTATTTTTAATTACAGTTGCTAATAGCCAGGAACTGGATTCCCTCGATAACGAACGGCTTGCCAGGATGATCAATTTGTCTGAGGTAGTAGTTAGAACAGATATAAATGTCCCCAAATTTATAGACCGGGTAAAAAATGATACCACTTTTTATAAGGCTTTCAAAAACCTTCACATACTTGGTTTTACTTCCCTGAATGATATCCAGATCATTGATAAAAAAGGAAAAGTGAACGCGGCGATGCAAAGCAAGACCCGGCAAATCAGGACCACTGGTTGCCGAAGTATGGAAACCATTGCAGAAACAACACAAGGCAACTTTTACAACGGAAGCGGAAGCTATAATTACTACACTGCTGAATTGTATGCAGGGTTGTTTTTAACGAGGGGAAAAATTTGTGGCGAAAATAATATCGTGGCGGGTACCTCATTTACGGCCAAAGGAAAAAGCGGTGTGGCAAAGCATAAAGAACAATTAAAAATGTTGTTTTTTAATCCGGGCAAAAAAATTCCGGGTATTCCTTTTATCGGGGATAAAATAAACATTTTTGATCCTGATATAGCCGGCTCTTACGATTTCCTGATTGACCAGGTTGAATATGAGGGCAAGTCCTGTTACCTGTTTTCAATAAAAGCCAGGCATGATCTTTCTGAAAGTGAAAAAAATAAAATTGTGATAGATAATATGGTCACCTGGTTTGATGCAAAAACAATGGAAGTGCTGGCTCGTAATTATAGTTTGAGCTATAATACCGGTGTTTACGATTTTGATGTGAATATGGAAGTTCAGATGACCAAATTTGAAGGCTACCTGGTGCCAAAAACTTTAAGATACAAAGGCAACTGGGATGTGGTTTTTAAGAAAAGAGAAAGAGGGTTTTTTACAGCAACACTGTTTGATTTCAAAAAAGAATAGGAAGACTTAATAAGTCAATATCTTAACTTATAACGTCAATTCTTCTGGGTACCAATTGCATTGACATACTTTTTCCACTTCTCAATAACCTTTACCATATCATCAGGTAGGGTGGTATCAAAAAATAATTGCTCGCCGGAAACCGGGTGCAAGAAGCCAAGAGTTTTGGCATGCAAGGCCTGGCGGGGGCATATTGTAAAACAGTTATCAACAAACTGTTTGTATTTGGTAAAAACAGTTCCTTTTACAATCCGGTCACCTCCATAAAAATCATCATTAAATAATGGATGGCCCAAATGTTTCATATGAACCCTTATCTGGTGGGTTCGGCCAGTTTCCAGCACACATTGTAATAAGGTTACATAGCCAAACCGTTCCATTACCTTATAGTGTGTTATAGCCTCTTTACCATGGTCACCTTCGGGGAAGGCGGCGAATAATTTTCGCAGGCGCTGATGCCTGCCAATATGTGCATTAATAGTTCCCTCATCTTCCTTTATATCCCCCCAAACAAGCGCCACATATTGCCTGCTTACCGTATGATCAAAAAATTGTTTCGCCAGTGTTCGCATGGCATGATCATTTTTTGCCAGCACCAATAGCCCGCTTGTGTTTTTATCGATCCGGTGTACCAGTCCAAACCGCGGTAATAATTCTTCGGATAAGGAAGGATTTTGTTGCTGAAGATACCAGGCAACTCCATTCAATAAAGTACCGGTATAATTTCCGCTTCCCGGATGTACTACCATTCCAACCGGTTTATTAATTATCAGAATTTGGTCATCTTCAAAAACTATATTAAGTGGAATATTTTCAGGTAAAACCTCAGTTTGCTCAGGACTTGTATCTGAATAAATAATGATCTCATCCTCGGGTCTCACTTTATAATTCGGCCTTATTTCTTTCCCGTTTACCAAAACCATACCTGTATTGATGGCCTGCTGTAATTTATTGCGGGTACCTCCTACAATACGATTGATCAAAAATTTATCTATCCGCAAGGGTTCCTGCCCCTTATCCACTGTCAGGTTGAGACGTTCATACAGTTCATCATTGTTGTCGCTTATTTCCTGGTTATCTAAACCTGTTTGTTCTTTCATGATCTTCAATTAAATTCCCGGGGTTGCTTTCTTTGTATTAAACTTAGTATCCGGGGATTTGTTCTTAAAAACGGCAAAGGTAACAGATGTGGCCGCACATTGGTAAATTTGTAAGTTATAATCAACAATGAGTAGACAACCAATTATATTCAGGGACCTTGGAAATATGGATTACAAGTCTGCATGGGACTACCAGGAAGCTTTATTGCAGGAAAATGTTAGAAAAAAATCGGAAGCACGGAAACGGAAAGAAAATGGCCATGAGGACGTAACCCTTACTGATCATCAAACCGAAACGGAACATTATCTGCTTTTTGTAGAACACCCTCCTGTTTATACCCTGGGAAAAAGCGGGAACATTAAAAATGTATTAATAAGTGAAGAGGCTTTAAAAGCAAGGGGTATTGATTTTTTTCATACTAATCGCGGGGGCGATATTACTTTTCATGGACCACAACAAATAGTAGGTTATCCCATCCTGGATCTTGAAAAATTTTATACTGACATTGGAAAGTATTTGAGGAATATGGAAGAGGTTATTATTCGCACTTTGGCCTGGTACGGGATTACAGGAGGACGCTCTGCAGGAGAAACCGGCGTATGGATTGATGCGGGTATCCCCGGAAAGGAAAGAAAGATCTGCGCCATAGGCGTCAGGAGCAGCCGCTGGATCACGATGCATGGTTTTGCTTTGAATGTGAATACGGACCTTGACTATTTTGGTTTTATTATTCCCTGTGGTATCCAGGGTAAGCGGGTTACTTCTTTACAAAAGGAATTGGGTAAGGCCGTGGATATAGAGTCGGTTAAGATAAAGCTAAAGCAAAACTTTGCTGTCATATTCGATGCAGAACTGGTGGAATCACCGGAGAAGTCAATGCATTAAATCTATTAATAAGTATGATTTAGATCATTGGATAAAATAGCGGCCTCCCGCATTCCATTCTTCTAAAATTCCTTAGGTATGTAAAATTTATTTTTTTCTACCAGTTCTTCATTTTCATACAATTCAAATTTGAACCATCCTGCATGGTAGAAATTCGTTTTATCTATCCTGAAATTTCTTTCTTTTACATCTTTTAATTCAAACAATAATTCATCCTCGGATGTATAAAATTTGATATTGTATTTTTTGCCGGGGTCATCGGAAAGAATGATCCGGACATAGCCATCTTTAAAAGTAAAGACACGTTTTGAGGGCTTATACACTTCCGATTTTGGATGGTTTTTTGTTGTCACCGGACCTATTAAAACACTATCTGAAATGATGAGTGGGACTGTCATGCCGGGTAATTCAGATTTAACCGCAGTTTCCCGTTTTACGGCAGTATCCGGTACTGGTCTTTTCGCATCGCTAAAAAGATATACCCCTTTATCCAGCATGATATAAAGCCGGTAAAACATATGATCATTACTTGCTTTAGTATCTACATATCCATTTTCAGGTATGGTGGGGTCAGCTACCGTCAATATGCTTTTAAAATTTCTTATGCTATCAAAAGATCGCTGGATGCTGATTTGCTTTACAGTTTCAAATGAATTATACCAACCAATAACAATTCGATTGTTTCCTACATTTTTTACAGAAAATTTCGGAAGTGTGTCCTGGGCAATCAAACTTTTTGCCCCAGCTGTTAAAGCTATGAATAGGAATAAGGTGAATCTTTTCATATTTAAATTACAAACCAAGAAAGATATAGATTCTGTTTTCAATATGCAACAAATATAACACAGGGTGGTAAAAAACATTAAAAGTTTAACGTTCCCTTTTTTAATGATTTATTTCCCTGTAATCCTCCACTGTGTATAAGCAATAATTTGCTTCCTTGTGGAAAAAAATCTTTCTGTAAAAGTTCAGTAATGGCATAAAATAATTTTGCTGTATAAACAAAATCAGATTCAATTTTTGTTTGCCGATAAAATTCATTCATGAATTCTATTAATTCGGGCTGATGTTTTCCATACCCACCAAAATGAAAGTCGTGAATTAGTTGCCAGTTTGGGCTTTCGATATCATCAGCTTTTTTTACCAGGAGCGAATTAACCATTTTTTCCAGTTCCATATTTTTTTTCATTACACTAATGCCGGTAACTTGCTGATTTCCTGAAATACCATTAATAAGACCTGCCATCATGGTGCCTGTACCCACAGCGCAGCAATAGTGTGTATAGGATGAAGGACAAAAATGCAACATGGTAGACGCTCCCAAGGCTCCCTTTACGCCATATCCTCCTTCATTGATGAGATAATATTCTTCTATTCCGGGCAATGAGGGTATTTCTTTGTGCTGATAAGCTGATCTTACAATGAAAACGAGTTGCATACCCAGTTCTCTTGCTTTATCCAAAGTATAGGTTCCACCTTTCGGTTCCTCGCCTCGTATAATTCCTATAGATTTTATTCCGTTCATCCTGGATGCTGCGGCCGCAGCGATTATATGATTGGACCAGGCGCCGCCAAACGTGATGATTCCTTTTTTCTTTTGATGTATGGCTTCCTCCAGGTAATATCTGAGTTTAAACCATTTGTTCCCGGAGATAACCGGGCTTATTTTATCAAGCCTTAAAACCGATACTTCAATTTTGTTTTTGGACAAAAATGCAATAATGTCAACTGTAATATCATTAAAAGCCAGAGCGGGATTCATAAAATACCGGTAATTGGTAGTGAATTTAGTTTATTTTCGCCCCCAAAATTTAATGACTCTATGCAACCTACATTGGTAATACTGGCAGCCGGTATGGCTTCGCGATATGGAAGTATGAAACAGATCCAGGGATTTGGCCCAGGAGGTGAAACCATTATGGACTATTCCATTTATGACGCTATCCGTTCCGGATTTGGCAAGATCGTGTTTATCATTCGGAGAGAATTTGCAGAGGATTTCAAGAATATTTTTGAACCGAAACTTAAGGATCGCATTGAAGTTGATTTTGCTTTCCAGGATTTGGAAGCTTTTACTGAAAGATTTGAGATACCCGAAGAAAGAAAAAAACCCTGGGGTACCGCACATGCTGTTTTATGTGCCATGGATGTAGTGAAAGAACCTTTTGCTGTCATTAATGCTGATGATTTCTATGGGCACAATGCTTTTGAGAACGCGGCTGAATTTTTAATCAGGGATTGTAATGAAAAAAATTATGCCATCATTGGTTACGACCTGCTCAAAACCTTATCGGATTATGGTACGGTGAACAGGGGCGTTTGTTCCCTTGATGAGAACGGGAACCTGGCCGGTATTTCTGAAAGAATAAACATTGCAAAAAAAGATAATTCTATTCTTTGTGATGATGGTCTTGAACCAAAAGAATTATCTGTAAATACCCGGGTGTCTATGAATTTCTGGTGTTTTGATGTTTCCTTTTTTTCGTACACCCAAAAGCTTTTCCGGCAATTCCTGCAGCAATCCGGTAAGGAATTAAAATCCGAGTTTTTTATACCCATTGTTGCCGACCAGTTTATTAAAGAAGGAGGTCGCGTTGAGATCATACCAACTACCTCCTCATGGTTTGGGGTCACTTATAAAGAAGATGCTCCATTTGTTGCAAATAGTTTGAAGGAACTTGTAAAGAATGGTGAGTATCCTGAAAGATTGTGGAGCAAATAGGTAAATCAAAAGATCAGATAACTGGTAGAAATTGTAAATATTTCAACAAATAACAAAAAAGCCATCACTATTATTTATGATGGCTTTTTCATTATATGATAAAAGATCAATTCACTTTTACCATAAATATATATTCTTCCACTTTTTTCACTTGTTGTGTTCTATCCATTCCCATTAGAGATGATTTTGAAGAAAGCCTAAGCCTTTGATACGATGTATCTTTTCTTAAATCATTTAATGCCTCGTATATATGTTTTGCCTGCAAGGCAAACACAACACCTTCAGCAGCGGTTTCCCTGGTACTTAAAATGCCCACTATTTCTCCGTCTTTATTAAGGATTGGGCTTCCGCTATTTCCATGATTGGCCGCTATTTCTATCTGACAACTTAAAGTATCTCCTTTAAAACCTGTTTTTGCACTCAAATAACCCTGGCCATAAACGATCTCGTCACGTGGATAACCCAAGGTGAAAATGGGTTCAGCAAGATCAGCTTCTCCTTTACTTACGCCATATGGAATAGGGGCAAGGGATTTAAAATTTGCGTCATCGATCTTAAGAATTGCGATATCTCTTTGTGAATCATTATAAACTACCGTGGCAATATATTCTGCACCTTTTGAACTTTGAACGGCGATATTGTTAGCATTTTCTACTACATGAGCACTTGTTACTAAATACCCTCTTCCATCGATAATAAATCCTGTTCCTCCGGTTTTATAAATGATTTCCCTGGCAGGGGTATTAATTTTATCCTTCACTGTATTCAATTCTTTGTCCTGCTGGCGGGCTTTATATTTAATATTCGTCACTTCTTTTTTCAGAAGCTCAATTTCAGCAGCAGGAGCCTTTGGTGATATGGACAAGATCAGTGCACTAATGGTTAGTGCGGTCACGCCGGCAATAGAAGCCGCAATAGCTGCAACTCTTTTATATTTATTCCACAGGTAGGTAACTTTTGCCTGGCCCCTGAGTTTGTCGGCATTTATTTTACCCTGTTGGGCAAGATCAGTGTGGACGTCATCCAGGGTTGAATGAAACTTTTGCCATTCTCCAAATCGGTTCATTTGTTGTAGAAACAAAGTGTGTTCAACTACCAACTGGTCTACTTCACCGTTTGTTTTGCGCAGGTTTTCAAAGTGCAAGCGTTCATCAGGATTCATTTCGCCCCGAATGTAACGTTCTACAGCCTCCAGAATCATTAAATCGTTATTCTCGTTCATCCCCGGTTCCGTTTTTATAGTGAGTAAAAAATATTTTCTTTAATCTCATCAGGCACTTATACTTCTGTGTTTTAGCGTTTTCAGCGTTAGTATATCCAAAACTGGACGCTATTTCCTGCATATTTTTCTTTTGGAGATAAAAAGACTCCAATAAACTCTTACATGGCTCCCCCAGGCTGGATATTGCTTTTTCCATCATTTCAAATTCCGCATCCCTGCGGCTGTGGTCCTGTATATCATCCTCAACCTGTACCAGGGTTTCTGCATTTCCAATATCACCGGAATACCGGTTATTCTGGTTCAGTTTCTTAAGCCATAACCGCCGCGATACTGAATAAATATAGGTTTTGATCTGGCAGCTTAACTCAAATGTTCCCGATCTCGCTTTTTCATAGAGTACGATCATGGCCTCCTGGAATATGTCCTTTGCGTCGTCGGATGATCCGTTATTGTTGAGAATCAGGGATTGAACCGTGCTATAATTTTCTTTATAGATCGTTTCAACGGCCTTTTTCTCGTTGCGGGCTAATCCTTGCAATAGAATCCTTTCGCTGTTCTCTTCTTTCACTATCCTTTATTTAATACTTTTTTTTAAAAATAGTAACCCTGTGGCAGCTTTAAAAAAAAACTTTGGTTGCTGCGGGTTACCTTTTTCATGATTGGGTATAAACACTGAAATATTTCATAAAATAAAAAATTAAAAAAAATCACAATGAAAAAGCTTTTTATCGTATTGGCAGTAGCTACGCTTGGTTTTGTAGCTTGTAACAACGAAAGTAAAACAGAGGAAACAACAGATACACTGGTTACTGAGCCTACACTAGCTCCTACTGTAGATACAACTGTAATGGTTGACACTACTGTTAAAGTTGATTCTCTTACAAAATAAATCCTTCTTGCGGCAAGCAATCGAAAGTGGCCGTCTCGTATTTATGCGAGACGGCCTTTTTGTGCGCATTTAAATGCAGGCGAAATTATTTCTTGAGGACCTTGTCACTATACCTGGGGGCAGGAAAAAGGTGATATGAATAGTCGCTGAATTTCCTCAAAATTGGTATGATTTACCAAATAACTCTGTTCCGCCAAAGTCCAAAACGTTTACCTTTGCGACCCTATCCGTGAAATCACATAAAATTGTTAATCAGTGAATACATTTGAATCGTTAGGTATTGAAGAGAATTTAATACATTCTATAAGTGCATTGGGCTTTACAACGCCTACGCCTATACAAGAAAAAGCAATACCCGTATTGTTACAGGGAACAAAAGATTTTATCGGCCTGGCGCAAACCGGTACCGGAAAAACAGCCGCATTTGGATTGCCATTATTGCAACTCATAAAAAAGGATGACCGTTTTCCACAGGCTTTGATCATTTGTCCTACCAGGGAACTATGTCTTCAGATAGCCAAAGACCTTGAATCTTTCAAGAAAAGTGCTGGGCAAACCAGCATTACTGCAGTATATGGAGGCACATCCATTTCAATGCAGATAAGGGACCTCAAAAGAGGAACCCATATAATTGTAGCTACTCCCGGCCGCTTAATTGACCTTATAGAAAGAAAGGCCATTAACCTGGAGCAGATTCATTATGTAGTTTTGGATGAGGCGGATGAAATGTTGAATATGGGATTTAAGGATGACATTGAGTTCATTCTTAAAAATACACCTAACCGACAGAGTACCTGGCTTTTCAGTGCCACAATGCCACCGGAAATCAGGCATGTAAGCAAGCGATACATGGACAAGCCTTTTGAAATAACTATCGGTAAGGTTAACCAGGGTAACGTCAATATTGACCACCAGTATTATGCAACGCAACATATAAACCGTTATGAAACACTAAAGCGTATCATAGATTTCAATCCGGGGATTTATGGAATCGTTTTTACCCGAACAAAAATTGATGCACAAAATATAGCTGAACAACTCACCCGGGAGGGCTATGATATCGAGTCGATCCACGGTGATCTTACCCAACAGCAACGAGATAAGGTAATGGGTCTTTTCCGCGACAGGAGTATCCAATTGCTGATAGCAACAGATGTAGCCGCCAGAGGTATTGATGTACAAGGTCTCACCCATATCATCAATTATGAATTGCCGGATGACACAGAAATATATACACACCGGAGCGGACGTACCGGAAGAGCAGGAAAAAGTGGCATCTCAATTTCTCTCGTAACACCGAAAGAAACCTATCGCCTGAGGCAAATTGAAAAACTGGTGAACACCCGTGTTCACAAAATGGATATTCCAAGCGGTAAAGATGTTTGCCGGAAACAGTTTTTCCATTTCATTGATAAAATGTTGCAGGCCGATATCAGCCATGGTGAATATGAAACGTATATTCCGCTGCTAAAAGAAAAATTTGAGTCAACGTCAAAAGAAGAAATACTGCAAAGAGTTGCCGCCCTTGAGTTTGACAGGTTCCTGAAATATTATGAAAATGCGGCCGATTTGAATTTGCGTGGAGATGACAGGCGAGGTGAAAGAAAAGGAGAAAAAGTTGAAAGAGGTTTTTCCCGTGAAAGAGACCGGGATACAAAGGGAAGAGCATTTGGAGGAGATGGCAACTATCAACGACTGTTCGTAAACCTGGGAACAAAAGACGGGTTTTACAAAGCAAGCTTTCTGCAATTTATTCTTGATATGAGCGATCTGAAAAAAGAAGTGCTTGGAAGAATTGATATGAAGGAAATGACCAGCTGGATTGAGATAGAGCCATCAGCTGGTAAGAAAATGATCAAAGCGATGGATGGGAAAAATTACCGGGGTCGTAAGATCAGGATGAACGATGCCAATACCGGGGGCAGGGCAAAATAAAAGAGTTCATGTTTCTATAATGTTACTTTTAAAAGTTGAGTGATAAAAAAAATAATTGTCGGGGATTATATCAGGAAGTATATTTGTTGCATAATGACAAAAGCAAACACATTTTTCGGATTATATTTTAGCTTCTTTTATTTTAGAATGAAGCCGGGAATGCTTTTGTTGAAAATCATATAATCAGAACAACTAAATCAACATAAAGGATCCCGGCCAAAAGGCCGGGATTTTTTTTAAGCCAAAATTGACTACAAATTTATGAGCAGCATCGAAAAAACCACGTTACCAGCTTCGGCTTCTTCCAGGCAGGAATCTTTGATTAATGGAAACCGGATAGCGATTCAAGGCTATGAAGGAAGTTTTCACCAGGTAGCAGCGCAGCAGTATTTTGGTAAAGATGTGGAGGTGATACCCTGTGCTACTTTCCGTGATGTAATGAAAGCCTCTTCAAATAAGAAAATGAGCGATGGAGGTATGATGGCTATTGAAAACTCCATTGCCGGCAGTATTTTACCAAATTACAACTTGTTACAAAAAAGTAATCTTGTGGTAACCGGAGAAGTATACCTGCATATCAGGCAAAATCTGTTGGTTAATAAAGGTGTAAGCCTGGAGGATATCAGGGAAGTGCATTCCCATACTATGGCTTTGCAGCAGTGCTATGACTTTCTGGACAAGTATAAATGGAAATTAGTAGAAACAGAAGACACGGCGTTGAGTGCCAAACATGTTCACCAGCATAAAAGCAAACATATTGCTGCTATTGCAAGTAAACTAGCTGCTGATTTATTTGACCTGGATATTATCGCTCCCAACATCCACACCATAAAAAATAATTACACCCGGTTTTTAGTATTGCAAAAAGAAGATGAAGCGCAACCTGTTCCCGGTGCAAACAAAGCATCCGTTAATTTTCATACTGATCATTCAAAAGGAAGCCTTGCCAGGGTATTAACCAGGATAGCCGAGGGGGGTATCAACCTGAGTAAGCTCCAAAGCTTTCCTATTCCGGGTACTGATTTTAAGTATAGTTTTCATGTTGACATGGAATTTGAATCGGTGAAAGAGTTTGAAAAGATCATTGAAGAATTAAGGTCGCTGACAGCGGAATTAAAAATTTATGGTATTTATAAAAATGGAAGAACTCTTGTTTAACCCCGGAAATAAAACAACGTCAGAGAAAAAGATTTTCGAAAATAATAATTATGCGAACAAGTAAAAGACTAGATGGAATTGGTGAATATTATTTCTCCCAAAAATTAAGAGAGATTGACGAGTTGAATAAGGAAGGTAAGAACATTATCAACCTGGGTATTGGCAGCCCCGATCTGCCACCCCATCCGGATGTAATAAAAGTATTACAGGAAGAAGCTGCGAAAACTAATGTACATGCGTACCAGGGTTACAAAGGATCGCCGGTATTAAGAAAAGCTATTAAGGAATGGTATAGAAAATGGTATGGAGTAGAATTAAATGAAGACACAGAAATCTTACCATTGATTGGAAGCAAGGAAGGTATCATGCACATCTGCATGACCTATCTTGATAAAGGTGATAAAGTATTAGTGCCTAACCCGGGTTATCCTACGTACATCAGTGCGGTGAAGCTGGCAGGAGGTAAGTGTGTAGAATATAAATTGAGAGAAAAAAATAATTATGAACCGGATTTTGAAAAATTGGAAAAAGCGGATCTCAAAAAAGTAAAATTGCTCTTTGTAAATTATCCTCAGATGCCAACCGGGAAAATGGCGATAAAAAAATTGTTTGAAAAAATTGTTGCATTTGGTAATAAACACAACATCTTAATCATTCATGACAACCCGTATAGTTTTATTCTAAATGAAAGTCCGGCCAGTTTGTTGGGAGTTGAAGGTGCGAAAGAGTGTGTAATAGAATTAAACTCTTTAAGTAAAAGTCATAATATGGCAGGCTGGCGAGTGGGCATGCTTTGCGGGGCAAAAGAGCGGATAGATGAGGTATTAAGATTTAAAAGTAATATGGATAGTGGCATGTTCCTGCCTGTACAACTGGCAGCTGCTAAAGCTCTTCAGTTGGGCCGGGAGTGGCATGATGAAGTAAATACTGTTTATAGGGAAAGAAGAGAAAAAGTATTTGAGTTATTAGACCTGCTGAATTGTAAATATTCCACAGAACAAGTAGGCATGTTTGTTTGGGCCAGGATTTCTAAGAAATTTATCAGTGGGTATGCATTGAGCGATGATGTATTATATAAAAGCAGGGTATTTATTACGCCGGGAGGCATATTCGGCAGTGCAGGTGATCAGTATATCCGGGTGAGTTTATGCGGATCCATTGGAAAATTTGAGGAAGCAATAAACAGAATAACAAACGTAGTGAACCAAAGATAATGGAGAGAAAAAGAATAGCCATCATTGGTGTAGGATTGATCGGCGGCTCGCTGGCCATTCAGTTGCATGAAAAAAAACTATCCTCAAAATTAATAGGGGTGGATAGTGATGCCAATCATGCAATGAAGGCCATTGAACTTGAACTGGTAGATGAAATATTATCTCTGGAGGATGCTATAGCGCAATCCGATGTTATTGTGTTGGCCATACCTGTAGATAAACTGGTGGACATGCTACCCTCCATTATGGGTATGGTAGACCGGCAAATTGTAATAGACCTGGGTTCAACAAAACACCAGTTGATTGAATCGATAAAAGATCATCCTAAAAGGGGGAGATATGTAGCCACGCATCCAATGTGGGGAACCGAATACAGCGGTCCGCAGGCGGCGGTGCGTGGCGCCTATGAAAACAAGGCAGTGATCATTTGTAATGCGGCCGAAAGTGATCCGGATGCATTGGACTGGGTAAAAGCCATGTACAGGAAGATTGGTATGCACTTGCTGGAAATGGAAGCAAGAGCCCATGACCTGCATGCAGCGTACGTGAGTCATATTTCTCATATTACATCTTTTGCGCTGGCTAATACGGTATTGAAAAAAGAAAAAGAGGAGAAAGCCATTTTTGAATTAGCATCCGCCGGTTTTGAAAGTACGGTTAGGCTGGCCAAAAGTAACCCGGCCATGTGGGTGCCCATTTTTATGCAGAACAAAGTAAATGTGCTGGATGTGCTTACCGAGCATATATCACAGTTGACAAAATTTAAGGACAGTATTGAAAAAGGGGATAATAATTCGTTGCAGGGTTTGATTGAAGATGCCAATAAGATCAGGAGGATAATAAAATGAGTTGTTATTCATAAAAATTCTTTTTGAATGATTTGGCTAATAGTATCAGGAAAATAGTTAAAGAGAAAATGGTAATAGATAATTTGATAAAACTTTTTTCTTCAAAATAGTATATAATATGAATAATAGAAGCGATTACACAGATAAGGTAGATAGCAAGTTTACTGCCTTCAAAATATTTCATAAAAAGTAAATTATAAATAATAATAATTGTAAACAAATGTACCAGCCGAGTTGAACCTTAAAATGCAGAAAAGGACGCATCCCCTCCCCGGAGGGGCGAAATTCGGGAAGTATAAATTATAAACGACCGGGGTGGGTCTTATGAAAAGAAAGATCATTCCATACAATCCAAAACTAAAAGACCTGGCAAAAAAACTTCGCCGGACCATGACCTTTTCAGAAGTAAAACTCTGGAATGAATTGAAAAATGGGCAAATGTTGGGATATGATTTTGACAGGCAAAGACCAATTGGCAATTATATTGTAGATTTTTTTTGCAAGGATCTGCAACTGGCTTTGGAAATAGATGGTATTACACATGATGATGAGAAACAGATGATGCAGGATGAATTAAGGCGGGAAGAAATCGAAATTTTGGGCGTTCGATTTTTGAGATTCAATGCATTATTGGGAGTAAATAAGGTGGAAGCTGTGGTTAAGGAAATTGAAAGATGGATTTTGGAATATGAAGAAAAAAATGGAGTAAATGAATTTGTAAAAAGAAAGAGGTTGAAGATGGATAATCCAAAATCTCGAAAGAAGGAGTAACCCACCCCTGCCCCTCCCGGGAGGGGAGGCCAGGCTCAACCCTCACTTTTCGAAGAAATCGATTTGTTTGGATTTTCCGAAAATCCGGAATAGATAAATAAAAATGATGTGGTATTGATGAAGTTTGGAATTATACAAGGTAGATGATCAGGCTTACACAACGAACGATGTCCTATAAACCTAAAGACAACAACATAATAATTATAATAAAACATCTCCGTAACATCCTTTTGGGCCCGGAGACTTAAATTTGTAGTATGCAAACAGTAGAACAAACAACAAATGACACCGTGCAACAGGCATGGGGTAAACGCCCATTGATCATCAGTGGTCCCTGCAGTGCTGAAACAGAAACTCAGGTGCTGGATACAGCTCAGCGCTTGGCCGCTACCGGAAAAGTGGATATGCTTCGAGCCGGTATCTGGAAACCAAGAACAAAACCCGGCTTATTTGAGGGCATTGGAGCCAAAGGATTACCCTGGCTGCAGCAGGCGAAAAAATTGACCGGTCTGCCCACTACTGTAGAAGTAGCAACAGGTAAGCAAGTGCAGGATGCCCTTACTTTTGATGTGGATGTATTATGGATCGGTGCCCGGACAACTGTGAATCCCTTCAGTGTACAGGAAGTGGCAGATGCCCTGCGGGGTGTAGATGTGCCGGTTCTCATTAAAAATCCTATCAATCCTGATCTGGAATTATGGAGTGGTGCAGTAGAAAGAGTAGCAAGGGCTGGCGTTAAACAAATTGGTTTGATCCACCGTGGGTTCTCATCATATGGTAATACTGAATTTCGTAATGCCCCCATGTGGCACCTGGCCATTGAAATGAAACGCCGTAACCCCGGTATGCCAATCATCAATGATCCTTCACATATATGCGGACGCCGGGATATTTTGCTTGATGTTTCTCAACGGGCTATTGATCTTGACTTTGATGGTCTCATGATCGAGAGCCATATTGATCCTGACAGTGCCTGGAGCGATGCCAAACAGCAAATTACGCCGGAGCAATTGAAAGAAATGCTGGACAACATTATCTGGAGAAAAGAAGATGTGAACTCGGAAGAATATCATGCGGCACTTGAAAAATTACGCCAGCAGATCAATCACCTCGATGATGAATTGATGCAGATACTTGGTCAGCGCATGAAGATCGCAGATAAGATAGGGGAATACAAAAAAGATAATAATATTACCATCCTTCAAACTAATCGCTGGAATGAAATTCTGGAAAGAGCATCGGCAAAAGGAGAAAAGATTGGTTTAAGCAAGGAATTTATCACCAAATATTTTGATGCGGTGCATATGGAGAGTATCAACCACCAGAAAAAAGTGATGGATAGCTGATGGTTGTTATCGTGCCGAAAGAGACCAGGTGTGTACGTTGTCTTAAAGACTAAATAAATAATACTTTTTTGGGTTACCAGCTTTAGTTCCCTGGTTGAACTTTTGTTGCGTCGCACTCTTCAACGTTCTGTAATTCTATTGAGCAAAGCTGAATTATTATTAATGAGCAAAAGTTCCAATTATTCATCTTTAAAAGATGGTGTCACCCGGTTTAGGTTTTCTGATTCTGCAACGGATTTTTATTTCGGCAATAGTTTCAATACGCTAAAAAAGATCACGGATCAAAAAACAACAATTCTGATCACGGATGAAAATGTTTTCAATGCGCATACAAACCGGTTCAATGGTTGGAATACGATCGCATTAAAAGCAGGCGAGGAGTTCAAGATTCAGGCAACCGTTGATTCTGTTATAGAGCAACTGATCGGGATGCAGGCGGATCGAAAAACAACGTTGATAGGAGTAGGAGGTGGAGTAGTTACTGATATTACGGGTTATGTGGCCTCCGTATATATGAGGGGATTGCGTTTCGGTTTTGTGCCCACCTCTTTGCTGGCATTAGTGGATGCTTCTATTGGCGGAAAAAATGGAATTGATGTGGGTGTATATAAGAACATGGTAGGTATTATCCGCCAGCCATCTTTTATTTTGCACGACATGAACTTTCTTAATACATTGCCGCAAAAGGAATGGGAAAATGGGTTTGCTGAAATTATTAAACATGCCTGCATAAAAGATGCTGCTATGTTCCGGCAACTGGAAACCATGTCAATCAGCAAGTATCAAAAAAAGAAAGTAGAGGTTGCCAGCCTTGTCCAGCGAAATGCTACCATCAAAGCAGCAGTAGTAAAAAGGGATGAGTTTGAAAAAAATGAAAGAAGGTTATTGAATTTTGGTCACACACTTGGTCACGCCCTCGAAAACCAATATAAGCTTTTGCATGGCCAGGCTGTATCTATCGGCATTACTTATGCCTGCAATATTTCGGAGCAGCTTACCGGCTTCAAACAAAAAGAAGCCGTTATAAAATTGCTGGAGCAATACGGCTTACCAACGTATGCATCCTTTGATAAAACAAAAGCTTTTGAAGTTTTAAAAATGGATAAGAAAAGAGAAAAAAAAGAAATGAACTATATACTTCTTGATAAAATTGGAAAGGGAATTGTAAAATCAATTCCGCTACACCAGTTAGAAAAGATCATTTATTCACTGTAGGCATTTTTCTTAGTAGTAGAAACATATATGGCTGAAAACAAATCATACAAAATATATATCACTTCGTTGGGTGAGGGAAACCTGAGAGGAAATATCCGGGCATCTGCCTCCAAAAGTTCTATGCAAAGAGCTTGTGCAGCCGCCCTGTTGAGCAAAGGCACAACCACCATATTAAATCCGGGACATAGCAATGATGATAAGGCGGCGTTGGATATTATAAAAAGATTGGGTGCCTACGTGCAGACCGGGGATGAACAGGTAATCGTCAGGAGCAGGGGAGTAGAACCTGTGTCCAACGAAATCAATTGCGGAGAATCGGGTCTTAGCATCCGGATGTTTACTCCCTTGGTGGCGTTAAGCGAAAAAAAAATCATTATCAACGGGACAGGTAGTTTAAATACCAGGCCTATGAATTTTTTTGATGAAATATTGCCGCGGCTGGGTGTTACAGTAAAGAGCAATAATGGGATGCTTCCCCTGCAGATACAAGGTCCGCTGCTACCGTCAAATATAGAAGTAGATGGTTCGTTAAGTTCTCAATTTCTCACCGGCTTATTGATGGCGTATTCGTTTGCAATCAATTCACACGATTCACTTGCTGGTAAAAGTATTTCAATAAAAGTTAGAAACTTAAAAAGCAAACCATATATCGACCTCACACTTGATGTAATGAAGAAGTTTGGGTTGGTGGTTCCTGAAAACAGGGATTATGAAGAATTTATTTTCCAGGGTAGTTCCTTTCCAATTTTTTTATCGGATGCAGATAATAGATATACTGTTGAGGGCGACTGGAGTGGTGGGGCTTTCTTATTAGTGGCGGGAGCTATAGCAGGCCCTATATTAGTAAACGGACTTGATCTCACATCAACCCAGGCCGACCGGGCTATAATAAATGCCTTAATGTCGGCCAATGCCGGCATTGCCATAGAAGCAAAAGGAATTAAAATGGTTAGTGCCAGAATGAGTGCATTTGAATTTGACGCTACTGATTGTCCGGATCTGTTTCCTCCCCTGGTAGCGCTGGCGGCTTATTGCCATGGTGAAACAATCATAAAAGGGGTAAGTCGCTTAACGCATAAAGAAAGCAACCGGGCCATTACGTTGCAGGAAGAGTTTGGAAAAATGGGTGTAAAAATTTTACTGAATGATGATCATATGACCATTTACGGCGGTAATGGTGTAACGGCAGCCAAAGTGCATTCAAGGCATGATCACCGCATTGCCATGGCCTGTGCCGTAGCAGCAATAAAAACAGATGGGATTACTGAGATTGAGGAAGCAGGGGCAGTCAAAAAATCCTATCCTGATTTTTATGATGATCTTAAAAAATTAGGAGCTGGTGTATCTTTAATCAATAAGGTTAGTTTGCATGAATAGTTTTGGCCGCATATTCCGTGTACATATTTTTGGCGAATCGCATGGCGAGTCGGTAGGTATTGTTATTGACGGTTGCCCCGCCGGTTTATCCCTTACCGAGGATGATCTTTTGCCAGACCTGGAAAGAAGGAAGGGCGGCAAACAAAAAGGAACTACGCCCCGGCAGGAAGCAGATTATCCTTTTTTTAAAAGTGGCTTGTTCCATGGTAAAACAACCGGCGCTCCCATCACCATTATTTTTGAAAATAACAATACCAGGAGCGGCGATTATGAAAAACAACGGAGCTTTCCCCGCCCCGGCCATGCAGACATGGTAGCTCACCAAAAATTTGGTGGTAATGAGGATTACAGGGGCGGTGGTCATTTTAGTGCCAGGTTAACCACAGGCCTGGTAGCCGCGGGGGCCATAGCGAAAAAAATAATGAATACTGCCGTATTTACTTCCTTTCAACCGCCAGAAAATATGGGCGCCTTAATAGATGCCAAAGGAAAAACTATAAATTTATCAGAGACGGATTCTCCCTTACCAACCCAAACGGAATTGAAGAGTGAAATATCTATCCAGGCCTTAGTAACAGAAATTGGTGGTGAGCCTGACCTTGAAAAAGGATTGCAAAAGGCCATTGATGCAAAAGACTCTGTGGGAGGCATCGTAGAATGTCGGGTGAATGGCCTACCCGTTGGATTAGGAGAACCATTTTTTGATTCGGTTGAATCTCAAATCGCTCATATTGCTTTTGCTATTCCGGCTGTAAAAGGAATTGAATTCGGAAGTGGATTTGCTGCAGCCCGCATGTTTGGTTTGCAACATAATGATGCGATTGAAAATATGGAAGGTAAAACAAGAACGAATAATGCAGGAGGAATTGTAGGTGGAATTACCAACGGGAATGAACTGGTTTTTCGGATCGCCATTAAACCAACTGCTTCTACTCCTAAAGAGCAAAACAGCCTGAATTGGGATAGCGGCAAGATTGAAAATTTTTCTGTTAAAGGCCGACACGATCTTTGCGTTGCACTCCGGGCCCCTGTTATCCTGGAGGCTGCAACGGCTATTGCTCTAATAGATTTATTTTTATTAGAGAATCACATCAGTAGGGTTATCACTTATAATGAAAGGAATTAACGATTATGCCAATAATTTATCATGTAACAACAGCAGCTGAATGGAATACTGCTAAAGAAAAAGGAAACTACGAGTCCTCTTCTTTAACCTCGGAAGGATTTATACATTGCAGTGAAGAACGCCAGGTAGCTGGTATTTTGGAAAGATATTTTGCCAATCAAAAAGGGCTGGTTAAATTGGTTATAGACACTGACTTACTAAAAAGCAGGTATGTGCAGGAATGGTCTCCATCTATCCACGACACATTTCCCCATGTATATGGACCTATTAACAAGGAGGCTGTTATCGACGTGATCGCATTATAAAATTTACCCGATTATATTTGTCTTTACCTGGCAGCTTTTTATTATTCCCGGTTTACTTCTTTGTCTGATGTAATACGCAGTCTGGTTCGTATACTGCTATTCAGATTGATTATAAAACAAGGTTTAATATAAAAATGAGCAGGGTAAATCGTGAATCCAAAAATGATTGCTTAATTTGTCAGCATTACCACTTTTTATGTCATAGTTGAGGCTAAATTAACACCACCACCCTTACAACCCCCGGTTCCACTATGAGCAGAAATGTTGATTCCTGTATTTGGATATTTTTTTTCCTGTTTTTTATTTTCCAGGCTTGCGATGATGCCCGTCAACCGCCCAAAACTGACATTGCAGCTACACCGGAAGAAATAGATAAAAAAGCCGGGGATATTATTCGTTCTTCTTTGCAATTCGCTATTGAAAACGAAGGTAATGTTGATGATACAATCCGTCTGTTTCAACCTTCCCAAATGAAATTGGTTTATGAAAACTCCGGGTATGCTCCATTATGGAGCAGCAGGGAACAATGGAAACCCTTAGCCGGCACCTTATTGCATTTTATAAGTGATTCAAAGCAATATGGATTGTTTCCTGATGATTATCACTATTCACGCCTGGATTCTTTAAATAAATCTTTTTTGAAAGATACACTTGCAACAGGAAGCAGAAGAGACGCCGTGTTATGGGCTAAGGCCGATCTGATGTTGACGGATGCTTTTGTTCACATAATAAATGACATAAAACTGGGCCGGTTGCCCCAGGATAGCATGACATTAAGAAAAGATTCTGTATTAACAGATACTTTTTATTTACAAAGGGTTTCCCAGGTTGAAATAAGTGGAGATTTAACAGGTATGGTTCGGTCTCTTGAACCCGCACACCAGGGATACCATGACCTGAAGGAAGGCCTTAAGCGTTTCTTGGATAGTGCGGATAACCGTCTGTACACAATAGTTCCTTTACCCAAAACAAATCCTGAAAATTTCAGGCAAATTCTCCAACGCAGATTAGTTGAGGAAGGTTTTATTTCCAATGATAGTGTGCTAGTTGATTCGATTGAGTTAGCCCAGGCCGTAAAAAAATTTCAACGTAACCAGGGAATTGAAGCAGATGGTAAAGCAGGACCAGAAACAATAAAATTTCTTAATGATTCCGACCAGGATAAATTCGTAAGAATAGCTATTACAATGGACCGGTATAAAATGCTGCCTGAAAAAATGCCTTCCCGGTATATCTGGGTTAATTTACCCGGGTATGATATGCATTTGATAGAAGAGGATTCTATTGTGTTATCATCAAAAATTATTGTTGGTAAAACCATTACGCCAACACCCTTACTCACCAGTGGCATATCTCAGTTAATTACCTATCCGCAGTGGACCATTCCGCAAAGTATAATTGTAAAAGAAATATTACCCGTTTTAAAAAGGGATCCTGGTTACCTGGCACGCAAGGGTTATAGCCTGATTACCTTTAACGGCGATGAAGTGGATCCATATTCAGTCAATTGGTCAAAATATAATAAGGGTATTCCATATAAAGTGGTGCAGGGAAGCGGAGACGAAAATGCATTGGGTGTATTGAAGTTCAATTTTCCGAATAAATATTCCGTTTACCTTCATGATACTAATCAACGATACCTCTTTAGCAGAACAATGAGGTCGCTAAGCCACGGTTGCGTAAGAGTGAAAGAGTGGGAAAACCTGGTCTATTATATTCTTCGTAATGATAACAGAGCCAGTTCGCCGGAGATACGTTCACCCATTGAAGATTCTCTTGTCAAATGGCTGGTACGAAAGGAAAAGCATATTATCCCTCTGAAAAATAGATTGCCGTTATACCTGCGTTATTTTACTTGCGAAGGGAAGAATGGAAAGGTGATATTTCATGATGATATTTATGGTTATGATAAAGTGATCGGGGAAAAACTATTTGCCGGCAAGTAGTTAGAACTTGTTCCCTTAAATCATTAGTATTACCTTATTCAATGTCATGAAACAAAGCCAATAATTTATTTCACTATACAGGTCATACCTGTTATTTTTGTTCAGATTAAAATAAAACTAACTTTTTATGAAGAAATTTTTAGCAGTGTTCCTGGCATTGTATTTTATTGTTCCTGCCGGTTTTTCGCAGAGTGATGAAATAAGGCCGGCGGCGATTGGTGTAAGTTTTATATTAAATGATTTTAAAACTGCTGACCGCATACGCAGTGGTTCTTTATCCAGGGTTTTTTCGAATAAACAATGGGCCAAGTTCAAAGAGATGTCTCCCGGCATTGCAATTTCCTATTTTAAAGGGTTGCATAAGAAAATAGACCTTGCTGCAACCCTCGCGGGATCATTTGCAGATTATTCCCTTCGAAATCGTCCGCCCTCTTCCGGTGACAGGTTTTTATTAGAGGCCGATGCATCGCTGAATCTTAAAATGGTTTCAGAAAAATATTGGGTGCAACCATACGTAATCATTGGTCTTGGAGCGCAAATGTATGATGGTACCTATTTCGGCGCTTTCATGCCCACAGGCTTGGGAATGAAATTGAATCTATTCGATGATGCTTATTTTTTTGTAACCACCCAGTACAGGATACCTGTAACAAGTGAAACAGTGAATTATCATTTTTTTCACCAGTTTGGTGTAGCTGGCAGGATAGGGAAAAAGAAAGAACCGGTTTTAAAAGAATTGCCACCGGCTCCGCCAGTTGACACGGACAATGATGGTATAATTGATAGCCTGGATAAGTGCATTACAGTACCCGGGATAGCCAAATATGACGGATGCCCCGTTCCTGACACAGACAAAGATGGTATCAATGATGACGAAGATAAATGTCCTCAAGTAGCGGGTCTTGCCCGTTACCAGGGTTGTCCTATTCCGGATACAGATAAAGATGGAATCAATGATGAGGAAGACAAATGTCCAACGGAAGCTGGTCCTGCCAGTAACCAGGGTTGTCCTTTTATGGATACAGATGGTGATGGTATCCCAGATCCGGAAGACAAATGTCCAAAGCTGGCCGGTCCAAGGGAAAACCAGGGTTGTCCTGTGATCAAAGAAGAGGTAGTGAAGAAAGTCAATTTTGCAGCACAGAATATTTATTTTGCCACGGGAAAGTATACATTGCTCAGCAAATCATTTAAAGGATTAAATGAAATAGCCCGGCTAATGAAAGATGACCAGGATCTGAAATTGGTAATAGATGGTCATACTGATAATGTAGGCCGTGACGAGTTCAATCAAAAATTGAGTGAGAATCGGGCGGCCTCGGTGAAAAAATACCTGAGCAAACAAGGAATAGATGAGAGCCGTATTGTTTCTTCTGGTCATGGTGAATCAGCACCAATTGGTGATAATACTACAGCAGCGGGTCGTCAAAAAAATCGCCGCGTAGAATTAAAATTGAATTATTATTAGTTGTATTGAAATTATAAATGCGAAAAGACTGCTTGAAGAGGCAGTCTTTTTTTTAAAAACTTTTGGTTATAACCGATAAACAAATTCTTTTTATTCAAAAGCCTGGTTCAATAATACAGCCAGCCGTATACCGCCTTTTAATAATTGCTCCTCTAAAAGCTTTTGAAATTGGTAATTATACTTGTAGCCTAATTTTGATTCGGCAGGAGTAGCATCATAGATTACATCAGAAAGTACATGTGATTCATAAAACCAATCCTCAAGAGATGAAGTTTGCCACCCTTTTAATGCTCCTGGTTCTTTGATGTCTAACAAGCGGGCATATTCGGTATAGCTGTATTGTTGAAATTCAATCAGCATGCTATCCCATAATGAATGAAGATTTGTTTTTTTATCAAACCAGTAAACTACAATTTTGTTGCCACCGGCGTCCTCATCTCTGCCAACATGCAAAGGCTGATGAAGATCACCTATGAGATGAATAAGAAAATACAAAGCAGTTCTTCTTTTTTCCAGTGGCAGGGTTTTGTTTTTTAAATCGCTCATCATGGCCTGAATCTGGGTATATAAATTTTTGCCGGGTAATGCTTTTAATTCAGCAATAAATTTTTCCTTTTCCATGTGGCCAGGCAGATCTACAAAATGCCAGGGTGATGCGTGATTCCAGGTGGAATCCGATTTTATAAAATCAGGCCAGTTAGATTGCCATGCCAGTGTTTCTTTCCCGGTCAGGTGTTTTAATTCCCTTACTGCTTTCCTGGATAAATGCTGTTGTGCTATCTCACCTATTACACGGTGCCCGATAACGCCCCAGCTAAATGCGTTTTTTGCATTAAAAAATATTAGGGCGAAAAATAAAATTCGGATCAGATGCAGGCGGGGAAATGTATTCATGTTCTATTTATTTGAGTAGCAAATGTCAAGGAAATGATCGGTATGAAAAAATCACAAAATCATCTCAATCGTAAAACCACGATATCATTTTCATTGCTCATTCTTTAACCACAAAATGCAGGAATGATATTATTACATTTCAGGATTCTTTTAATCCGGAGGCTTAAATGGTTCGTATATACAGGTATAATTTCTCCTTCTTACTATCAGAGAAGTTGGTTTTTGAAAAACAATGGTGGTAATTTCCTTGAATATATCTACCTGATTTTTCTACCGGGTAAAATGATGAAATTCAAAGATGCTGTCCCCGATGTTGTATTTTTCTGCGGGAATACTGGGAGAGCAAAAAAATTATGATATTTTTAGACAATCTTTGAACCCTAATTGTAGTTTATGAATAAAATGTGGCGGATCGTTTTTATATCAGTATTGACTACCTGCTTTTTCACAGAACTTTCAGCTCAGAATAATTTTTTTGCAGAATCAAACGAAACTACAATAGTTACTCTCCCGGCCAAAAGAGTAATCATCCCTGAAAAATATAAAAGCATTAAACTGGATTTAGCAGGCATGCGATCCTTTTTGAATTCCCTTCCTTCGCAAGCAGAAATGTCAGAAAGGCAATCTTTGCCGGTGTTTGAATTACCTATGCCTGATGGCAGCCGTGCAAAGTTCAGATTGTGGGAAAGCCCAATTATGGAACCTGCCCTCGCCGCCCTCTTTCCGGGAATAAAAACATTTACGGGGCAGGGTATTGATGATCCAAGGGCTATTGCCAAAATTGACTTGACAGAATTGGGATTTCACGCCATGATCATGTCTGATATTACAGGTAACATTTTTATTGATCCTTACCAGCAACTTGACCTGGAACATTATATCGTTTATTATAAAAAAGATTTTAGGAACAAAGACCCATTCATCGAAAAATTAATACCTGCTACGGCTACCTTTCGACCTTCGTCGGGAAACCGGCCCATGGCAGGCGCTTGTATCGGCACTCAATTGCGAAGCTATCGCCTGGCAGTTGCCTGCACCGGAGAATATGCCAGAGCTGCAACCGGCAATGGAGCCTCCACCACCGTTGCCCAGGCGCTTTCTGCAATTGTTACAAGCATCAACAGGGTAGATGGCGTTTATGAAAAGGAATTAGCCATCAGCCTTAATTTAGTTGGGAACAATAATGCTATCGTGTTTGTTGATCCCGCTACCGATCCATTTAAAGCCAACGACGACGGGTCAGCACTGCTTGAAGAAAGTCAAACCGTTATTACAGAAAAGATAGGAGCAGCTAATTATGATATTGGACATACATTCAGTACTGGTGCTGGTGGTATAGCGCAACTGGGAACAGTATGCGGTTCATCCAAGGCAAGAGGCGTTACAGGTTTACCCAATCCTGTCGGGGATCCTTATGATATTGACTATGTGGCTCATGAAATGGGTCACCAGTTTGATGCCAGGCACAGTTTTAATTCTGCTACCGGTTCTTGCGGCGATGGTAACCGCAATTCAAGCACGGCGGTTGAACCCGGTGGAGGGATCACTATTATGAGTTATGCCGGTATCTGCGGATCAGTGAATGACCTGGGACAAAACAGTATTCCCTATTTTCATGGTATCAGTAAGGACGAGATCATTGAATACGTTATTAATGGAATTGGAAGTACCTGCGGCACCGTGAGTTCTACTGGAAATTTGATCCCAGTTGTAAACGCAGGTAGCGATTTTACTATACCTAAATCAACTCCTTTTGTGCTTAATGGCAGCGCTACTGACGCAAATGGCGATGCATTGACTTATTCCTGGGAGCAAATGGATACTGGTCCCGCAGGTGATTGGAATAAACCGACTGGCAATGCGCCTTTATTCAGGTCATTTGTACCTGTTTCCAGTACTGAGCGATATTTTCCGAAACTTTCAGACCAGGTCAACAACACTATCACTACCGGTGAAATATTACCTTCTTATGGGCGAACAATGAAATTCAGGCTGTCAGCCCGCGATAACCGGGCCGGCGGAGGGGGCGTATGTCACGATGAATCGGTGATCATAGTGAATGGTAATAGCGGACCTTTTATTGTTACCATTCCTTCAGCAACAGGAATTACATGGTCTGGCAGCAGTACCCATGCAGTAACCTGGGATGTAGCAAATACCAATATCGCTCCGGTAAATTGTGCGAATGTAAGTATTCAATTATCTACAGATGGAGGACTTACTTTTCCGGTTACCATCCTGGCCAGTACGCCAAATGACGGAACACAGGATATTATGGTGCCCAATATAGTGACCAGCCTGGCCCGTATACGGGTTAAGGGGGTTGGCAATGTGTTTTATGATATGTCCAACAATAATTTTTCAATTACAATGTCACAGGCGGGGTTTGATTTTAATATTCCTGTAGCGGCTAAAGTGGCCTGTGCTAACCCGGCCTCCACTTCTATTACGCTGGGAACCCAAAGTGTTTTAGGATATAATGAGCCCATTACCCTGTCTGCTACCGGCAACCCGGCAGGAACTACAGTAACTTTTTCAGAAACCACCATTACACCCGGATCTTCAGTTCAGGTTACTCTTAGTAATACAGAACTACTACCTTTTGACAGCACGTATATCATCACTATAAAAGGAGTATCCGGCTCAATAGTAAGGACTCAGGAACTTGCCTATACTATACAAAGGGGATCAAGTCCGGCTATAAATGTTCAGCCTGAACCATCCCAAATATGTGCAGGAAAATCTGTGACGTTTTCAGTTTCAGCCGGAACTGAAGTAAAAAGTTATCAATGGCAATTTAGCAATGATAACGGCCAAACATTTAACAATATAGCAGGAGCCACTTCTCCGGTCTACACAATTGCAAGTGCGGAAGTTATTCAGAATAATTACTTGTTCCGTGTTTTGGTAAGAGGCCAATGTAACATTACCGTTTCTAAAGTTGTGAAGCTTATTGTATATTCTTCGCCCCAGGCTGAACTGTCGGCAGATGTTGACGAAATTTTGCCGGGTGAATCCAGTTTACTAATTGCTACAATTACTCCTGGTTCCGGACCTTCACAAACAACTACCTGGCTTTATAACAATGATACCATAATTGTTGCCGGAAATACCTTGATGGTTCCGGTAAGTGGATTGGGTACTTACCAGGTAATTGTCTCTGATAATTTGGGATGCAAAGGTGAATCTGATATTGTTACCATCAGGGGTAAGGCAAGCAGCCGTTTATTTATTTATCCCAGTCCAACTGACGGGCGATTCACAGTAGGATATTACAATTTAGCTGCAGGAAATTCAAAACAAAGCATCACTATATATGATGCTAAAGGAGCAAGGGTTTATTTCAAGCAGTTTACATTTATAGGTACCTATGGCCTTCACGAAATTGACCTGAGTGGAAAACCTGGAGGTGTTTATTTTATCGTATTGGGCGATGGAAACGGTAAAAAATTAACGGATGGCAAAGTGCTGATAAATTAACGCAAGGGAAAACTTAATGTGCTTTTCATTTCAATTTTTTATCTGGGATTTTTGGCAAATAGAATTGTAATATGCCTGCTTATATAATTGTAAAAGAATGAGGGCAATTCCTGGCCAGGTGAATAATTCCATTTACAATTGTTGGCTAGGTTAAAAAAAGGCAAATGCCCACTATTGCGTTTATTTTAAAGCAAAAATCGTAGTTTCCCTGTTTATTTTCCTCCATTATCATCCTGATGGCCCCTCAACTTTCCTTACCTTTGCGCCTCCAAAAACAATGGTATAATGATAAGTGTAAAAGACCTTAAACTGGCCTACGGTAAAAGAGTATTATTTGAGGAAGTGAATCTCAATTTCATAAAAGGAAATTGTTATGGCGTTATTGGGGCTAACGGAGCAGGTAAATCTACTTTTTTAAAAATTCTTAGTGGTGAAATTGAACCAAATAAGGGTTCTGTTGATATTACTCCCGGTGAGCGGTTGGCCATATTGAAACAAAATCAATTTGAATTTGATGAAAACACTGTACTCGATACGGTGATGATGGGACATACAAGACTTTGGAAAATTGCCAAAGAAAGAGAAAGTATTTATGCACTTGCTGATTTTACCGAAGAAGACGGAATGCGGGCTGGAGAATTGGAAGGGGAGTTTGGTGAAATGGGAGGCTATACCGCTGAAAGCGATGCGGCTATGCTTTTGGGAGAATTGGGAGTAAACGAAGAATATCATGCTGCATTGATGAAAGATATTCCTTCTAACTTAAAAGTGAGGGTATTGCTGGCCCAGGCGCTTTTTGGAAACCCTGATATTTTATTATTAGATGAGCCTACCAATGGACTGGATATTGAAACCATCAGCTGGCTTGAAAATTTCCTGGCAGATTATGAAAATATTGTGCTGGTAGTTAGCCACGACCGTCACTTCCTGGATGCTGTATGTACCCACGTAGCAGATGTGGACAGGCAGAAAGTAAAAATATTTACCGGTAATTATACATTTTGGTATGAAAGTTCCCAGTTGATGGCCCGGCAATTGGGCGACAAGAATAAAAAAGTTGAAGAGAAGCGGCAGGCCCTTATTGACTTTATTGCACGATTTAGTGCCAATGCATCCAAGAGTAAACAGGCTACCAGCCGTAAGAAGGCGTTAGAGAAATTATCCATTGAAGAAATAGAGCCCAGTTATAGAAAATACCCCGGCATTATATTTCAGCAATTACGGGAAGTAGGCAACCAAATATTAAATACAGAAAAACTAACTAAAGCTGTGGATGGCAGGGTGCTTTTTAAAGATGTAACGTTTAACGTGAATAAAGGCGATAAGATCGCTTTGCTTAGCAGGGATCCACTGGCTGTTACAACATTCTTCAACATAATAACCGGTGAGGCTACGGCAGACAGCGGTTCTTATGCCTGGGGAAGCACAGTAACTCATGCCTACCTGCCCCAGGAAAACAACGAATATTTTAATGGAGAACTTAATTTGATGGACTGGCTGCGGCAATATGTGCCTTCGCATGTTACGGATGTGGATGAACCCTTTTTGCGTGGCTTTCTGGGTAAAATGTTGTTTAGCGGGGACGATGTCCTGAAAAAAACAAATGTATTGAGCGGGGGTGAAAAAGTTCGTTGCATGCTGAGCCGCATGATGCTGCAGAACCCAAATTTAATTTTACTCGATCAGCCAACCAACCACCTGGACCTTGAAAGTATTCAAAGCTTTAACGAACAATGTACTGACTACAAAGGCATCGTATTATTGACAAGCCACGACCATACTTTTATGCAAACAGTGGCCAACAGGGTAATTGAAATAACGCCAAAAGGAATTATTGATCGCCTGATGACATTTGATGAATACCTGGATGACGAAAGAGTAAAAGGTTTAAAGCAAGAAATGTATAAATAGAAAAATCAATGACATTGCTATAACAAATACCAATTGTTCATAATTGGAGAACATTTTTTGCTGTTAGCACTTGCCTGATAAGAATCTTAATTATATCTTAGTTGCCGCAAGCAATACAAGTTCTTTTCGCCATCCAAACTGATCCAAATTCTTCCTCTACCTGTTAATCTTACCGGGAAAAACTCGTATCCGGGCCGGAAGTATGTTCGCCTTGGCGGATATTCAGGTTGAAACCAGGAAACAGAATTAGTTGAAAGCTCTTCCACTGAAAAGGAGGAGCTTTTTTTTATCTATGTTTTTACAATCAACTGGAAGATAAGTCCGGAAGGCAGGAAAACTTATTCAGATACTCTTTCATATCTTCCGCATACAATTATTTTGATATGCAGAATTTTTTCGTTGATCCGGAAATTTCCCGTGCACATACTATTTCAACTGAAGTTTATAAGTCTTCCCAATTTTTTGAAATAGCCAGGGAAAAAATTTTTTCCGGGTCGTGGCAGTTGGCCGGCGATAAGGAAATGATAGCCGGCAATGGCTCCTGCCATCCCTTTATTTTGCTTCAAAATTTTTTGGACGAACCATTGTTGTTAACCAGGGACGAAAATGGCAAATTGCACTGCCTTTCCAATGTTTGTACCCACAGGGGTAATTTGGTTGTTTACGAGAATTGCAAGTTATCCAACCTCCGGTGCAGATACCATGGCAGATTGTTTCAACTTGATGGCAGGTTCAAGGCAATGCCCGAGTTTACAGAAGTGGAAAATTTCCCTTCTCCTTCCGATGATCTCACCTCGCTTCCTTTATTTTCATGGGGCAACATGTTGTTTACTTCACTCAACCCACGTTACCAGGCCAGCGTATTTTTTAAAGACATGATGGAAAGAGTTTCCTGGATACCCATGGAAGAATTTCACTTCCGCCCAGACCTTTCCAAAGATTATTATATCAATGCCAACTGGGCATTATATTGTGAAAACTATCTCGAAGGATTTCATATACCGTTTGTTCATGCCGGGTTGAATGCCGCCATTGATTTTACCGATTATACAACAGAATTGTTTTATCCTTTCTCCAGTTTACAGATTGGCATTACCAAAACAGGAGCAAACTATTTTGATCTTCCTTCCTCTTCACCCGACTTTGGCAAAAAAGTAGCGGCATTTTATTTCTGGGTTTTCCCAAATATGATGTTCAATTTTTATCCCTGGGGTTTATCTGTCAATATAGTGCAACCTTTAGCGGTAGATAAAACAAAAGTTTCTTTCCGGCTTTATGTTTGGAAAGAGGAATTAAGAAGTACAGGCGCCGGTAGCGAACTGGATAAAGTAGAAATGGAAGATGAAGAGATTGTTCAGCAAGTGCAAAAAGGTATCCGGTCACGGTTTTATAAACAAGGAAGATATTCAGTGACAAGGGAAAAAGGAACCCATCATTTTCATCAATTGTTAGCTCAATTTCTTCAATGACATCATACAGATTGTAATTACTTATTCGCCGCCGCTGGCACCGGTATCAAAAATTTGAATGTATTAACCTGGTTGAACTGATTGAGACTATGACGTTTTTTATTCCTGTATATATCATCAATAAATAAACTCCCTGGCTTCTGAGTTATGAATCAACAAAAATTATTGCAGCAGAAGATAGGGTATTGGTCGGCTGCGGCAATCGTAGCAGGTAGCGTTATTGGTTCAGGTGTATTTATGAAGCCCGCTACGATGGCTGCACAATTGGGCAACCCTGTTTGGCTGACACTTGTCTGGATCATTGCCGGACTGTTTTCCTTATTTGGTGCGTTGATTTACGCCGAGTTGGGTGCTATGATGCCGGAGACAGGTGGTATCTACGTTTATTTCCGCCGGATGTTTGGGGATTTTTTTGCTTACCTCTACGGCTGGGCAGCTTTTTCTGTAATCAATACCGCAGCCATCGCTGCCATTTCATTTGTGTGTGCGGAATATGCTGACTATTTTTTAAAACTACCCAGGTTTGATTCAGCAACAGAAAAAAGTTTTGTTCTTCATCTGCCCTTTATTGGTAATTTATATCCTCTTCACAATTTGGGTGTAAAGTTATTAGCCATAACAATTGTCATCGTCTTAACGTTGTTGAATTACCGGAGCGTAAAAGCAGGCAGTGCTTTTCAACTTGTTTCAACTTTTCTAAAAATAGCGGTAATCGGTGCTTTGATTATAGGAATCTTTGTGTCCGGCCAGGGTTCTTTTTCTCACTTTTTTTATGCTGAAAATTCAAAGGAAGGGATTGACCTGCTAAGCGGAATTGTAGTAGCTATGACAGGTGCATTCCTTGCTTATGATGGATGGATCAATATTACCTATGTAGCGGGTGAGATAAAGCAACCACAAAAAAATATTCCCCGCAGTCTCATTACCGGGGTGTTTGCCTGCATCATCATTTACGTATTGGTAAACCAGGCTTATTTATACGTTCTGCCTGTTGAAAAAATGGCGGGTTCCGCATTGGTGGCTTCTGATGCCATTTCAATTGCATTGGGAAATACAAGTGGTTCCATAGTGGCAGCCCTGATTGTAATTTCCACCCTGGGTGCTGTAAATGGTAATATGATGGCTACCTGCAGAATAACTTATGCAATGGGACAGGACAAGGTTTTTTTACCCTGGGTTGGTAAAACGCACCAGAGATATAGAACACCGGGTAATGCTTTGTGGTTACATGCCATCTGGACCTCGGCTTTTATTATTACCGGATCCTTTGATATGCTGGCAGATATGTTTGTCTTTATAACCTGGATAGCATATTTATTTGGCGCTATTGGTATATTTCTGCTGCGAAAAAGAATGCCTGATCACCCACGTCCTTATAAGATTTGGGGTTACCCCTATGTACCGGTTATTTTTATTTTGTTTTCTTCCTTCTATCTTATTACAACGGTTTGGAATGATATCACAAATTATCTCAACAACAGGCAACCGGTGATCAATTCTGTATTGGGGTTAGTGATAACGGCTATTGGTATTCCATTGTATTATTATTTTAGGAGCAGGAAACTGAAACCGTAAAATAGGATGTTGGAAAATACAAGCGAAGGAATAGAGAATTAATATTAGTTCCCGGTCAAATGAATGGCATGACTATTTAAAAATTTCTATTTCACATCATTTTGTTTATCATTTTTCCTAACATCATCAATCCATAATCAGCATCCTCACTCCATGGTTTGCCAAAACTGATACGAATGCAATTGCTGTTATTGCAACTGGCAGAAAATATTTTTCCCGGCACTATTGAAATATTATTCTTCATGGCTTCTGTGCGCAATTTAAAAGCATTAATTTTTTTATTGAGTTGTACCCATAATACAAATCCTCCGTGTGGCCGGGATACTTTGGTGTCCTCAGGGAAATATTGAATGATTGCCTGTAAATACCGGAGACATTGTGTATGCAGCGCTTTGCGCATATTTTTTAAATGATATTCAAAGCGTCCATGCTGAAGATAATGTGCAATGGCAGCTTGAGTAAGAGTGGGGGAGCTGATGTTGTGGATCCTTTTTATTTGTTTTACTTGCTCCAGAAATTTGCCGGGCAAAATCCACCCTATCCGATAACCGGGTGTCAATGATTTGGATAAACCAGAACAGTGCATTACCAATCCCCGGGTGTCATAATATTTGCAGGTACGGGGCCTTGTTTTTCCAAAATATAATTCACCATAAATATCATCCTCTATTAACGGAATATTATGTTTCGTAATGATCTCCACCAGTTTCTTTTTATTTTCATCCGGCATGCATCCACCCAATGGGTTGTTGAAATTGGGTATGACTACACAGGCTTTGATGGGAAATTTCTTAATGACTGCCTGTAAACAATCCAGCTCCAGGCCGGTAACAAAACAGGACGAAACTTCCACTACCTTTAGTCCCATACTTTCAATGGCCTGGAATATCCCGAAATAGTTTGGCGATTCTACTGCCACGGTATCGCCCGGTTTAGTTACGGCTTTCAGGCACATCGTGATCGCTTCCAGGCAACCTGCTGTTACAATCACTTCATCAGGTTTTATTTTTCCACCCCAGTTAAAAGCAAGCCTGGCGATTTGTTTCCGCAATTCAATATTGCCCTGCGTATGTTCATAACTGATGCAATGATCTTTACTATTTCTTAAAGCATGCATCACTGATTTATTGATCCTGGCTGTGGGTAATAACGAAACATCCGGAACCGCCATGGCGAAATTGATGACCTTATCATGATGCGAAGCGATATCGGAGTATATTGATGAAATCATTTCTTTCACACTCACATCATGTGATAGAGGATCTGGCTGTATTATTTTTGGCAGGTCCGGAAACCTTCTTTGATTAAAGCGAACATAATATCCTGACTTGGGCCTTGATTCTATTAAACCTTTTCCTTCCAGGTGATAATATGCCTGGAAGGCTGTACCCATGCTGATACCATATTCATCACTCAACAAGCGGACAGAAGGAAGCTTATCTCCGATCTTTAATACATCCTCCGCTATCATTTTTTCAAGACCCGTTGCTACCTGCAAATACAGGTGATCCTGGGTGTTAAAGTTTGTTCTACGCATGATAATAAGTTAAAGAATGAAGCCTGGTTTTAGAAACAGATGTAAATAAAATTAGTATTCATGTATTCTATCTCCGGGATTTATTATGATCTGATCTAGTCAAAAATACAAAAACTGAATCTGTTTTTTATTAAATAATCATCCAAAATTTGTGGTAGATTTTTTTTAAAACATGCCAGCGGTAAAAAGCAATAAAAAAAATTGCCCATCGGAAGGGCGGGTAATTTACAGCACTGTCAGGCAAGTGGAAGGTCCCGTTTAAAGAAATGATAATGAAAAAGGAATTGTTTAAAGCATATTTCGCACTGGGGTTGGTCAGCTTTTTCTGGGGCACCACTTATATTGCTTCCAGGATTGGGGTACAACATATGCCGGGACTCTTCGTATCCGGAATCAGGCAATTTATATCCGGGTTTATATTAGTTGGTTACTTTTTATTAAGAGGCTATCATATACCGGGATGGAAAGTAATGAAGAAGATCTCTGTACAAAGTATATTCCTGTTGTGTATTGCAAATGGGTTATTGACCTGGTCTTTAGAATATATAAGTGGAGGGCTCGCAGCTATTATTGCCGCGTTGGTGCCTTTGTTTATTGCCATGTTCACTGTTTGGCTTTCCAAATGTGCAAGAATTACCAGGTTAATGACCGTTGGGCTGGTTATAGGTTTTGCTGGTGTACTTACTATTTTCTATGATTACCTCGGTGAAATGCAAAACAAATCTTTTGTCTATGGAGTAATACTGGCTTTGCTATCCACCTTGTCCTGGTCGTTTGGTACAGTGTATACTTCTAAACAAAAACCGCCGATCGATATTTTATTCAGCGTGGGTTTGCAGATGCTGATGGCAGGGGTTTTGATTCTTATTGTTTGTGGTCTTACTGGTAAATATATAAGCCTTGCAGATGTGGACCAGTCTTCATGGCTTGCTATATCTTATCTTATCGTGTTCGGCTCCCTGCTTGCTTTTTCAGCATATGTTTTTGTAATTGGCAAGCTGCCGCCTACGCAGGTTTCTGTGTATGCCTATATCAACCCAATAGTAGCGGTTGTTCTTGGATGGTTATTGCTGGCAGAAAAGATGAATGAAAATATGATCATTGGCACCCTCATCACTTTAGCCGGAGTATATATCGTCAATCGTGAATTTAAAAAAGTAAAACAATGAGTGAATTAAAAATTGTGGATTACCGTCCCGAACACCAACCTTGGTTTGAAGCTCTAAACAGGGTATGGATAGAGGAATTATTTGAAATGGAGCCGGTAGATGAATGGGTACTTACCAATCCTCAGCAAGCGATCATCGAACCAGGAGGTAGTATATTAATGGCGGAGTATAATGGTGTACCAGCAGGTACTGTCGGCCTTCGCAAAGCAGATAATGAATGCTGGGAATTCACCAAAATGGCTGTAGATAAAAAATTCAGAAGGCTGGGTATTTCAGAAGCATTAAGTTTTGCAAGTTTTAAAAGAGCAAAAGAACTGGGGGCAAAAATGATTATTCTTTATTCCAATAAAAAGAATGCCGGCGCTATCAAGTTGTATGAAAAGATTGGCTTCAGGCATGTGGAAGTAGAACCGGGAGTTTATAAAAGAGCGGATGTAAAAATGGTCATAGAAATCGAAGATGCTCTTCTGTCCATATACAAACATGGTAAGCAGGCTTCTGTTTAGTGTAATATTCCCTGAAATAGTTTTATTTATTCAATTTGGGCTATTACACATGTAAGAATCCTAAACAAATAAATTAAACTTTCCATTTCATCAATAAAGCTGCAGCTATGTATACAAAAATTATCCAGGCTGATGTTTCACACGCAGCCATTATCGCCAGCATTGGTAAGAAATCTTTCAGGAAGGCATTTGAAAATTTGTTCCGGAGCAGGGAAGAATTATTTGAATACCTTGAATATTCCTACGATCCGGTAAAATTGGCTAAAAGTCTAAGGAAGGAGAACAATGTTTATTTCCTTGCTTGCAGGGGAGGGGAGCCGGTTGGGTTTGCCAAAGTAAAAAAGCATTCATTAAATGATCAGATTGCCTCGGGAGCTCAAATGGAACTTCAAAAGGTTTATATAATGCCTGGCCAGCAAGGGAATGGGGCCGGCACTGCATTGATAAGAGAAGTAAAAAACCTGGCTTTGGAACTAAAGCCCGATTATGTCTGGCTGGACTCTTATACTTCAAATGAATCTGCAATCCGCTTCTACGAAAAGAATGGCTTCAAAAAGACAGGGAATTATTTTTTTACAATAGGAACACAGACATTTCATTATTACCTGATGACCCTGGCTATTGCCGTAGACAAACCATTTCGATTCTCGGAGATCAAACAAACTTGCCAGTCCTGAATATTTTTTATAAAATTTTAAACTTCTAAATATGGAATTGCAGACAGACCTTTCAAAGAGAAAAATAATTCATTCAAATATTAATGAGGTAGATTTTGACCACCTTGAGTTTGGCAAACATGTTTCTGATCATATGTTCGTTTGTGACTATGCCAATGAAGAATGGCACACCCCGCTTATTGTGCCTTTTTCTAATCTTTCAGTTAGCCCGGCAACTCTTGCCTTACATTATGGCCAGACGGTGTTTGAAGGCATGAAAGCATTTCGCATGCAGAATGGCCGCATCAATATTTTCCGGATAGATAAACATTATGACCGGTTTGCAAAATCCTTAGAAAGAATGTGCATGGCAACTCCGCCGAAAGATATTTTTATAAATGGTTTGATCAATTTGGTTGAAACAGACCAGGCGTGGGTTCCCGCTCAAAAAGGTACTTCTTTATATTTGCGCCCGTTTATGTATGCCAGCGAGGTGAAATTTGGCATAAAGATTTCTGAACAATTTCGTTTTATCATATTTACAGGTCCGGTGCCTGACTTGTTTGCAAAACCGATCAGGGTTAAAGTGGAGACGAATTATATCCGGGCTGCAAAAGGAGGAACGGGATACGCAAAATGTGGCGGTAACTATGGAGCGGCATTTTATCCATCGTTGCAGGCAAAGCAGGAGGGATACGACCAGGTATTATGGACAGATGCAAAAGGAAATAGGTTTATTGAAGAATCAGGTATGATGAATATCATGTTTGTGATCAATGATATCTTAGTTACACCCCCGGTTTCTGAAACTATACTGGATGGAGTAACAAGAGATTCATTACTCACTTTGGCTCAACACCTGGGTTATAAAACGGAAGAAAGGCCCGTATCGGTTGATGAATTAATGGAAGCATTCCGTAATAATAGTATAGCCGAAGCCTTTGGTGCTGGCACGGCTGCTGTAGTTGCTCCCATTCAAACAATTCATATAAATGGTATCGATTATCAATTACCCGCCGGTGGTAAGGGAAATGTTGCAGAAACGCTCAAACAAAAATTAGAGTGGATACGAACGGGCCTGGAGGAGGATGTACATAATTGGAATTTCGTACTGTGAACAGGAAATAATAATTTATAGCCAGGAAATTACATGAGTCACAAATTAAGCAGGCTGGATGTTAGTCCGGAGATATTAAAAATCATTATTATAGTTAGAATTGGGGTGATTGTACGACCTCAATCTGGGGATTTGCCACCACTATTCCAGGATAAAATACTATTCCTGTTATAATGATTAAACTTTTTCTTAGGCCCACGGTCTTGAAAGGGACAAAACCAGTTGCATGTGCAGATGTTTAGCAAAGCTGGCAAACTCTTTGTCTACCTTATAAAATATTTTAAACGTACAAAACATGAAAATGAAAAAATCTATTCTTTGCGCAGCGGCATTATCTTTATTGATGCTGGGCGTAAACGCTCAAAAAAAATCTTCAGCCATTCTAAGAGGAGGAGTAAATCTTGCTAATGTTTCAATAACAGAGGATGGAGATATCGATGATGCTAAAATGTTATCAAGTTTCCAGGCAGGAATTATAGGGGATATCCATATCACTTCTTTCCTTGCGCTTCAGCCAGGATTGGTATTTACAGGGAAAGGCACTAAAACACAAAGGGGAAATGAAAGCGACGCTAATTTTTACCGCGCCACTTCCAACCCTTATTATGTAGAATTACCGGTCAACCTGGTATTTAAAACACCTACCGGCTCCAGTAATTTCTTTGTTGGCGCAGGTCCTTATATCGGTATGGGTGTGGGAGGAAAAAATAAGGTGCGTGGAAAAATTGCAGGAATTTCATACAACAGTGAAAAAAACATTGAATGGTCAAATGATAACCCTACAACCCTTAATGAAGAAGAGGGCTCTGGTTTTGGAATTATGAAAAGGTTTGATTATGGATTTAATGGCACGGTGGGTATAGAAGCGTCAGGTGTTGTT
>JBGTNK010000196.1:0-7082 GCA_041743125.1 Chitinophagaceae bacterium
TAAACAAAGGAACCGACCTCAATGCCTTCAATAAAAATGTTGCGGACGTAATAACATTCAACACCGGCGACAGTGCACGAAAAGTTTTTGGAACAAGATTTTCAGATTTGTACCTGCACAATAATTATGGCAACAATGCAACAAGCGAAGGCAGAATTGAATATGTTAGACTGTTTTCCTTATTGGCCATATTTATTTTGGTGATAGCCTGTATCAATTTCATGAACCTTTCCACAGCAAAGGCAGCAAGACGTTTAAAAGAAATCGGCATTAAGAAAGTGGTGGGCGCAGATCGCAAGCAACTTATTTTTCAATTTCTTTCCGAATCGCTTTTGCTGACCTTATGTGCAACTGTATTTGCGGTTGGGATTGCACAACTGCTGCTACCCGCATTCAACCAGGTTACAGGAAAACAAATCAGTCTTCATTTTGATACGACTATCATCATTTACTTTATAGCTATTATCCTATCCACAGGTTTACTGGCAGGCAGTTATCCCGCTTTGTATTTATCCAGGTTTAATCCGCTTTCTGTATTAAAAGGGAAACTAAACACATCCGTTTCTGAAGTATTATCGAGAAAAGGATTGGTGGTTTTTCAGTTTACACTGTCAACTATTTTAATAGTCGCAGTGATGGTTATATACCAGCAAATGCAATTTATACAAAGCACTGATGCCGGTTATGATAAAAATAATGTTCTTCGCTTCTCTGCAGAAGGTAATATACAGGGCAGGGAAGCGCCGTTTATAGCAGAGCTTAAAAATATTCCCGGCGTTGTTAATGCAAGCTCTACATTTCATAAAATGGTTGGGCGCGGATATAACCATACCGGCGGTATGGAATGGCAAGGGAAAGACCCCAACAGCGATATAAGTTTTGACGTTTTTGAGGTTGATTACGACTTTGTTGAAACGATGGGTATGAAGATGAAAGAAGGAAGAAGTTTTTCGAGAAGTTTCGGCGCTGATTCACCAGGTATAGTCTTGAATGAAACAGCAGTTAAAGAAATGAGGTTAAAAGATCCGGTTGGAAAAATTATAAGACGCTTTGGCAAGAACACGCAAATTATTGGTGTTGTAAAAGATTTTCATTTAGAATCGCTGCACGAACCCATAAAACCGGGTTATATGGTTTTATGGCCGGGAGGTACCATCGTCGCTAGTGTTCAGGCAACCAGTCAACGGCAAACTATTACTGCCATTGAACGATTGTATGGAAAATACAATCATGGTTTTCCGTTCACATTTAATTTTTTGGATGAAGCATATCAAAAGCAATATGATTCAGAGACAAGAATATCCGCATTATCAAAATATTTTGCGGCATTAGCAATTGTTATTTCATGTCTTGGCTTATTTGGCCTGGCAGCATTCACAGCACAAAAAAGAAGAAAAGAAATCGGTGTGAGAAAAGTAATCGGCGCATCAGTGGTAAACATTACAGCTATGTTATCAAAAGATTTTTTACGCCTGATTTTTATTTCATTGGCGATTGCCCTTCCTGTATCGTGGTGGTTGATGAGTAATTGGCTTCAGGGCTTTGCATATCGTATAAACCTTACACCCTATGTATTTGTAATTGCCTCAATATCTGTAATACTGATAACATTATTCACTATAAGTTTTCAATCAATAAAAGCGGCCATTGCTAATCCGGTGAAATCATTGCGAACGGAGTAGAAATTAGCTAACATCTAACGGCAAATAACAATTAGCTTGATTCAACAAATATGTTAAAAAATTATTGCAAAATAGCTTGGCGGAATCTTGTAAAAAATAAAGTTTCCTCTTTTATCAACATCAGCGGCCTTTCAGTTGGTATGGCCATAGCTATTCTTATTAGTCTGTGGATATGGAATGAACTCTCTTTTAATACATATCATGAAAATCATAAAAGGATCGCAAAGATCAGGCAAAACGTAAGTGTGAATGGCAATGTTCAGACAGAGAAAACAGTGCCACTGCCTTTAGCGAAGGAATTACATGAACAATACGGAAGCTATTTTAAATATATAGTCATGTCTTCGCACAGGTTAACTCATACTTTAAGTATAGAAGACAAAAACTTCTCGCGGCAAGGCGTCTTCCTTGAACCAGATGGCCCGGAGATGCTAACGTTGCGCATGGTGAAAGGAACAAGAGAAGGCTTGATCGATCCCCGGTCAATATTGATGTCCCGTTCATTGGCGGAAGTCATTTTTGGAAATGGAGACCCTATTGGCCACATTGTAAAAATTGATAACAGGCTTTATGTAAAGGTAACAGGTGTTTATGAAGACCTTCCTGCCAATTCCACTTTTTATGGATTAGCCTTTATTGCACCTTTCGAATTGTACCTCTACAGTGAAAAATGGATTACAGCTGCTAATGATCAATGGGATAAAAACCCCGTTCAGGCTTATGTGCAGATAACCGATAATGCGGATATGGATAAGGTCTCGGCGATGATAAAAGATACCAGGTTAAGCAATGTAAGTGCTGAAAATAGCAAATACAATCCTCAACTTTTTCTTGAACCCATGAACGAATGGCATTTGTATTCTGTCTATAACAATGGGGTAAGCGCAGGCGGCAAGATCCAATATGTGTGGATGTTTGGATTGATTGGACTATTTGTTTTGTTACTTGCTTGTATCAATTTTATGAACCTGAGTACCGCCCGATCTCAGAAGCGTTCAATGGAAGTAGGTATCCGAAAAGCAATTGGTTCGTTGAAAAGCCAGTTGATTAAACAGTTTTTTACTGAATCAGTTTTGACCGTATTTTTCTCGTTTTGTTTTTCGCTGCTGTTAGTGCAACTTACTCTTCCGTTTTTTAACCAATTGTTCAGGACCGATATCTCAATGCCTTGGTCTAATTCTTCGTTTTGGTTACTGGCTATTGTATTTATTCTCATCACCGGGGTTATTGCAGGTAGTTATCCCGCATTTTATCTATCGTCTTTTGAACCGGTAAAAGTTTTAAAAGGCTCTCTGAGATCTGGCCTTTTTTCAGCAACTCCGCGAAAAATTCTCGTGACACTTCAGTTCACAGTTTCGTTTGTTTTGATCACCTGTACACTCATCGTTTTTCGTCAGGTACAATTTGCGAAAGACAGGCCGATCGGCTATAATGTGGATGGATTATTAATTCTACAAGTATTCGGCAATAATATTCCCGATCATTTTGATGCCATAAAAAATGACCTGATGAAAGCGGGAGTTATCAGGAATATGGCTCTTTCAGAAGGTACCGTAACTGATGTGTGGGGTACGGATAATGATCTAAGCTGGAATGGTAAAGATCCTGATCTCAAGGTTGAATTTCCTAATACGGGTGTATCTGTTGACTATGGAAAAACAGTGGGCTGGCAGTTTAAAGAAGGAAGAGATTTTTCAGAACAGTTTCCTTCGGATTCTTCCGCGTTCATATTAAATGAAGCCGCAGTGAAGTTCATGGGCCTAAAAAATCCCGTTGGTGAAATAATCAGATGGGAAAACAAGCCGTTTAAAATTGTAGGAGTGATCAAAGATGTTATCGTTGAATCCCCGTATGAGCCGATACGACCTTCTGTTTATTGCATGGCAAGATGGCACAATAATTTTGTCGTCATCAAACTGAATCCGATGATTAGCACCCAGTCTGCATTAACGATCATCGGGGAAAATATCAAAAAATATGCTCCTGCCCAGCCATTCGATTATAAATTTATTGATGAAGAGTATGCAGGGAAATTTAACAATGAGCAGCGTGCTGGCAGTCTGGCACGGCTGCTTACTGCTCTTGCGATTTTTATCAGTTGTCTCGGGCTTTTTGGAATGACCTCTTTTATGGTGGAACAACGCACAAAAGAGATTGGTATCAGGAAAATATTAGGGGCATCTGTTTTGAGTCTTTGGCATATGCTATCAAAGGAATTTTTATTTCCTGTATTTATTTCATCCTTTATTGCTATTCCACCGGCCTATTATTTTATGTACAGTTGGTTGCAAAATTATCAATACAGAACAGAGTTGGCTTGGTGGATATTTATTGCATCTGGAGGATTTGTGTTTTTCATTGCCTTTATCACCGTCAGCTTCCAGGCAATTAAAGCGGCCATTGCTAACCCTGTTCAGTCATTGCGAACAGAATAGTGTCACTGCGAGCAAAGCGAAGCAGGAAGTAACAGTCATTGCGAACAGAGTGAATGTAACAGCATCGGATTTATTGAAAGGAGAATAATTAGATTGATAACAAACGAGGCGAATAACGAACATAAAAAATTAGGGTATGATAAAACATTATATACTTACCGCCTGGCGTAATCTGCTGAAGAAAAAAATATACACCTTCATTCATCTTTCAGGTCTGATCCTGGGGATTACCACCTGTCTTTTAATGGGGGCCTATGTATTCACTGAATTTAGCTTTGATAATTTTCATGCCAACAAAAAAAATATATACCGGTTCAATACCGACCTTATCCTTCCTGAGCAACAGTTGCATTTGTCACTGGCTTCCGGCGCAGCAGCGCCAAAATTGAAAAATGATTTTCCTGAGATCAGGAATTTTACGAGGATCGTCCGGGCACCGGCTTCATTAACCTTTCAAAGGGAAAATATTTCCTTTTTTGAAAAGAATATTATTTATGCTGATACAGGATTTTTCACCGTATTTGATTTTGACCTGGCCATTGGTAATCGCCATACGATATTGGCGGATCCGAATGAGATCATTTTGACCACCAGCCTTTCCAGGAAATATTTTGGTGATCAAAACCCGGTAGGTGCTACTATAGAAATTGATAAAGAATTATTTAAGGTAACTGGTGTCGCCGCTGATCCGCCGGTCAATTCTCATCTGAATTTTGCAGCCATAATTTCTTATGCCAATTGGATAAAGAAATTTCCATATACAGAAACAAACTGGGGTTGGACGCCTACATCCACTTATATCACTTTACATAAGTCAACTGACCACAAGGCACTGACCTCCCGGCTACCAGGCTGGTTGGAAAAACAAAATCCGGCAGAGCCCGGGGTAGCAACTATTCTCTCACTTGAACCTTTAACAGAAATTCATTTCAATAAGCCCCGCCTCGGCGACTTTAAACCGAATAGCAATAAGACCCAGGTTTTACTCCTGGCATTAACAGGTATTTTTATTTTATTGCTAGCCTTATTTAATTATGTAAACCTGGCTACGGCTGTTTATACGGACAGGTTAAAAGAGATCGGTGTTAGAAAAACTTTTGGAGCCAGTCGCAAACAGATATCGCTCCAGTTTTTAATAGAAAGCATCCTGTTATCCGGCGTGGCTGTTATTGTCTCAATTTTATTGGCCAGTTTATTATTGCCCTGGTATAATATTCAAATGGGCCGGGAGCTTACTTTAAATTTCATGTCCCCGCTTTTTATTTTCAGCCTTTTATTTATTGCTGTTTTTTTATTAGGTCCTTTGGCAGGGTTTTATCCCGCTATGATACTTGCATCCCTGAAAACAAATTTCCTTTTCCGCAATATTCCCTCCCGTTTTGGTAAAGTTCCATTGCGTCGTGTCCTCACCTCGTTGCAGTTTATCATTTCAATAGGCATCATCATCAGCACTATTCTCATATGGCAACAACATAATTATATGGCAGGGCAAAATATGGGATTTGCAGAAAAAAGTCGCTTAGTGTTGCAATTAGGTAATGCAGGGAGCCAGTCCATTCCACCGGCTACCATCAGGCAGGCCATGCTGGATATCCCCGGTGTTCAGGATGCGGCCTTGTCATCTCATATACCCGGGGAAAATTTACATGGCGTGGGCACTACCATAAAAAGATTGGATGGAAAAGAAACCCACGCAGAAATGGAACTGGATCTTGTGGATTTTAATTTTATTGATTTATACCAGTTAAAAATAATTGCCGGCAGAAAATTCCTTCCTTCCTTTTCTGAAGACACTGCAGGCGCATTGATCCTTAATGAAACGGCAGCAAAGCAATTGGGATTTGATTCACCGGCAGACATTATTGGCCAGGACTTTTCACAATGGGACCGCAAGGGTAAAGTAATTGGAGTAGTAAAAGATTTTAACCAGCATTCCCTTCAATCCAGTATAGGTCCGGTCAGTTTCCAGGTGAACCCCGCCATGTTTGAAAAAATGACCATTTCCTATCAATCCGCAGATTTGCCAAACCTGATCACACAAATTGAGAATAAATGGAAGCAGGTAACAGGTAACATGCCGTTTGATTATTTTTTTCTTGATTCATGGATCGATTCGCAGTATGATGCAGAGCGACGCTTTTCAAAAATATTTGGTGCTTTTGCTTTGCTTGCCATTTTTATAGCCTGTATGGGATTGTATGGATTAACAACTGCGGCAGTAAAAAAACGAATTAAAGAAATCGGGATCAGGAAAGTACTGGGAGCTTCCGTGACGGGAATTGTAAAACTATTATCGGCAGAGATTTTCAAATTAGTTATTGTTTCTATTTTGGTAGCATCACCAATAGCCTGGTATATTATGAATAACTGGCTGCAGGGATTTGCTTACAAAATAAATATTGAGTGGTGGGTATTTGCATTTGCAGGAGGCATGTCATTATTAATAGCCTTACTAGTAGTAGGTCTCCAGGCTATGAAAGCAGCGGTAGTTAATCCTGTTAAATCCTTACGAACGGAATAGTACGGCAAACAAAAATCAGAATATAATTCATAAGCCATGATAAAAAATTATTGGAAAATCGCCTGGCGCAACTTGGTAAAGAGCAAGGGTTACAGCGCTATCAATATTGGTGGGCTGGCCGTTGGCATGGCCGTGGCCATGTTGATTGGATTATGGGTTTTTAATGAACTTACTTTTAACAAATACCATAAGAACTACGACCGTGTTGCACAAGTGATGCAGCATGCAAACTTCAATGGCAAAATGGAAACGCAGGTTGCGAATCCTATGTTGATGGGTCCCGAATTACGAAATAAATACGGGGACAATTTCAAATATGTTGTTCAGTCGTCCTGGGTAGGCGGGCATTTGCTTTCGGTTGGAAACAAAAACATTTCTAAGGTGGGAATCTTTTTTGAACCGGATGCTCCCGAAATGCTTTCACTTAAAATGCTAAAGGGAACC
>JBGTNK010000197.1:0-67027 GCA_041743125.1 Chitinophagaceae bacterium
TTCTTTCGGTCACGATGTTGAAACTGCTTACCTGATGCTGGAAGCTTCCCACACCCTGGGTTTGAAGAACGATACAACCACCATGAGAATTTCAAAACTTATGGTTGACCAGGCACTTGTAAACGGTTGGGATAATAAGAAAGGTGGATTTTATGATGAGGGATATTATTTCAAAAATAAAAAGGGGATTACCATAATACGAAATAGCAAGAACTGGTGGACACAGGCTGAAGGGTTAAATACTTTATTGCTCATGGCGAATCATTTTCCTAATGACCCGATGCGTTATTATGAAAAATTTAAATTGATGTGGAAATACATTGATACGTACCTGATTGATCATAAACATGGCGATTGGTACGATGAGGGGCTGGACACCAGGCCGGACCGGAAAACAGCGTTGAAGGGACATATATGGAAAGGCACCTACCATCATCTCCGTTCAATGGCCAATTGTGTAAAAATGTTACGGGATGTAAATTGAAAAACTATATTTTCAACTGGCTTACATTATAACAAACTTATTCTCCCTTGCGCTTTCCACTACCGCTTCTATCACTTTCATATTATTTACCGCATCTTCAAGTTGAGTGGGAACTTTTTCATCATTTAAAATGGATGTGGATAACAGATCACACTGGATGGTGTATTGATTAGCTGTTTCAAATTGGATTTCCTGCTTCTCATCTTTTGTCTGCAACCAGATGCGGGTGGGGGTATCAAGCGGGGCATTAAATGGAATTTCTATTTCAATTCTCCCAAGGGTACCCAGAATATTTACACGCTGGTAAGGTGATAACTGGGTAGAGCAAGTGAATGTTGCATCGCCTGTTGAAAAATCAAGGATCCCGGATGCCGTCCGGTCCGTTTGAAAAATGGGATCATATTCAACAGCTCCAAAAACCCGCACAGGTTCTCTGTCAAAAATGAACCTTGCCTGGGAAATGCAATAGCAACCTATATCCATAAGCCCACCGCCTCCAGTTTCTTTTTGATTACGGATATTAGCGGGGTCGGCATTGAAATAAGAAAAAAAAGATTGAATTGTTTTTAAATCACCGATCTTTTTTTCTTTTACTATCTTTTTTGCGTATACCCATTGGGGATGAAAACGGTACATGAAGGCCTCCATAATTTTTAAATGAGGCAGTTGCATCGAAATATCCAGTAATTTTTTTGCTTCAGCAGATGAAAGCCCGATCGGTTTTTCACACAATACATGTTTCCCGGAATGCAATGATCTTATTGCCCATTCCACATGCATGTGATTGGGCAGCGGAATATAAACCGCATCAATCTCCGGGTCGGTAAGTATTTTATCATAGGAATCGTAAACAACAGGAATATGAAGCCGCTGTGCTATTTGTTGAGCCTCTTCCCTATTGGCTGATGCAATAGCGGCCACTTCTCCAAACTGACTGGCTTGTATAGCAGGAATTACTTTTTCCCGGCCGATCTTAGCTGTACTCAATATTCCCCAGCGTACTTTTTTCATTATGAAAATTTGTAAAATTTAAAATAGCCATTGTTCTGCGGATAGCCAATTATATTATTTCAGGGCTTAGTATGGTTATGAAGAATATCAAAACTTAAGCAGCATAATTGCACATTATACAAATTGCTTTATTATGTTCCTTGCTTTAGAGATATAATGGCCTCCAAATAAAATGGCATGAACCAGTAAGGGGTAAAGTTGCGTAAGTGGCAGGCGTTTTTGCCAGTCATTGGCCAGGGGATAAACTTCATTATATGCGTTATAGAACCGGACATCGAAACCACCAAATAATCTTGTCATTCCTAAATCCATTTCCCTGTGACCATAATACACAGCAGGATCGAAGATAGAAGCATACCCAAAAGAGTTTATTTTATAGTTACCACTCCATAAATCACCGTGCAATAATGCCGGTGCTTCTTCGGGAAAAACCCCCTCTACATTTTTGCAAAGGGCATCAGCATCAGCCATGTCTCGTGGTGAAAAAACGCCGGTGTCAACCAACTTTTCAACTAAAGGTATGATCCGGTTTTGTACATAAAACAAATGCCACGAATTGCATTTTGAATTGAATTGATTCAGGCTTCCGATATAATTATTTTCTTCCCAACCAAAATAGGACTGCTTGTGATGATGCAACCCGGCCAGCTCTTCCCCAAAAATTTTCCAAAAATGAATATTGGGTTTACCAGCTTCTATCCATTCGAGCAATAAATATTGCTGTTGGTTGACTATTCCTTTTTTAATGGCTCGTGGTACGGTAAGTTTATTCAATTGTTTGGAATATGATAATACAAGGGACAATGCATTCAGGCCCTCCCATTCCTTATCAAACATTCGAGGAAAGCGGCTTGCGCTATTAATCTTTAAAAAAAACTTTGTATCGGAGCACTCCAAACAATAGGAGCTGTTGATATCGCCGCCATGCACTGCCTCATCGTTTTTTATTTTTAAACCGCAATCATCCAGGATGGGTTGAATGGACATCATGTTATCAGGGAAAGAAACGTTTTATAATATTAATTACCAAGGTTACCAGTATACTGATTATGATCATTGTTGCCAGGGGAAAATAAAACTTGAAATTTTCTTTCTCTACCCGGATATCACCGGGAAGCCGCCCCATCCAGTGTAGTTTGTCATGAAAAAAATAAACTATTCCTCCTGTAATTACGATCAACAATCCTATTACCATGATCCATTTCCCGGTTTCACTATTCATATGAAAAATTATTTAAGAACTTAGTTTTTCTTTTTGTAAAAATAGACCACAATTATTTTACCGTATTTTATTCAAATGCAAAAAAGACTGAATAGTGGAACTAAGTTGAGGTGAAAGCGAAATTTCTTTAATGGCATAATCAAAAGCTCCCGCCAATTGCAGTGCATCTGGTAAAGAAAAGTTTTCCTGCGGTAAAGCGAAAGCAATTTTCCTTTGAGTGAGATGGCGGGCAATATATTCTTGTTCGGTCTGGCCTGGAGTGGCAATCAGTATAGATTTTTTGCCAAGTCTTAAAATATCCATCACTGTAGAATAACCGCTGCGGCTGATTACATAATCAGCACACTGCATTTCTGTATTGTATTCCTCCGTGGGCAGATGATTATAAAACCGTATGTCATTTGTAGAAGGAATAAGCGAAGTACTTGCGGGCATTCCTCTGACAATACAGGCAGAACCACCATAATGGACAATATCCTTTATTATTATGTTCTCTAATTGGGTGCGTTGAGGTTCCGGGCCTGACAATGAAATAAAAAGGTGATTCTTTTTTACACTGTTGTTCAACTTCTTTAACCTCGAGAGTATACCCAGGTAATGTACAGGAATAGCAGGTAAGTTATGCGGATGAGATAATTCTCCTGCCCAACCATACTCCTTTTCTTCATCAGGTATCCAGCATTGGGAGAAGCGATTAATAAAGCGATAATTTAATTTTTGGATAAATTGATCACTCCACTTTCCACCTGTTTTGATTGAAAGCTGGTGGGTAACAATGGCACAAGGAACTTGCGGATGATAAAAGCCATATCGGTTATCGGAAATAATAAAATCGAAATGGTACTGTTCTACTGCTTTTTTCAGCCAGGCATTTTCATGCCGGATACTGGTCAAAATGCGGGGAACCTGCAAAATAATTGACTTAATAAACCCCAGCCTGGGATTGCCATAAGCCACCCGGTATCCTTTCAGAGTCAAAAAAGAGAGATTAGGGAACTCTTTTTTTAGTACCAATTCCTGGGCTCCTTCACCGGCTATCCAAACCTGGCCGCCCTCCTTTAAAAGCTCGTAAATTAAAGGAATACAACGGGTAGCGTGGCCTAATCCCCAATCCAGCGGAGCAATCAGTATGCGTGGTTTCCCTGTATCTTTTACTGCCAGGTCAGGGGTCATGTTAATATTTCTTATTTTTCATCCAACTGCATACTAATTACTATGTAAAATAGTTATAATTTAGAAATTCAAAATATGAAGAACATTAATAGGATTTCTCTGTTATTTTTGTTGTCCGGAATGATATTTATTTCTTCCTGTAGTCGTAATTATTATTCAGGGTCAGGTAAAGGCAGCAATTGTGGTTGTCCAAGTCATAAAGGGATGTCCGGATATTAAAATTTTTGTGAGATGAAAATACCAAACCGAGATCTGTTAGTATTACTGAAAAGTGAATTCATGAGTAAACAGGCCATTGAGCAGGAAGTGGAATGCCTTAATGATATGCTTCGATGTACGGAATCAGATGAACAATTTTGCATTGCTCATGAATTGGTCAATCGAAATAAAATCACCTCTAATTATAAGAAGATCTTAAATGCTATCCGATTTACCGAATTGAAAAAGTTCCGGTTTTTGATCAATAAGAATTGAAGTGCTTCTTTTTTTAAAATAATTATTAGAGGAAAGAATGATTCATTCTTTCCTCTTTCTTTTTAAGGTATCCTTACGATCAATCCAGGTTTTTTAAAGCGGCCCGCAACTTACCGATCATTTCAGATATTTCCTCCTTTTTACAGGTCCCTATACTCAACCTGTACCAGGCAGAATTGCGGCTGGCTCCAAAAGCATAAAATGGAACCACAGCCAGACTAGCTTCATTTAATATATAATTTGTTACATCGCTTTGTTCAGCTAATACTTTCCCGGTACTGGTTTTTTTTCCGGCTAGGTCAATTTTTATAGTAAGGTAAATAGCTGCTTCGGGTGCAATTGCATCTACAGCAAAACCTTCATTTTTTAAGGTTACAAATGCATCATATATGATTCGAAGCCTTTCTTCAATCTCCTTTTTAAAGTTGGCAAGCCAATCCTTAATATTATCGGACTTCGCCAGATAGCCGGCCACGGCCTTTTGTTCTGCATTAGGAGCCCAGGCACCTACGTGAGTAAGTATCGCTTTCATTTTATTGATGATGGGAGCCGGACCCAGGCTCCATCCTACTCTGACACCAGTGGCAGCAAATACTTTACTGATAGCATCAATGAATATCGTATAGTCACGCATTTCGCTCCGCAGGGAAACAGGATTATAATGAATTATATCACCATAGGTGAGGTGCCAGTACATTTGATCGTACATGACGTATAATTTTTTTTCATTTTCTCCCCGACGGTTATTTTCTTCCAATACCAGGTCGCAGATGGATTCCAGATCATGTTTTCGGAAGGTGGTTCCGGTGGGATTTTGAGGTGAACACAAAGCAATGAGGGCGGCTTCCCTGATATAAGGTTTTATATCATCGGCCGATGGCATAAAATTATTTTCAGCCTTGGCCTCTACTACTAAATGTTCTCCTTCCACAAAATGAGTATAATGATTATTATTCCAGCTGGGTACCGCGTAGATTATCTTATCCCCTTTATCACAGATGGCCCGAAAGACGGCATAGATCAACGGCCTGCCACCGGCTGCTACTAATACTTCATTTGCATTATAATCCAGATCTTCCATCTTTTTTGTAAAGGATACGATGGCTTCACGCAGATCAGGATTTCCTTCTGCTGACGGGTAATTTGTAAAATGTTTCCGGTAAGCGTCAATAATGGCATCTTCCAGTTCTTTAGGAATTGGAAAAAGGGAAGGATCAAAATCCCCAACCGTAAAATTATAAATGTGTTCACCCTGGCGGATCTTTTCCCTGATCTCGCCTCCCAATTTTACTATTTCAGACCCAATTAATGTTTCTGATAAATGTGATAGTTTCATTCCTTTAATTTAATTCTTCAAATATTTTATTCCGGGATTTATGCTGCCCCAAAAGTATGATTCATGCCAATACCAATAGAAAGAAAGGATATGAGCGGCTCAAAAATATTAATCCTATACGATCGAAATGAGAATTGACAGGGTTTAATGGTTTTTTTTCTTTATAAAAAAGCTCCCTCGTTAAAGGGAGCATTGAAGTTTAAAAAGATCGAATATTATTTGGAATCTTGATTGTATTGTTTTTCCGCTTGCTTTGCTTTTTCAAAATCAAGAACTACCCCATTAATGCAATACCTCAGACCTGTTGGCGGCGGGCCATCATCAAATACATGACCCAGGTGAGATTTGCAACGGCCACATTCTACTTCTGTCCTGGACATCCCTAATGTATTATCCGGCGTATAAATGATACTGCTCTTGCTGATGGGCTCATAGAAGCTGGGCCATCCGCATCCGCTCTCAAATTTTGTATCACTTTTAAAAAGCGCATTTCCACATACAGCGCAATAATAAGTTCCCTTATCTTTCAAAGTTTCATAAGGACTTGTCCAGGGTCTTTCCGTACCTTTTTGCCGGGCCACCCTGAAAACATCTTTTGGTAATATTTTTGCCCATTCACTATCGCTGATATCCACTTTAGTTGTATCAGTATTGGAATAAACGGGATGCTTTTTTTGGTTATTATCCATAATTACATTTTTTGTTGTGGGTGAATTGGATTGTGAATAGCTGCATTGTTGCAGCATGCCGGCAAATAATAGAATCAGGATGGTTCTGGTTGTTGTCATGATTAATTGTTTAACAAATTTACGATAAGCTTGTTTGGATGGTTTGTCTGGGGCCTGATAAATGGGCTGGCTTAACAAATTATTCCCATAAGGTGAAATTCGATCAAAAACCTCCTAACCCGGGGATTATTAAGCTCTCTACATTATATTTGTCGCTCACCAAGATCAAATTGTGAGAATGTTTAATGTTATCCTGTTTGGCCCCCCGGGAAGCGGAAAAGGTACACAATCAGAAAAGCTGGTAGAAAAGTACAAATTTGTGCACCTGTCCACAGGCGACCTTTTAAGAAAAGAAAGACAGTTGAAGACTCCTTTAGGAATTGAAGCCCAATTATTTATTGATAAGGGCCAATTGGTTCCGGACGAGGTGGTTATAGGTATGATTAGTTCAGCACTTGATGAAAATCCAGATGCCCGCGGATTTTTATTTGATGGATTCCCCAGAACGGTAGCGCAAGCTGAGGCTTTAGATAAATTGTTGGACCTAAAAAGGTCAGAAATTTCTTTAGTTCTTTTTTTAGAGGTGAATGAGGATGAGTTGATAAGAAGATTAGTGCATAGAGGCAAAACTTCGGGTAGAAGTGATGATGCTGATGAGAATATCCAGAGAAAAAGGCAAGAAGTATATAAAAATGAAACATTACCGGTGGCTGCTCATTATTCCAAAGCAAAAAAAGTTGTTCATATAAATGGAATCGGAGGACTGGACGAAATTTTTTCCCGCCTGTGTACGCTGATTGATAAAAAGAATAATTAGTTCAGTGGTTTCTTGTTAACCAGTTGAATAGAATCATCAATTGCAGGTAAAAAATGCAGTATGAGTTTTGAAAAGGAAAACTTTTTAAGGACAAAGTTTATTTCTTATTTACAGCGATTGGATCCGGCTACGCCCCCTCGTTGGGGAAAAATGTCTGTGCAACAGATGGTAGAACATTTTAGTGGCGACGCCATAAGAAATGCAAGCGGACGTCTTAAAATAGAAACAATAGTTACGAATCCCGAACAGCTTCCGCGTATGCGGGAATTTTTAATGAGTGATAAGCCGTTTAAAGAAAATACTATAAACCCCTTGCTTGGAAAGGAACCTGCCCCGCTCCGGTATAAAACCATCCAGGCTGCAATTGGCGCCCTGCAACAAGAGTTGATTTATTTCTTTGAAGCATTTGAAAAAGATGAGCACTTAATAACCCGTAACCCGTTTTTCGGAGACCTTAATTTTGAGCAAAGTGTCCACCTGCTCCACAAACATGCTTTACATCATCTCCGGCAGTTTGGTGTAGAACCCCTGGATTCCTAAAATTTATCTTTCAACAACGAATCAGCTTTTTCCAGGCCATTTAAAATTGCATCTTTTACTTTTGCTACTTTCATTTTTTCTGATTCCAGGTACCTGATCCTTTCTTCCTTATTATTTATTGCGGAGTCCATATTAAATTCCTGCATCCATTTGTTCATAGCCATCTCCGCATAGCTCAACTCCTTTTGCAGGCTATCCAATTTTACTTTAAGTGGCATGGCAACTTGTTTTGCCTTCGATGGCAAGTTTTCAATTGAATCCAGCAATCGGCGGGTGGTCTGCTCCGCTTTGGTAAGGCGTCCCATCTTTGACATGCCGGTTATGTGATCATCATCGACATCCTTCAAAAGACTGTCCGTAGCTGTTTTAGGTTCCCGGGAGTTATATTCGTTTACTTTATTTTCTGAGTTATTACAGGCGGCCAGGACGCCTAACAAAAATACGATCAGAGTTATTTGAATTGTCTTCATCATGATCTTAGTTTTTCTTAGCTATTAAATTGTGTTTAAGTTGAATTTCGGTCATCAAAGGTAATTTCATTATCGGTATCCATAAAAACTGCTATATCGATAACCTGTATTTTTGTAAACCAAAATAATAAGCAGGGAAAGCCACTTGTTTTTTTAAAAAGATTTTCATTTATGATCAAACTGGGAAATTACATTACGGGGAAATGGATTGAAGGCGACGGAGAAGGTCAAACTCTGTATAATGCTTTTTCGGGAGATGCAATTGCCAGTGCTTCAACACACGGATTGGATTTTGAATCTATTGTTGATTTCGGGAGAAAAACCGGCAATCCGGCGTTGCGGAAAATGACATTTCGTGAACGGGGTAACATGCTTAAAGCGCTGGCACTTTATTTAAGAGAGCATCTTGAAAAGTTTTATGCTATCAGTTATCAAACCGGTGCTACCCGGTCAGATAGCTGGGTTGATATTGAAGGTGGCATCGGAAATTTGTTTGCCAATGCATCTCTCAGAAGAAAATTTCCCGATGAAACGTTTTGCATAGACGGAGAATCCCATAATCTGAGCAAGAACAATACATTTATGGGCACCCATATTTTGGTACCAAAAGAAGGAGTGGCCATTCATATTAATGCTTTCAATTTCCCGGTATGGGGCATGCTGGAAAAAATTGCTGTTAACCTACTGGCCGGAGTTCCTGCCATAGTAAAACCGGCTACGGTAACTTCTTATTTGACCGAAGCAGTAGTACGGGAAATTATTGCTTCTCAAATTTTACCGGAAGGTGCTTTGCAATTGGTATGTGGCAGCGCAGGTGATCTGCTGGATCATGTTAACTCTCAGGATGTCATTTCCTTTACCGGTTCCGCCACTACAGGATTAATGTTAAAATCAAAGCCGAACATTTTAAAAGAATCGGTTCCTTTTAACATGGAAGCTGATTCGCTGAATTGTATTGTTTTGGGCGAAGATGTAGCGCCTGGCCAGGTAGAATGGGACATTTTTATTAAAGAAGTAAGAAAAGAGATGATCTCAAAAGCTGGCCAGAAATGTACAGCAATACGAAGGATTTTTGTGCCTGAAAATAAAATGGAAGATGTTTGGAAGGCGATTGCCCATTCTCTTTCTCAAACAGTCATAGGCAATCCCCTCAATGAAAAAGTGAAAATGGGCTCACTGGCCGGGCTTCACCAAAGATCCGAGGTGAGGGGTCAGGTGCAAAAGCTGCTTGCATCCTCGCAGATCGTTTATGGATCGCTGGATAGTGTTGAAGTAATAGATGCCGACGCGGATAAGGGAGCATTTATTTCACCACTTTTATTGATCAACGAAATGCCGTTTGCCAGCAAGGAAGTACATGAAGTGGAAGCATTTGGTCCGGTAAGTACCATCATGCCTTATAAAAATTTGGATGAAGCTATTGAATTAAGCAAAAAAGGAAAAGGTTCTTTATGTTCCTCAATTGTAACGGCAAGCGATCAAAAAGCTAAACAATATGTTTTAGGAGCAGCCACTCATCACGGGAGAATTTTAGTTCTCAATGCTGAATGTGCCAGGGAAAGCACGGGGCATGGATCACCCTTACCACTACTTGTACATGGAGGGCCCGGTCGGGCCGGGGGTGGTGAGGAAATGGGCGGTATTCGGGGAGTAAAGCATTATATGCAACGGGTAGCCATCCAGGGTTCACCCACCACCATTACGGCTATCACGAATGTCTATCAAACGCATGCCAGAGGCAAGGACCCCGGTATGCATCCCTTTAATAAATATTTTGAAGAGTTGGAAATCGGTGATCAATTGATAAGCGCAAAAAGAATAATAACCACTGAGGATATAGACCGGTTTGCCGAACTGAGCGGGGATCATTTTTATGCGCATATCAAAACCACTAATTTTACGGATACAATGTTTGAGCGGCAGGTAGCGCATGGCTATTTTATTATGAGTGCCGCGGCTGGTTTGTTTGTTGACAGCTACCTCAAGAACCCTGTACTCTTAAATTATGGTATCGACGAATTGAGATTTACCAAACCCATATATCCGGGAGCGGAAATTTATATAAGATTTACCTGTAAAGAAAAATTATCACAGGATGCCAGGGAAGAAGATGATATACCAAAAGGAATTGTAAAATGGCTGGTGGAAATTTTGGATGATACGGAAGAGCCTTTGGCTGGTATTGCTACTATATTAACAATGGTAAAAAGAAAAGGATAATTAATATGCACACAGAACAAAAAGAAGGTAATGTTACCATTGAATTTCACAGTGGGGTTACAACTATTGAATTCAGTCATCCGCAAAGCAACTCCTTACCTGGAAGAATTTTGGAAGAATTGGCCCATGCCATCCACGGCGCAGGTAATGATGAACACACTAAAGTTGTGATCCTCCGCTCAAGTGGCGAAAAGACATTTTGCGCTGGTGCTTCGTTTGATGAATTAAAGGCCATTCAGAATAAGGAACAGGGATTGCAATTTTTTAGTGGATTTGCCCATGTTATTAATGCCATGCGTAATTGTCCAAAATTTATTATTGGTCGCATACAGGGCAAGTGCACAGGTGGAGGTATAGGTTTGGCTGCAGCCGCAGACTATGTTATAGCCCTGGAATCGGTTGAAATAAAATTGAGTGAACTCGCCATTGGTATCGGACCCTTTGTAGTTGGCCCTGCAATTGAAAGAAAAATGGGACTTTCTGCTTTCACCCAATTAAGCGTAGATGCCGGTATGTGGCGAAACGCGGATTGGGCAAGGAGAAAGGGATTGTTCGCAGAGTTACATCCGGATGCAGAAAGAATGGATGAATCGATTCGTCGCCTGGCCGATACGCTGGTACATTATAATCCTGATGCAATGTCCGAAATGAAAAGAGTATTCTGGCAGGGAACAGAACATTGGGATAATTTATTAATAGAAAGAGCTGCCATTAGCGGCAGGCTGGCAATGAGTACATTTACAAAAGAGGCTATTGAAAAGTTTAAGTCAAAACCTAAGATTTGACTGCGAATTAATGATGTCTAAAAGTGTAGCCCAATTTAATAAAACAAATTTTTTCTCTCTTTGTGATCTTCTGTCAAAAAAGGATCGTCGGCTAAAATCAATTATTGATCAGTATGGCTACCCGCCGGTGTGGACAAGACCTCCCACTTTTTCTACGCTCATTCATATTATTCTTGAGCAGCAGGTTTCCCTTGCTTCGGGTCTTGTCGCTTTTGTTAAGCTAAAGCATAGATTAAAAACCATTACCCCGGAAAAAATACTTCAGCTTACTGACTCAGAAATGAAAGATTGTTATTTCAGCAGGCAAAAAACAAGCTATGCAAAAAATCTTGCCGACGCCATAATATCAAAGCAACTAAACCTGGAAATATTTTCTCATTTACCTGATGAAGAAGTTAAACACGAATTAAAATGTATAAAAGGTATTGGAGACTGGACCGCGGATATGTATTTATTATTTGCGTTGCAAAGAACAGACATTTTTCCTGTTGGTGACCTGGCCCTGATCAATGCCTTTAAAGAAATACATAAGATAGCTACCCCACTGACAAAGGAAGAAATATCGGTCTATTCCGAAAGATGGAAACCCTACCGGTCTGTGGCCACCATGTTGTTTTGGCATTATTATCTACGGAAAAGAGGGCGAATGAATTAATACAATTATTATGAAATCATTTTCGGCAATTGATTTTTGTTTATTGATTCCTTGTTATAATAACCTTGCAGGGTTGATCAATTCCTTGCGAAGTGTGGAATATCCCTCGAAAAAGTTTTTGATTTTGGTGATAGATGATGGTAGTAAGGAGGTAGTTACTTTAGAAAAAATCACTGGGGCTGTGCCGTCTAATAACTCCATTATTGTATTGAATAATGAGAAAAATATTGGAATAACCGCAACCCTGAATAAAGGATTAGAATGGATTGAAAAAAATACGGATGCAAAATATATTGCAAGATTGGATTGCGGAGATATTTGTAGCAATGACAGATTTAAAATACAAGTTGATTATATGGATTTATATCCTGCAATCGGGCTAACAGGTAGTTGGTGCCGGATTGTTGACAAAACATCATTATTTAGTTATTCTTATAAAAGTCCTGTGACCCACGAAGCTATAAAACGATCCATGTACTTCCGCAATGCATTCATGCATGCCACGGTGATGTTCAGAACATCCGTTTTAAAAGAGGCAGGACATTATCCCACCAATTTTGAATATGCTGAAGACTACGCTTTTTTCTGGAAACTAACCGAGGTCAGCCAATCTTATATTTTTGATAAATTTCTTGTAATCTGTGAACTAAATAAAAGTGGCATATCCTACTCAAATAAAGGGAAGCAAATAATGGCCAGGGCGAAAGTGGTAAAAACTTTTGGCTCGAACCTTGTATTAAAAATTGCTGCATATATCAGACTTTGCCTGTTATTACTTCTTCCCCGGACCGTTCTGCTAAAGCTGAAAAAAAGGAAAGGATAAGTAGCATTGCAACGTTTTGCACCATTGTCTTGTCAAGTCAGGCTGCCATATGAGAGTAATTGCGAATACCGGCGTATTGCGATTTGATAAGAATTTACCACCACCCATATTTAACAAATAAATAAAACTTCACCATCCTTGTTCTAAACAGGTATGGGTAATGTATGTCATTTTAATTATGAAAATTGTCCACATAGTCGAACCCTTCGCTTCCGGCATTGCTTTTTTTGTAAAATCGCTTACAGAGGCAATGCCAGAGGATATTCACATTGTAGTGCACGGTGAAAGAAAAAAAGAAATGAGGGCAACAGACGTGAAGAAAAATTTCCCCACAAATAATGTTCGTTTTATAAAATGGCATTCAGCACAAAGGTCAATTGATCTGCTGAAAGATCTGAAGGCATTAACTGAACTTTTCTCTATTCTAAAACGATTAAAGCAAAAAAAGTTAGTCGATGCCGTTCATCTTCATTCATCTAAAAGCGGCTTATTGGGCAGGGCAGCCTGCAAGATGGCAGGAATTTCAAATGTTTTTTATACACCAAACGGCGCTTCTTTTTTATCAGCCAAAAATAAGTGGTCCAGGTTTATTTATCAGGGATTCGAGAGGATCGGAAACTGGTTAGGCGGTCATGTAATATGCTGTTCTGCCTCAGAACGGAATGAGTTTTTAAAAATTGGAATTCAGGGGAGTTACATTAACAATGGAACTGAAGTAGTTCAATCCCTGCAAGGTGAGACAAAAAAACATGGACAAACCTTCAGGATAGTTACCAGTGGCAGGATTGAGAAGCAAAAGAACCCCGCCCTATTTAATGAAATTGCAACTTATTTTGAGGACATGCCGCATGTAGAGTTTGCCTGGATCGGTGACGGGCCTTATAAAAAATTATTTACAGCTAAGAATATTCGGGTCACAGGATGGTTGGGGGCTAAGGAGGTGCACAATTGTGTTTCCGCATCAGATATTTATTTATCTACCTCTGCATATGAAGGTTTATCCTTTGCTGTGTTGGAAGCTCTTGCTTTAAAAAAACCTGTATTACTTAGTAACTGCACCGGTAATATTGACCTGGTAAAAAAAGGGATTAACGGAGATCTTTTTAATACAACACAGGAGGCGACCAATAAATTATTACAGTATTATAATAATCCCAGGATGCGGGAAGTGATGGGAGAATATTCCCATGAAATATGTAGAACAGAATTTGATTTGAAGCAAAATTTTAAGAAATACCGTGAGTTGTATGCCGGCTCTTTTTTAGCACCAGGCATACAGCCAACATGGAGTTTTGGATAAAACCTTATACCTAAGCTATGAATTCCGTAATAATAACATCGAACCCTGTGGAAGGCGATGACAGGATAGAAGAATTACACCAATCGCTTGAGCTTATTGATCAAAAATTGGAGCAGGAAATTCTGTCCAAACAAAAAACGATCGATCGCCAGGAGCGGGAAATTGATCGGCTGCATGTGTTAATAGAAGGAAAGGATAAAATCATACTGGAAATCCACGAGAAATTAAATGAATGTACCAACAGCACAGAGGGAAACCGGCAACTGATCAATAAACTCGTTAATGAAATAGAATTGTTGCAACAAAATATTGAGTGGTATAAAAAAACCTACGAATCAAGGAGTGTATTAGGAACACTGAGAGAAAAATTGTTCAAATAATCCCGGCAGATAATTATTGCTTTATTGTTAATTTATTTATTTGAAAAAAAGGCAGTCTGCATGACAGAAGGTCTTATAAAAAAAGGGTTAATGTTGATTAAAGAAAATACAGATACAGATTATATTTTGAATAAAGAATCATTATTCTGGACGCCGGAATATCTTGATTTATCTGCCTGGATGGAGCATATACCCTTTGCATTTTGGATTGTGGAAGTTTTAAGGCCGTCAATGATTGTTGAATTAGGAGTGCATACGGGTACTTCTTATTTTTCCTTTTGCCAGGCAGTTAAAAGGTTAAACCTTAACTCCACTTGTTTTGGTGTAGATACCTGGAGGGGGGATGAGCATTCGGGATTATATGAAGAGGAGATTTTTAATAAAGTGTCCCGTGAAAACAATGATAAGTATACCCTATTTTCAACACTGGTGCGTTCTGCCTTTGATGAAGCGAACGAATACTTTATTGATGGCTCCGTTGAATTACTTCATATAGACGGGCTGCATACGTATGAAGCAGTCAGGCATGACTTTGAAACATGGTTGCCGAAATTGTCTCCGGACGCTGTCGTTATTTTTCATGATATTAATGTAAGGGAAAGAAATTTTGGCGTGTTTAAATTATGGGAAGAACTAAAGCAAAAATATAGGCATTTTCAATTTGATTTTGGGTATGGGTTGGGAGTATTGGTCACAGGAGATGTACCTGCCGCAATTGCTGGTTTATTAAACACCAGTAGAAATGAAGATTATTATATTTTTTTGCGGAATCTTTTTTCAGAACGGGGGAGATTTATAAAAAGGACATTTGACCTGGAATGCCAGATAGAACAGGAAAATGCTAATACAGAGGTGATCAAAAAAAATCTTTTACAATTTACAGATACATTTGAAAAAACTAAAGATGTACTTGAAAAAACAAAAAGGGAAAATGAGAGGCTAACTAAGGAGAATAAAATAATAGATGAAGAAAAGGAAAAACTTAAAAAGAAAAATAGAACGTTTGAAGAAGACCTGAATAATGAAATTGCGGAATTAAATATCAGTCTTCAAAAAAAGAGTGAAATCATTCACTGGTATAAGGAAACCTGGGAAAACAGAACCCTGGCTGGAGTGATGAAAGAAAAATTAATGTCAGCGTTAAAAAAAAAACCTAACAATCGCGGGAAGTATAACTCTCAATTCCAAAGGCCCATTTCTAATATGGAAAAAATGGATGGACATTCCAATCTTACCAGGCAGTTTATTGATGCACGTCCCAAGAAATATTTTTATTATTTAGAGCCGGGGAAAGATATTCGCTTTTTACCTCTTACACTTGAATATGAAACCACGGGACCAGATCCTTATTTTAACGTGGAGCTGAAGAATAAAGAATTACGAGGCGGATGGTATTCTTATTCTATACATATAAGTGAAACGCAGGGAATTATTTTGGCTCCAAAATTATATTATGATACCGGTAACGGTTTTAATGAAAAGGAAATATGGTGTCTGCCTGATTTGAGAAATGGGAAAATGGAAGGGTTAATAAAATTTCCCTGCGCCATATCTGCATTACGTTTTGACCCCACCATCAGGGATTGCAAGTTTAGTGTAAAGGAGTTCAATTTAAAACCGATATCAACCGCAAAAGCTCTTTTGACCGGTATATCTGGCTATAAAAAATATTTTAAAGAACAGGAATCGTTTTTTTCTTTTTATACCGGCTTGTTCAGCACTTTTCTGAAATCGGGAAAATCTGCGTTGCGCGAAAAAGTATGGCAGGCCATAACCTATCGGGAGATCGATTCAAAGGGCCAATATCAAGCCTGGTGTAAAATGTATGATGAAATTTCTCCTGATCATTTAAGAATAATAAAATCTCTTTCCTCTGCCCTTCCGTATCAGCCAACTTTTTCATTCATAATGCCGGTGTATAATGCCCCGATAGATTTTTTAAGAAAAGCAATAGAATCGGTAAGGAACCAGGCCTATAAAAATTGGGAATTATGTATTGCGGATGATCATTCTACTCATGGCGGCGTAAGGGGCCTGCTGAAACAATACATGCTAAAGGATAAAAGAATAAAAGTTGTTTTTCGTGAAAGCAATGGCCATATCAGTGAGGCTTCTAACAGTGCTTTAGAACTTGCTACCGGGGAATATGTAGTGTTGCTTGACCAGGATGATGAAGTACCCGTTCATTGTTTATACATGGTTGCCTCCGCGATCAACAAAAATAGAGATCTCAAGATTATTTATAGCGATGAAGATAAAATAGACGAGGACGGCAACCGGTTTGATCCCTATTTTAAAACAGACTGGAATAAGGATCTTTTTTATGGGCAGAATATGATCAGCCATTTGGGCATATATAAGAGATCACTGGTTGAGAAAATAGGTGGCTTTAGGGCCGGATATGAAGGAAGTCAGGATTATGATCTGGCATTGCGTTGCATAGAATATTCGAAACCTCACCAGATTTGTCACATTCCACATGTCCTTTATCACTGGAGAGCTGTTGCCGGATCTACTTCTATTAACATGGCTAATAAAAATTATGCTTTTGATGCAGGAATAAACACTTTAAAAGACCATTTGATCAGAACAGGTCAAAACGCTGTTGTGGAACCTAATCTTCATAATTCTTACCGTATAAAGTGGAGTTTGCCAGATCAATTACCCCTCGTTTCGATCATTATTCCCACCAAAGAAAAGGCAGATGTTTTAAAAATATGTTTAACAAGTATTCTTGAAAAAACCAGCTATCCGAATTTTGAGATCCTCGTTATCGATAATAACAGCACTGAGTCTTTAACATTGGAATACCTGGATGATGTGCGGAAAAATTATGAACAGGTATCTGTTTACGAATATGAAAAAGATTTTAATTTTTCTGCCATCGTCAATTATGGTGTAAAAAAATCAAAGGGAGAAGTAGTGCTGTTATTGAATAATGACACAGAAGTGATCAATAGCGAATGGCTAACTGAAATGGTAAGCCAGTGTATGAGGAAAGAAATTGGAGCTGTAGGGGCAAAATTATTTTATCCCAATGGAAGAATACAACATGCCGGGGTAGTATTATTTGAAGGACACCCGGGCAATCACATATACCTGGAAAGGGAAAAATCGGACCCTGGTTATTTTAATAAACTAAATCTGGTACAAGGTTATAGTGCAGTAACTGCAGCCTGTCTTGCAGTAAGAAAAAAAATATACATGGAAGTTGGCGGTTTTGATGATGAAAACTTAAAAGTGGCTTACAACGATGTTGATTTTTGTTTGAAAGTGCAGGAGGCCGGATATAATAATTTATTTACGCCATTTGCCAGCTTAGTACATCATGAATCTTTATCAAGAGGTAACGACCTGGATAGTTCTAATATAAAACGATTCAGAAGGGAGCATTCATTTATGCTGAATAAGTGGGATAAGCTAATTTCAAAAGATCCATACTTAAATCCAAATCTTGACCCCACATTTGATCCTTCGGGTGTACAAGGTATAGTTCGATTTGCTTTTCCGCCGCTATGTCTATATGATTGGCAAAGGGAAACTATTCCTGAACACAAGGCTCAATTAGCTTTATAGTATTTAAAAAAGGAGACAATTATGGTGGTTACGACGGACAAGAAAAGGAATATAAAAGGGATAGTGGATAAGGAGTATTTAAAACTTTGTGGTTTTGATTACGATGTATACAGGGAGCATGACGATCTGAGACAAATGACGGATGAGGAATTGACAGATCATTTTTTCAGGTATGGGATAGCAGAGGGAAGAACGTACTGCCCTGTAAAAGAAAGAAAGGATTTTACAGGTTTGCTTAGCTCCTGTGGAAAAATATTGGAAATTGGTCCGCTTGACAAACCCCAATTCGATCATCAGTCGCCCAATTATTATTCGGTTGATGTTTTTACAAAAGCACAACTGATTAATAATTATTTCAACGATCCGACAGTGAATAAAGAAAATATTGTAGAACCAACTTATGTAATTCCGGGTAATGATTATTCCGCCATAAACGAAAAATTCGATTGTATTTTTTCCAGTCATGCTATTGAACACATGCCCTGCCTGGTGACTTTTTTAAATAATCTTAGCAGCGTACTTACTGATGCCGGGAATATTTATTTAGCAATACCTGATAAAAGATATTGCTTCGACCATTTCAAAAAGGAAACAGATATATATGATGTATTACAGTTGCACTATGAAAAAAATTACCGCCCAAGATTTGCTGACCTATTAAAAATGGGCACCCAGGTATCACACAATAATCCTGTGGATCACTGGAATAATATGCACGGTGAAATTGAACAGGAAGAAGCATTAATGCAGAATTATTTTAGCTTGTTAAATCAATACAATACCGGCCTTTATAAGGATGCTCATGTTTATTTTTTTACACCTTTAAATTTTGTGAAAATAATTACCACGCTAAACAAACTACATCTGACCGGGCTAAAAGTCGAAAAGATTTATCATACCCTTTATGGATCACTTGAATTTTATGCGATCTTAAAAAAGAATGATGCCGGATGAGTACAAATTGTGATCTTTTTGCAGGAAAGCTTAAAAAAATGTTTTGATCTCTACATGGAAACAAAGCCTAAAATAGCAGTGTTGTATCATCTTTTTTATGAGGATACTTTTGTAAATGTTGGTCGGGAGCTACAACCTCTTCTTGATTTTGAAACATGTTTTCTTTTTAATATTTGCGAAGACACACCGGGAAAAAAATCCATAGTAGCCGCTTTGCAAAATGAATTTCCTGGCTGCTATATTATTTTTACATCCAACAAGGGAAAAGATATTGGAGGTAAACTGGCTTTGCTGAATCTTTTTTTGAGGAGTAAGGAGGAAGCAGATCTGATGGTTTTTCTTCACGATAAAAAGAGCCTCCAGGCTTTGAAAAGCAGTCGCTGGAAAAAGGATCTGCTAAAAATCATAACCCCGGAAAATTGCAAAAAAATAATCCGTATGTTCCGGGAAAATAAGGATACCGGTTTGATAGCGACGAAAGAATATATCATCGAGGAACCATTCACAGAAGGGAAGTTTTCAGGAAAAAATGGAATAATGCTGGAAAGATTGTTGCAGCAGTATGAGGTAAGTTCCCCGGTAAATTCTTTTGTAGCCGGTACTATGTTTTGGGTAAGGGCAAAAGCAATGATAGATTTCTTTTTGCAGCATGATCCATTGGAGGTAAGGATGGACCTGGAAGATGGAAATATCCTGGATAATTTTTCCGGAACCATTACTCATTCCTGGGAACGAATCTTAAGTTGGGTAATAACAAGTCAGGGATATTCAATAAAGGGGATCTGATAATGAACAGTACGCTACCATATTATTCAATTAGGCCTTCTTTATTAATTCAGGAAATAAAGGATGGTTCTTTTTTTAATAATTATAAACTAAATATCATTCTGGGTCATGAAGCTGAATTTACACCGCAGTTATATTCTATCGTTAATAAGTTAGGGAATAAATGTATTATCAGTCTTTCCGCACATCTTCTTAAGGATCTGGCCAAATTACAACACCTGCTACCTGAAATTTATACGCTGTTGGCACTAAATAAAATTTCTGCGGAAAAAAGGGTACTACCCGTTTTGATAGATGGACGGGAACAGCCGCAATTTATAAATATTGAAGTGCTGCAGAACTATCTGATTAAACAGGGCTTGACGGGTATACAATTGCCAGTTTTTAATTGTTCTGAAAATGGCCTTCAAACAGTGGATGATTGTTCATTATTCGTTGTTAAAGATCAATTAAAGGAGGTACAATATGCCGGTTCAGAAATGTTAAGCAATTCAGGTATGGTGAATATAACCTTCAGTTATGAATTGATAAAGGAAATTGAGATAAACGAACCATTGATTAATAATATTAATGATTTTGAAAGATACCGGGTTATTAACTCTGCAATTCCATCAGGCAATACGCATGAGGAAGAATTGAATTGGGAATTGGAATTATGGAAAAGAAGAACGGGTCTCTATAAAGAATTCTTATCACTAAGTAAACACATTCAGGAGCAAGAGTATTATGATCTGCATAATTGGTATAAGAATGAGTACGAAATTTTGCCTTTATGGTACAAACGATTCGGTCATATCATAAAAGTAATTATGGGCAAGCGTAGTTTCAAATCATTATTCAGTGATAAGGTAAAAAAATATAGGGATTGAGGTACTGGCTACTTACTACAGAATATCCTCCTTTTTTCGGAGGCGGCATAGGCACTTATTGTGCTACTACAGCCAGAATGCTTTCAGAAAAAAAGCATGATGTCACTGTATTCATAAGTGATGCCACCGTTAATGATATCCGGGTAGAGAAAAATGAGGGTATCCGCCTGGTACGGTTTAACACCTCCCGGACAAACTCTTCGTCCTTTCTCGGTCACGTGACAAACATTAGTTATGAGTTTGCTCATATTGTAAAACATTTTATTGAAAGAGAGGGACAGCCAGACATTATAGAAGCCCAGGAATACCAGGGCATTGCTTATTACCTGTTGCAATATAAATACCTATTATATGAGTGGTGCAGGGATGTACCTGTTTTGATAACCATGCATTCCCCTTCTTCATTGTATATGGAATACAATCATGTGCCCATGCACCGCTATCCCAATTTCTGGATTTGTGAAATGGAATATTTCTGTTTGCAGGCAGCCAGCTATATTATTTCTCCCAGTAATTATATGCTTAAAGAACTGGAAAGAAAATTTGTTTTAACTAACAAAAACGTAACAATTATTTCCAATCCATTTGAAGGGAAATTAAATAATATAAAGGCAGTTCCTGCCATAACCGGGAAAGTGAATGAGATTGTTTTTTATGGAAAATTGACTGTGCAGAAAGGAGTATTGAGATTACTAAATTATTTTAAAGAATTATGGGACAGGAAATTTGACCGGCCTTTATATTTGATAGGCGGGCAGGATATTGTTTACCATCCGGAAGGAATAACAATGGGCGACCTGATCAGGAAGAAATATAAAGAGTATATAACCAGGGGACTCTTAAAATTGGAAGACAGGATAAAGCCTTCAGAAATAAGTGCACGGTTGTCCCGGGCCGAAGTTGTGATAATCCCCAGCGATAATGATAACCTCCCTTATGTTGTTTTAGAAATGATGGCCCTGGGCAAAATTGTATTGGCGTCAAAGCAAGGAGGCCAGTCAGAGATAATAGAAAATGAAACTGATGGATTTATTTTTGATCATGCAAAGCCCGATACCTTTTTCAAACAATTGGATTTTATCCTGAACCTCGATGAGGCGCAAAGGAAAAATATTTCTTCACTAGCAAGGCAGAAAGTAGAACAGAACTACAACTTAGATGCAGTATATCAGCAAAAAATAAAGTTGATTGAACAGATCTTAAATAACAAAGGCGCATCATTGCCTGCAGTGTTTCCGTTTATTCGTAAAAGACAGAAGGAAATTAAAGATACCAACAGATCAATTAAGCCAGGCAAGCTCTCTATCGTAGTACCTTTTTATAACATGGGGCAATATATAGATGAGACTATTCAATCTTTGTTGCAATGTAATTATGCGGATAAGGAAATTCTTATTATAAACGATGGTAGTACAGATAAGCACAGCTTACAAAAGCTGGATGGTTATCGCCTTAATTCCAGTTTAAAAGTTATTGATATTAAAAATGGTGGGCTGGCTAATGCAAGAAACACAGGTGCAGAAAAGGCAGATGGGGAATTTCTTGCTTTTTTAGATGCCGACGACAAGGTTCAGCAAAATTATTACACACAGGCTATCGGAGTACTCCGGCAATACACAAATGTACATTTCGCAGGCTGCTGGGTTAAATATTTTGGTAATTCTGATAATATATGGCCTGCTTTTATGCCTGAACCTCCCTTGATTTTAAATCATAATACAGTCAATTCGAGTAGCCTGGTTTATAAACGTGAAGCATTTTTGAAGGCCGGAAAAAATGACCCTACTATGTTATTCCAGGGTTATGAAGATTATGAAAGTGTAATCGCAATGCTTGCTGCAGAATTTGGTGGTGTTGTGATTCCTGAACCCTTGTTTCATTACCGGGTGAGAACGGGTTCTATGTACAGAAAAATTTCCCGGTCAAAAAAATTAAGTTTATATCAACATATCTGCGAAAAGCACGGGAAGTATTACGCTGGTTTTGCCACCGATTTATTTAACCTGCTCAATGCTAATGGACCGGGCATCCTGCTGGATAACCCGTCAACAGACCACCACCTAACGGATAACTTGCCGTTCAATGGAAAATTATCCGTCAAGGTTATTGCATTGATGAAACGAAACCGTATTGTGAAAAGGGTAGCTTACAAGGCCTATAAGTTGATAAAAAAGAAAAGATGATGTTAATCAGAATTGTGAAAGACTGGGTGATGCGTTCCAATAAACTGGAGAGGTTGTGGATGATGGCGAAGATTGAATTCAAGCTCAGGTATTACGAAAATAAACTGGGCTTGTTATGGGCATTGATAAAACCGGTTTCGGATATTATTATTTATTATGTGGCATTTGAATTGATCATGAACCAGGGTATTCCCAACTTTGTTTCATTCTTGTTTATCGGTTTGATCATGTGGAATTTTTTTGTGGAATCAACTACGGGCACCGTTCAGATACTCAATACAAAGAAATATTTGTATGAATATACAAATATGAATAAGCTTGAAATTTATCTTTCGCATATTTTAAGTAATTGCATTGGTTTCTTTTTTAACCTGCTGATGTTTACCCTGTTCTTTCATTTGATCGAAAAGAATACAACGGGATATACCCTGTATGCATTTTATTTTATCCCCATTTTCCTCAACCTGCTGGTGATAGCACTTGCATTTTCATTAATACTTTCTAATATCTATATTATAGCAAATGATATAACGCAAATATGGATGGTGGTAACAAGTATTGGTTTTTGGTTATCTCCTATATTATTTAAACTGGAGGTTTTTCGAAATGCTTTACCGGGGCTGGATTACATCAATCCCATAGCAGGAATAATCATTAATGCCAGGAATGTATTGCTTTACCACGTGGAGCCGGATTGGGGTCTTTTTATTTTTGACTGGGCTTATGCCATCATTTTATTATTAATTGGGTTATTATTATTAAACAAGCTGGGATCTAAAGCCGCCGAAAAGTTATGAGCGTTATGGAAAATAATGAATGGGCCATTGTGGCAAAAAATATAAGTAAGACATTTCATATTACTGAGGACAGCCATAATACAGTGAAGCAACGCTTATTTAATATATTCAATTCTCCCAAAAAGAAAAAAGTAGAAGTACTGAAAACCGTTTCGCTGGAAATAAAAAAGGGAGAGTGTATCGGGCTGCTGGGAAGAAATGGCTGCGGTAAATCAACCCTGGTGAAATTGCTTTCCGGAGTGTACCCGATAGATTCCGGATATATTAAAATCAATGGTTCTACCATGCTGATGAATCTGGGTGTGGGCATGAGTCATGCATTAACAGCCCGGGAAAATATTTATATATCTGCTTCGGTTTTAGGATTAAGAATAAAAGAAGTGGATGCTATTTTTGACGAGATCATCGAATTTGCCGAACTAAAAGAATTTGTAGATACCAAGATCAAATATTTTTCATCTGGTATGGTGGCGAGGCTGGGTTTTTCAATTGCCGTAAATGCAGGCGCGGATATTATGTTTCTCGATGAAATTTTTGCAGTAGGTGATATGAAATTCCAGGAAAAAGCCATCAAAGTATTTGAAAGCTCATGGATCCAGGGAAAAACGGTGATCCTGGTAAGCCATAGTATGGATGTGATCCAAAAATATTGCAACCGCGCCATTTTTATGAAAAATGGAGAAATAAAATTTATAGGTGAAACGGAGAAAGCAATTGCCATGTATACGGAAGATAATCACCAGGCGTAGGATGAAGACCGGGAATTGTTAACAGAAAGTAAAAAGGTAATAAAAAAACTAAATAACATTACACCGATGCTGCGGTCAAAATAATTTTCTGTTAACATCGCAAGAGAAAAAGTGATAACAATGGCAAGGGAAATAATATCGCGGTGGCGGATAAAATGTACAAGGGGCAGAATGACCCACCCGGTTAGAAATAAAAGTAGTCCTGCAACGCCCATGCTGTAGAGGATGTCAAGGTAATTGTTGTGTACATTTTTCTGGGTAGCAATGGCAAATTGAAATTGTTTTTTTTCATAGATAGTAAACAATTCATCCTTTTTGTCACCAATCCCCACCCCGGTCAGGGGATGCTCTTTGAATAACTCCCAGCCACATTGCCAGGCTGCCAGGCGGAAATTTGCTCCATTCCATTGATCCGGAGTAAGGAGATCTGCATAATGGCTTTCTTTGGCCTGACTTTGGAAGTTAAATTGTGTAAAGGCAAGTTCTTTGAACCGATTGATCGTTTTGGGAAAAAAAGTATAAATAAGAAAACCGGTAACTATTATGGCTATCAGGGCAATGATTCCCTGCAGGTATTTTTTCTTTTTTATAATGTTAAAAAATAAGAAGATGAGAGTGAGTGTGTACAGGATCAGCATCATATTTCGGCTGGCAAGCAGGTAACTGATGATAAAAAGAAAAATGATGCAGATGATAAGCAAAATTTGATAGCTTTTCGATAAAGGGATTTTCACCAGGTGCCAGGCGAAAATGTAAATAGCGATATTGACCAGGAGTGAAGTGTAAATGGATTGCTGGCCAATCAGGAAAGAAAGAGCATCATTGTAAAGCCAGGCGGCATCATTTCTTTGTGTGTATTGGGAAATGGCGTACAGCAGGCTGACCAGGCAGGATATAGTTATAATAAATGCCCCGCCAAGCAGAATTTCATCCCGGGATTTTTTGGTCATTTGAAACAATCCCATACTTAGTGGAAACAAAAGTAATGGGAGACGTAATTGAAGAAACCGGGCGCCGGCTGAATGATTGTCAGATATAAAATAACTGGCAACCATTGCTAACGCAAATGCAAGCATGAACCATATAAATTTTCGTTCTTTAAAGAGAAACAGTTTTTCTTTAATTGAATTGCCTGCTAAAACAAAAGAAACCAGCAGGCCCATAATGATCACTTTTAAGGCAACAAAAAAGGGAAGAAAAAATGAAGCGATAAATAATAGGATCAATCCGGGAATCAGCAACCTTCTTTGTTTCATTAAAAATGGTTTTTTGATTTTAGTTTGTAAAGGTAATTTGTGAAGATTGTCCCGGTAACAAATATTTTTGGTAATAGAAAAAAAGTATAACCTTTTCTTATGGAGTTATTATCTGTTGTTATTATAACATATAACGAAGAACGCAATATTGGAAGATGCATCGATTCGGTAAAAGAGGTGGCCGATGAAATTGTATTATTAGATTCTTTTTCTACTGACAAAACGGTACAGATAGCAGAAGAAAAGGGAGCGTATGTTTACAGGCAGCATTTCGCAGGATATATTGCTCAAAAAAATAAAGCCCTTGAATTTGCTGAGTATAATTATGTACTCTGTCTGGATGCAGATGAAGCATTGGATGAGGAATTGAAAGCATCGATATTGCGGGCAAAAAAGGAATTTGTTTTCAAGGCGTATAAAATGAACCGGTGTGCCAATTATTGCGGAAAATTTATTCGTCATGGAAGCTGGTATCCGGAATCTAAAGTGAGGTTATTTGATAAGAGAACGCTTCGTTGGGGAGGGCTGGATCCCCATGACAAGATTATTGTTCCACCTACTATTGCTGTCTTCCCGTTAAAAGGTGACCTGTTACACTACATTTGTAATAGTGTGGAAAATCATAAAAAAAGGAATGATAATTTTAGTTCTATAGCTGCCAGGTCACTTTATAAAACTGGAAAGAAAACAAATTGGTTAAAAATGGCAGGCAGTCCCGTGTGGTCATTTTTACATGCATATATTATTCGTGCAGGTTTTTTAAATGGATATCACGGGCTTATGATAGCATATCACCAGGCCCGGTATCATTTTTTGAAATACGCCAAGCTTTATAAATTACAGCATAATAAAATAAATGAATTCCCTTTGCCACCTAAGTTAAATGTTCAGTCCTCCGCAAACACTGAGCGTTTGTCCCGTGATATAAGAGCCCATGTCTGAAGCCAGGAATAAAGTGCTGTTGGCAATATCTTCCGTAGTGGCAAAGCGCCCCAGGGGAATTCCTGCTTTGTATTTATCTCCGGCTTCACCTTCCTTCAGGTAGCTGGTCATATCTGTTTCTACAAATCCCGGTGCGATGGCGTTGCAACGGATATTGCGGCTGCCCAACTCCTTTGCTACACTTTTGGTAAATCCTATAATGCCTGCTTTGCTGGCGGCATAGCTGCTTTGCCCGGCGTTACCTATTTCTCCAATTATAGAACTCATATTGATAATGGCTCCATTCCTGGCTTTCATCATGGGTTTTATTACCTGTTTCGTCATATAAAATACGCTGTTCAAATTTACTTTGATCACCTCATCCCACTGATCAGGACCCATACGTAAGAGGAGGTTGTCTTTTGATATACCCGCATTGTTGACGCAGATATCAACTTTTCCGAATTCTTTCAACACATCATTTACAAATGCCTCACATTGCGCAAAATCACCGGCATTACTTTTATAACCCTTTGCTTTTACTCCCAGGGCTTTCAACTTTTCTTCAAGTGCAGTGGCTTTTTCAGCGCTACTATCACTTACGTAAGTAAAAGCGATATGTGCGCCGTGATCAGCAAATTTTAATGCAATTGCTTCACCTATACCCCGGGCAGCACCGGTTACTATGGCCACTTTGTCTGTTAATAATTTATTCATATAATCTCAATAATTTGTTTTGATTATTATTTAATCGGGTATGTATATTTAATGCCTCTGATGCTACACTGCGGAAGAGACCATCAGGCAATAAATTTTAATATTTCTGTAATAAAGTTCCGTTCATTGCTTAACCTGGGTACCTTATGCTGTCCGCCCAGTTTGCCCTTACTTTGCAACCAAAGATTGAAAGTTCCTTTTTTCAAAGAATGCAAAACAGGCAAACCTAGTGCTATATCCCGGTGCCTTTTTGCTTCATAGTCGCTGTTGATACTTTTTAAGGCAGCATCGAGTTCCTCTGTGAATTCCTGTACACTGGCCGGTTCTTTATCAAATTCAATTAACCATTCATGGGCCCCGTTTGATGCATCAGAAAAGTAAATGGGAGCTGCCGTATAATCATTTACAACCGCGTTTGTTTTTTCACAGGCAATAGCAATGGCTTTATCTGAATTGTCAACGATCAATTCTTCTCCAAATGCATTGATATAATGTTTCAATCTTCCCGTTACTTTAACCTTAAAAGGTTTAATGGATGTAAATTGAATGGTATCTCCTACCAGGTATCTCCATAAACCCCCATTTGTACTGATGATAAGGGCATAATTTTTTCCGGTCTCTACGTCCTGCAGGCTAATGGTCTGCGGATGTTTTTTCCCATACTCATTCACCGGCATGAATTCCATAAAAATGCCGTGATCCGTAAACAGCAGCATACCCTCATCGCCCTGGTTTTCCTGTGCAGCAAAAAATCCTTCACTTGCATTATACATTTCCAGGTAATTGATTTGCTTACCAATCAACTTTTGAAATTGTTCCTGGTAGGGAACAAAAGACACCCCGCCATGCATATACAGTTCCAGTGACGGCCATACTTCCATCATATTTTTTTTGCCGGTAATTTCCAGGATTCGCTTGAATAAAACCAATGTCCAGGTGGGCACGCCGGATATTGACGTTACATTTTCTTTTATAGTACTATTGGCCAGCTTTTCAATTTTATTTTCCCATTCATCCATTAAAGCAATGCTTAGATCAGGTGTCCGGAGCCAGTGTCCCCAGAAGGGAGTGTTTTGCAGCAACACGGCGCTAAGATCACCATATTGAGCTTCTGTATTCATTGGGTTAATATTATGACTTCCGCCAAGTACTAATCCTTTTCCCGTTAATAAAGCTGAATCGGGGTTGTAATTATAATATAGTGTCAGAACATCTTTTGCTGCTTTAAAATGACATTCTTCCAGGCTTTCTTCGCTGATAGGTATGAATTTGCTTTTATCGCTGGTGGTACCACTGCTTTTTGCAAACCAATAAATAGGTGTATTCCATAAAATATTCTGCTCGCCTTGCATGATGCGTTCAATATAGGGTTTCAGGTCTTCGTATTCATGCACAGGAACTGCCTGCTTAAAAGTTTTTACATTGAATAGCTCATGAAAATTATACCGGCGTCCAAATTCCGTGTATTGGGCGGAGGTAACCAAATCCTGTAATACTTCCCGTTGTGCATCCAACGGGTTATTTTTCCACGCTTCAATGCGCCAGTAACGCATACGGGCAAGAGATGATATGGCAGGGCTTAAAAGGCTCATTGGCGCAGGCAAGATAAAAAAGAAATTACATTAAACTCGTACGGCTTATTTTTTTGCCGGGAAACAGATATTTGGAAAAGGTAAAAAGTTTACCGGAATGTAGTTTTAATTCCCATGAATATTAGATTGAACACGCCATTTTATTTTCGTTCCATTTAAAGCCTTTCTATTTGGAACAGCTCACAATATTTCAGGGAAAGGCTTTGTCATCAGCCTGCAAATTTTCGGGATTTTTTGGATTAGCGCTGAGGATCGCTTCATCATGCAGATAATCTTTACGTTTCAATTCAAAATTTCTACCCAGGTAAAGTTTTCTTACCTGTTCATCATCTGCTAATTCTTCTGCAGTTCCGTGTTTGAAAATTTTTCCATCTATCAAAAGGTAAGCCCTGTCGCAAATGGAAAGTGTTTCTGTAACGTTATGATCAGTAATCAGGATACCGATATTCTTGTATTTTAATTTAGCAACAATAGCCTGGATGTCCTCTACAGCAATAGGGTCTATACCCGCAAACGGTTCATCGAGTAAAATGAATTTGGGGTCAACCGCCAGTGCCCTCGCTATTTCAGTCCGCCGTCTTTCTCCGCCGCTTAAAACATCTCCATTGCTTTTACGTACATGATGTAACCTGAATTCATTAAGAAGAGATTCTAATTTTTCCTTTTGATCCTGTTTTGAAAGGGTTGTCATTTCCAGCACGGCACTTATATTATCCTCAACACTCAGCTTACGAAAAATTGAGGCCTCCTGGGGCAGGTACCCGATACCCATTTTTGCTCTCTTGTACATGGCCAGGGAAGTAATATTCTGATCATTTAAAAACACGTCGCCTTCATCAGGCCTGATCAACCCCACCACCTGGTAAAAAGAGGTGGTTTTCCCTGCACCATTAGGTCCCAATAGCCCAACAATTTCTCCCTGGTGAACTTCAAAAGACACATGATTAACAACCGTTCGGCTGCCATATTTCTTCACTAAATTTTTGGCATAAATACTAATGGACATAGGGAAGCAAAAATAAGGTATCAGCTTTACCCTTCATTAAATTTCAAAAGGTTTAACAGGTAATAACCTTACCTGCACGCATTACATAATTCCCTTTGATTAATTAGTTGTAATCTCTTTAACTCGTTAAGGCTTTCTGTATTAGCTTTGCCTCCCGGCGAACAGACCGCTGTTAATTTTTCAAAAAGAACTGATGAAGATTATAGACCATATCAATAATGCAAAGGAAACGCTGATTTCATTTGAAGTATTACCACCCCTTAAAGGGAAGGGTATAGAAGCACTATATAAACACCTGGATCCGTTGATGGAATTTAATCCAGCCTATATTAATGTTACCTATCACCGGAGCGAACATGTATATAAAAAAAGAATGGATGGCAGTTTTGAAAAAGTGATCGTTCGGAAAAGACCCGGCACAGAAAGTATTTGTGCGGCCATTATGAACAAATACAACGTGGATACAGTACCACATCTCATATGTGGCGGTTTCAGTATTAACGATACAGAGGATGCATTGCTTAATCTGCAATATTTAGGTATTGACAATGTTTTGGTGCTTCGTGGGGACGCCGCAAAAAATGAAACCTCCTTTGAAGCTGAGCCAGGTGGCCATAAGTTCGCAAGTGACCTTTTAAAACAAGTGGTGAATTTAAATGCCGGTATTTACCTGGAGGAAGATCTGAAAGCCACGAACAAGACAACATTTTGCATTGGGGTGGCAGGGTACCCTGAAAAACATTTTGAAGCACCTAACCTGCAAACTGATCTTAACTATCTTAAAGCAAAAGTGGACAATGGGGCTGATTATATTGTAACCCAAATGTTTTTTGACAATGCCAAATTTTACGCTTTTGTAAAAGCCTGCCGGGAAATAGGCATTACCGTTCCAATCATTCCGGGTTTGAAACCTATATACAGTAAGAAGCAATTAACCGTATTGCCAAAAACATTTCATATTGACCTGCCGGCTGAGCTTGCCAACGAAGTATTGAAGTGCAAAACTGATGAAGACGTAGAGAAAGTAGGTGAAGAATGGTTACTGGATCAATCGAAAGACCTCAAGAAAAATGGGGTACCTGTATTGCATTATTATACGTTAGGCCGGCCAATGATGGTAGTAAATGTGGTGAAGAACCTTTAGATCCTTAAAATATTAATAACCCGGGATAAAATTGAATGTTGAAACGTGGCAATCCTTAATCTGGTAAATTGCTAAACCAAATTAAGGACGATACAACGCTAAATCAATTTATTTAGAAATTATTGCCAATACTTTTTGATCAATATTGACCGGGTATTTCTTTTTCAATTCCTGTAACCATTCTTCCTCCAGCAAGATTTGGTAATCATTCATCACCAGTCCTTTCGCCTCATTAAAAGAACGGGATTCTGGTTTTGCATATACCTTACTTACCATCCCAAAGGAGGCGGTATTATCTACTTTATTAACCGAAACAGGGGTAATGAAACCAGCATAAGGAACTGTTTTGCCCATGCCGGGTATTTGTTGCCATTCATACCTTGCCGAGTCAGCAACCACTTTTTCATTTAAAGATTCTGCTGCAGTCTTCCATTCGGATGGATTCTTTTTTATTTGGTTGAAAAGCGTTTTTGCAGAAGCTTCGTCTGAGCAAAAAAAGATGATAGCATCAGCACTTTGTTTCCAGTTATAATCAGCTTTGTTTTTTTCATAAAGTGCCATCAATGCTGAGGAATCCGCCTGTGCCTTGTTCCAGACTTCATGCTGCATAATTTCAAAAAATAAGTTACCATCGCGGAATTCATTCATCTGGTTACGAAAATCATCATTAAAATCTTCAAGGTGGTCTCTGTAATAACGATAAAGGACTGTTTTTGTGAATTCATTCATCAGGTCCGGATAAGCTATGATACTGCTTCTGTCTGCAGAAAACCGGTTCACCTGGCTATAGGTTATCCAGTCTGCTACACGTATGATGGTATCTCCCACCTTAAATAATGGAGATTGCGGATTCATGGCATTGCCTATACCTGCTGCTTTACGGTCGAGTAAACTATCCGAAAGGGACCATAGAATTAAATCTTTATAAGGGTATTTTTCAAAGCCGGCCTTGCTTTTAACAAGGGGATAAATAGTTTCTCTGGCTACATTCCAACGATCGGTTGCTTTTACTTTTTGTTGCAGTTCCTCTGTGTTTGCTTTATCTGCTGCATTATTTATGACTGGCCGGGAGGAAATCCTCTTAATAATATGAAACCCATGGGAAGTAGTAAACGGTTTGCTAACATCGCCATTCTTTAGCGACCAGGCCATATTTTCAAAAACGGGATCATACTGTCCTACAGAAACATCAGGAATATTTCCTTCAGCGCCGGCACTGATATAATCATTGCTGTATGCCGCTGCGAGGTTTGAAAAATCGTCACCGGCCTTTATGCGTTTGTACAATGAATCAGCTAACTCGCCAATCTTTTTCCTTTCTGCATCATTTATACCAGGCGCAAATGACAGTAGGATTTGCTGCACTTTGATCTTCCCCAGGGCTTTTCTTTCCGCCAGGTTCTTAAAAATATGATAGCCTGCTGTAGATATATATGGTTTTGAATATTTCCCGGGCGCAATGGAATAAATTATATTTTCAAATTCATAAGGCAGGGTAAAAGCTGTAATAAAATTTAAATCGCCTTTGTTTGTTGTGGCGGAAGGATCATCTGAATATTTCTGTGCCAGAATTGAAAAATCTTCTTTCTTTTCAAGCCGCTTTAGCAAGTCATCCAGTTTTTTGCGGGCTGCTAAAGTATCTGTAACTCCGGATGCATTTTTGAATGAAATAAAAATATGTGCGGCATGAATGTCCTTAAGACTTCGCCGGAAGGCCTCCTTTGTAAGGCGGTCCAAAGTTTTAGGGTCATTTATATAATTTTCAATTACCTGGCTTCGCAGGTTAATTACTTCGTTTTTTATATTAGGCAGCGTATCATAACCCCTGTCATAAGCCTCCCGGATCTTCAGCCTTGAATGAATATACAAATCAAGATACTCCTTAATGGCCTTGCTTTTGCTGGCGGCAGTTTGCTGATTATTTTTATTAAAAGCCCTCAGGAAATCTTTTGCATCGGCATGGTGACCGCCATAAGTAAATAAGGTTTGAGAGGAAGCGCTGAGGAGGGTAAATGAAAAAACAATTGCAGTCAGCCATTTTTTATTCATAGTTTGAATTTTCTTTTCGTTATAACGAATATTCCCGGTGAATATTGAGAAGGAATAAAAGGAGGGTTATGGGGCTTTAAGTTTTAAATCCAGGATCTCATCAGTTTGTTGCCAGGTCAGCTTTTTAGCAATAATCCTTTTATCCTTATCCAGTAAATAAACAGTGGGAACAATCTGCGCATCATATAATTGGGTATAACCGGGAATGCCGGCATCTACCCGCCTTTTTTCTTCTTCACGTGAGTAATAAACATGGGTCCATCCCTTTAGCTGGTGTTTATGAATAATATCGAACCAGTCTTTCTTTGTGCCCTCCGTTTCTTTGGCTACCGCAAATATCTTAACTCCTGCATTTTTCCACTTGGCTTTGTACATGGAGTCTAAAACAGGTACCAGTTCTTTACAGTGACCACAGGTGGGGTCCCAGAAACAAACAATAGTAAAAGGGGAGGAATTCCCATATAAAGTTTGCATTTTACCGCTTGTATCTGGCAATGAGATATTTTCAGCCGCACTGCCCATAATGTTTGCCATTAAATTATAAGCCCTTTCGGTAATAATTTTTTTACCCTGCGGTGTCAGCCAGTCATATTCTTTTGCCGAAAAGTATTTTTGAAACAAGTGAACGAATACTGCATCCTCCCACATGTATTTCATGTTAAGGTAGCGGTTCACAAATTTCACCAAAAGGTACCGCGTCATTTCCGGGCTGGCACTGGCATAGCCCAGCATCCAGTCTATTTCCTTATTCACTGAATCGGGATGTTGAAAAACAAGGTTATTGTAATATTTATCCAGTCTTTCATCAAATAATGAGGCGGGTGTGCGGGTGATGCGGTCGTCCCAAAAATTGAGGCCGTCCCAGTAGTGGTCTTTAAAATACCGGTAAGCATAGGTTGAATCATATTTTCCACCCGGATGTTTTTCTGCAGGAGGAATTTTTGGTTCATCCATCAGGTGCATCAGGATACTTAAAATATTGTCCGGATTCTTGTCAACAAACTGCCTCCGGTATTCCGATATTTCTTCTGATATCTTTTTTAGGGATTCATTAATAGTGGAAGAATCTTTGGCTGTTTGAGCCGCCTGCAAAGCTTTGGTTCCCTCGTCCATCGCTTTACCCTTTACTCCCATAAATTGCTGGTAATTGTTGAAAAGGTCGTTGTCCGGGGAATTAAAGAATTTTTTGCCTAATGGGTTTACTGTATCCGCTATGATGGAAAATTGCTGTTGCTTATCGATCAGTAGTTCCAAAAATTTGTCTTTGGTTGGGTAAACAAGGAGATAGATTCCGCCGCCCAATTCTTTAGGTCCGTTTAATACTCCTTCGCTCTTGTCATTCAGCAACACTGAATCTACAACAGGATATTGTTTTCCGGAATAATGGCCCAGGTAGATGTATTCGTTCTTAAAAGGCTTGAGAGTTACTTTTATCTGGTAGCCGTTTTGAGCAAAAAGAAATGTTGCCAAAAGAAGGACTGGAAACAGGGATAATTTTTTCATGAGACAGAATAATCGGGTAAAGTTATTAAAAGCTTGATGAGTTTAAAAGTACCTGACAAAGTTTACGGAAATGAAGATGGCCCTGAGCAAGGAAAGTGTTGCATGGCGACCAGTAGAATGAAATAGTATACAATCATTCTCCAATAGTTCCTGTTACCTGGCCAGAAAAACAAACCCTTAGCTTTGCGCCGTGAAGAGAAAAAAAGTAAAAATAATATTAGAAAAGGTCAGGGTGGAAGACTATGCCGCAGAAGGGAAATCCCTGGCAAAACTGGATGGAAAGGTAATATTTATTGAAGGTGCTATCCCTGGCGACATTGTTGATATTCAATTGAATAAGAACAAAAAAGATTGGGCGGAGGGCCATGCTATACATTTTCATTCTTACTCGCCTGAAAGATTAGAACCCTTTTGTTCTCACTTCGGCGTATGTGGGGGTTGCCAGTGGCAAATGTTGCCTTATGAAAAGCAATTGATGTATAAGCAGCGCCAGGTAAAAGATAACCTGGCAAGAATCGGGAAAATAAACTTGCCAGAAATAATGCCCATATTAGGCGCTGAGCAAACCAAATTTTACCGAAATAAGATTGAATATACGTTTGGTACTAAGGAATATACAAGGGAAAAGCCTGTTAAGCTACCTAAAACCACCAGTGAACCTTTCCAGGACATAATAGTTGGGAAGGATTTGGGTAATAAGCAAGAAAGCAAGTTTGCCGGACCTGCAACTGAACTCCAGCCTGGGTTTAAAGGCGTGGGTTTTCATGCCAGGGGTTTTTTTGATAAAATAGTAGATATACAAACTTGTTACCTGCAAGCCGAGCCATCCAATGAAATTCGGCTGGAGATCAAAAGATTTGCCGTTGAGAACGAATTTTCATTTTATGATATCCGGAATCATACCGGTCTCTTAAGAACAATGCAAATCAGGCTTTGCAGAACCGGAGAAATAATGGTCAATATTGTTTTTGGGGAAAACGATAAGTCCCGGCAGGAAGCTCTATTGAACCATATTCTTCAAAAATTCCCCCTAATCACTACACTCCTGTATACCCTGAATATGAAAATGAATGATAGCCTGCACGACCTGGAACCGATGGTATATTCAGGAAAAGGATTTGTAACGGAAAATATGTCTACAGGCCACGGAGGCGAGGAGTATAGCTTTAAAATTGGACCAAAATCCTTTTTTCAAACCAATACCACACAAGGAGAACAATTATATCGGGTGACGAAGGATTTTGCAGAATTAACGGGCCAGGAAACAGTTTATGACCTTTATTGCGGCACAGGTAGCATAGGAATCTTTGTGAGTAAGCAAGCAAAAAAAGTAATTGGTGTAGAACAGGTGGAAGCTGCAATTGAAGATGCCAGGGAAAACGCTATTATAAACAACCTAAATAACACCGCCTTCTTTGCTGGTGACGTTACTGCAGTTTGTGATGATCCTTTTTTTGACCGCAATGGCCGGCCTGATGTAATCATTACTGATCCTCCGCGGGCCGGTATGAGTGAAAAGTTGATCAGAAAAATAATTGAAATAGCTGCTCCAATAGTGGTTTATGTAAGCTGTAATCCCTCAACACAGGCCCGTGATCTGCATTTATTGGATGAAATATATGAGGTTACCCGGATACAACCCGTGGATATGTTTCCTCATACGCTTCATATTGAAAATGTGGTTCAATTAAAGCTTAAAAGAGCTACAAAATAAAATCAGGTACTTCAGAAGGATAATCATTCAATCTAAAATTGGATGGGGAATAACAAATTAACCCGGACTATTTTCATGTTCTTTTTCTCTTTATCCTTTTGAGCTGTTAACCTATTTTTGCCGTATGAGTGAGTTTCGTTTTACCCGCCCCAATAATTTTCCGCCAATCATAAAAAACCTGATCATTATTAATGTCCTGGTTTATGTTGCCCAAATGTTATTGGACAAACAATTTGCCATTACGGAAAAGCTGATGCTATGGCCATTGATGCCCGCTTCATTACAAGAAATCCTGATCAGGGAGCAAGTGCTGTCGGCCAGCAACGAATTTCAGCCATACCAGATCATTACTCATATGTTTGCCCACTCACCGGCAACATTATTTCATATCATTTTTAACATGTTTGCCTTATGGATGTTTGGAAAAGTTTTGGAGAATGTGTGGGGTCCAAAAAGATTTCTGACTTTTTATATGCTTTGTGGATTGGGTGCCGCTTTGCTGCACCTGGGTATCCAGTATTTCCGATGTGAGCAATTGCTTGATGCTATACAGGCCAATAATATGGGAGCAGTGGGCAAATTAATAGGAGGCACATCCCCGGCCCTGGGAGCATCAGGTGCTGTGATGGGGGTAATGGCCGGCTTTGCCTATACATTTCCGAATACGCAATTATTTATCATGTTCATCCCTTTTCCAATAAAGGCCAAATGGGCTGTATTGGGACTGGCTGCCATTGATTTATTTGGAGGTGTAGCTAATTTCAGCGGTGATAATATTGCCCACTTTGCCCATTTAGGTGGCGCCATCACCGGATTTATAATTGTTCTTATCTGGAACAAAACAAACCGTAAAACGTTGTATTAAAAAAAACTACCCAGGGTTTTAATGGTCCCGGGTTCCTTTTATCTTTAGTTACAGGATCTATGGCGTATCATGAACAACAATATAGAAGAAGAATTTCCCTGGCTCATGCTAATAATGCGCTGGTTCTTTTGATTGCCATTAATATGATCATATTTGTGCTCCTGGCTTTTTTAAAAGCTGTTTTTTTTCTTCGGTACAGCAGTGGTGCAGAGGCTCTTCACTTTTACGAAAATAATATCCTTAATCTTTTTACCCTGCCTGCGGACGGTGGTAGAATTATTTCCAGGCCATGGACGATACTGACCCATATGTTTACTCATGATAGTGTTTGGCACTTGCTTGGGAATATGCTCTGGCTTTGGGTTTTTGGATATATTTTTCTTGACCTTACAGGCAACCGGAAGATCGTTCCTCTTTACATTTATGGTGCACTTGCCGGTGCACTGGCATTTATACTGGCTTATAATTTTTTGCCCGGGCTCAGCAAGTCTCTTCCTGTTGCAGAGGCACTGGGTGCTTCTGCCGGAGTAATGGCCATTGCTGTTGCAGTAGCTACCATTTCTCCTACGTACCGGATCTTCCCCATGCTGTTTGGTGGTATTCCCATATGGGTGTTAACTGCCATTTACCTCATTATAGACCTGGCCAGTATTCCTTTAAGTAATCCGGGTGGCCATATAGCTCACCTGGCAGGGGCGGCAACCGGCTTCTTGTTTATTTATTCTTTTCGTAAAGGTTATGATTGGAGTGAATGGATGAATAATTTCTTTGATTGGGTAAATAATTTATTTAATCCTGAAAAGCCGGCGAAAGGGAAAAATATAAAGCAGGAACTATTTTACAAATCAGATAAAGCTCCTTTTAAAAAGAAACCCAATATTACAGAACAAAGAGTAAATGAAATTTTAGATAAGATCAGCCAGAAAGGATATACAAGCCTTACAGAGGAAGAAAAAGATATTCTGAAAAGGGCCAGTCATGAAGGCTAAGCCAGCCAGCAGCCCTCCTGTTGTATTTTTCATATTGAAAGAATCAGGTTAAATGATATGCCGGCATGCACCTCAACTACATCATTGTAGGCTGTTTTTTGTAATTTGCAATAATGGCCAGCAAAATTCGAAACCTCACTAAACGGGTACTGATCTTCATAAATTACGGAGTTGTTTTCTTTTTTTTACTGGCATGCCTTGCTCCTTATATTGATCCGCAAAGCTGGCGGCTTCTTCCTTTACTGGGCATCGGGTTTCCATTTTTATTGCTGATTGTTTTTGGTTTCTTTATCTGGTGGTTATTTGTAAAAAGACGGTATGCCTGGATATCGGCCATTGCCCTGATATTGGGTATTAAAAGTATCAGTGTTTTTTTTGCCTTTAACTTGCCCAAACAATTTATTGCTGAAAAGAAACCTCAAAATATTCGTATAGCCACCTGGAATGTGGCCCGCTTTATTGAAATGAAAAGGAATAATAATAAGGGCAGCAAAACCAGGTTGAAAATGATGGAGCAAATACGCAAGCAGGATGCAGACATCATTTGTTTACAGGAATTTTATCATTCCTATGATCCCGCTTTGTACGATAATATTGATTATATGCAGGATAGTCTTCATTATCCTTACTATTATTATTCTCATGAATTGGATGGCGATAAGCATTTTACAGGAAATGCTATTTTTTCCCGCTTTCCTATCATTGACAGCGGTTTGATTCGTTATCCCAGGCCCACACTACCTGAAGCATTAATGCATGTAGATATCAGGTTAAAAAACCGGATCATCAGGGTTTATACAACTCACCTGCAATCCGTGCAACTGTTAAGAACTGATTACGAAAAAATAGATAAAATAAAAGAGGGTGATGATGGCTTTGTTTCCAACTCAAAAACAATTTTTTTAAAAATTAAGGAAGGAGCAGACAAAAGGAAATTGCAGACCGATATTATAAAACAATTATTGGGCGATAGTCCATACCCGGTTGTCTTTTGTGGCGACCTGAACGACATTCCCAATTCTTACACTTATTACAATGTTCGTGGAGATATGCAGGACGCCTTTTTGGAAAGAGGATTTGGTATCGGTCGCACTTTCTCTGCCATTTCTCCAACACTCAGGATCGATTATATTTTCGGGGATAAGCATTTTAATGTTCACCAGTTTAAAAGGATCAAAAAAAAATATTCTGATCATTATATGCTGGTTGCAGATTTGGAATTGAAAACACTGAACAATAAAAAATGGGCCTTTTAATGAGTCTTAACAACGGCCCAACCCGGGATTCACCATCCCGTCAAAACATATTTACCGTTACATTTGCATCAATTTTTTTGCCACACTGATGGTCTTCAATAGGCTTGGGCAGTGCTGGCAACTTAATGTCTTTCTATGAATAATTTGCATGTTTATAATTCGTTGTCGAGAACAAAGGAAGTTTTTACGCCTGTTACTGAGGGGCATGCTGGTATGTATGTATGTGGTCCTACTGTTAGCGGTGAAAGTCATTTAGGACATGCCAGGCCTTATGTTACTTTTGACGTTATATACCGTTATTTAATGCACCTGGGCTATAAGGTTAGATACGTTCGTAACATTACAGATGCCGGGCATTTTGAAGAAGAAGGTCGTGCGGCAGAGGATAAAATTTCAAAGAAAGCTATTTTAGAAAAACTGGAGCCAATGGAGTTGGTACAGAAGTATACCAATTTGTTTCATTGGGCGATGCAGCAGTTTAATACTTTACCGCCATCCATAGAGCCTACAGCAACCGGTCATATTGTGGAGCAGATCGGGATGATAGAAACCATTATCAAGGCAGGGTTTGCCTATGTTGTAAACGGCTCCGTATATTTTGATGTAAAAAAATATGCTGCTTCATATGATTACGGAAAACTGAGTGGTCGGGTGATAGACGATCTGCTTGAAACAACCAGGGATCTTGAAGGGCAGGAAGAAAAGAGGGATAAAACAGATTTTGCTTTATGGAAAAATGCTGCTCCTGAACATATCATGCGATGGCAAAGTCCCTGGGGCATCGGCTTCCCGGGCTGGCATATTGAATGTTCGGCCATGGCCACAAAATATCTGGGATCCAGGTTCGATATCCATGGAGGAGGAATGGACTTGTTGTTTCCTCATCATGAAAGTGAAATAGCGCAGAGTACTATTTGCAATCACGAAGCCCCGGTTCGGTACTGGATTCATAATAATATGATCACCATTAATGGCCGTAAGATGGGGAAGAGTTATAATAATGTAATCAAGCTAACAGAACTTTTCAGCGGCAATCATCCGCTGCTGGGTAAGGCGTATCACCCGATGACGATCCGCTTCTTTATTTTACAGACGCATTACAGAAGCACGTTGGATTTTAGTAATGATGCTCTACTGGCTGCTGAGAAAGGGTTGAAAAGATTATGGGAGGCTTATGAAAATTTAAAAAAATTGAAAACGGAAGCGGTTGAATTGTCGAATGAGCCGGGAGATCCTGAGCAGGAAGCCCGTGTAGTAAAATTCTTATCAGCGTTTCCGCAATTTATGAATGATGATTTCAGTACAGCTCGTGTACTGGCCAGTATGTTTGAACTGGCGCCTCTTATCAATTCAATGAAAGACAAAATTATTCCTGTTACTTCTTTATCAAAAAATACGCTTGAGCAACTACACAATGAATTCAAGATTTACCTGGAAGATATTCTCGGATTGAAAGGAATAAATGATGCCGATAATGAGAAACTACAAGGCATCATGCAACTATTAATGGATATCCGTAAAGTGGCCAAAGGGAAAAAGGATTTTGTAACATCGGATAAAATAAGAAACCAATTATTAGAATTAGGCATTCTTTTAAAAGATGAGAAGGGCGGGGAAATGAGTTGGACTATTGATTAAAGTGAAAGACGAATTTCTAAGAATAGCCTGGCCGGTTTATTGTTCCTTATTTCATTTTCCTGGCCATCTACCTTTCTCTTTTTCGCTGGGCACCAGGGGTTCCATAACACGGATGACAAGTAACACAGCTATGCAAAATATCCTTTGTGATAATTGGTTACTGTTCCATACCAGCAAATTTCTAATTTTATCCTTCATCACAGCATTCAAATAAACACCCGTTCAGGTAATGCACTATATACCTCATCTTTCCAAAGACAGAAAACTTAAAAAAATTATTGAATATGGCGAGCCTTTTCAGTTGAAAAGAAGAAAGAATATTTGTAATTATTTATGTGCGTCCATTATGAGTCAACAATTATCAACTAAAGTGGCAACTGTGATTCATAACCGATTTCTTAGTTTATATGGGAAAACAGAACCTACGCCAAAACAAATATTGGAAACGCCTTCTGAATCATTAAGGGCAATTGGTTTATCAAATGCTAAAGTGAGTTATATAAAAAATGTAGCGCAGTTTGAAATTGAATTTGGTATGGATTATAAGAAACTGCACAAAATGAATAATGAAGAAGTGATCATTTATCTGACGCAGATAAAAGGGGTGGGCAGGTGGACCGTGGAAATGCTGCTGATGTTTGCGCTGGGCCGGGAGGACGTATTCGCCATTGATGATTGGGGTATACAGAATGCTATGATCAAATTATATAAACTGGATAGAGACGATAAAAAGAAATTTAAGATCGACCTGTTGAAAATATCTGAAAAGTGGAGCCCCTATCGAACCTATGCCTGCAAACATTTATGGGAATGGAAGGATAATTCTCCCGTTGCTAAAAAAGAAAGTAAGACAAAATCTAAATGATAATTTTATCGAGTTTGTTTAAGTAGTTTTCATCAATTGAAGCTCCTAAGCCTGCTGACTCCGGCACTTTTATCACACCATTTTTTTCATAAATAATTCCGCCAGTTACGGGGTCCTCGCTAAACATAAGGCAGGTATCAAAATCAAAATGCTCAATCATATCACTACACAAAGAGAAGTGAGCAAAAGCGGTCATTGCCAGCCTGGATTCCATAAACGCCCCCACTTGCAAATGCATATTTGCCTCTTCGGCAAGAGCTACCATCCTGAGTGCTTTAAACAGGCCGCCAGATTTTCCTAATTTGATATTCATATAATCACAGGCACCTAATTTTATTAATCGTTCCGCATCGTGTTCGTCACCGCAGCTTTCATCGCTCATAATAGGAATGGGGCTTTCCTTTCTTACGTTGGGCAATTCCATAAAAGCCCATCGGGGAATGGGCTCTTCGCAATGCTGGATACCAAATGGCGATAAGGCTTTTAACGTAGTTATAGCTTCATCTGCCGACCAACCCTGGTTTGCATCGATTCGTAATGGTATATCAGGGCCTACCGCTTCGCGGATAGCTTTGATCCGGACTACATCTGTTTCCCCGTTTTTTCCCAATTTTATCTTTATAGCAGGATAGCCTTCTTCTTTTATTTTTACTGCGTCTGCTGCCATTTTAACTGGATCCCCAATACTTACTGTATAGTCCGTGATGATGGTTTTATTATTTTCTCCTCCCAGGAATTTATAAAGAGGAACGCCGGCATTATGTGAAGCGATATCATACAAGGCCATATCAAAGGCACTTTTTATACTGGTATTGCCATAAATAAGTTTGTCCATATCTGCAATTCTATCTTCAATGGACAATGCATTTTTACCTTTAAACAATTTTGAAAAATACTGGCCGATGATAAAACAAGTGTCAATACTTTCGCCATTGATGCTCATAAAAGGGCTGCATTCTCCGTATCCTGTTATTCCTTCTTCGGTATGGATGACAACTAAAACGTTTTCTGCATTTAGAATGGGTCCCAGTGAAATGACAAAGGGTTCTTTAAGTGGAATGAAAAGTTTATATAAGCCTATTTGCCGTATTGTTAATTCGCGATACATAAAGGAGGGATTATTTTTATTCTTCTATTAATGTATTAATCAAATAAAATTCTGAAGCCGGTGTTAACAGATCCTATCAATGGGGCTTGTTTATTAATAAAAAGATAATGGCTGGGATAATAAGTAGTGGGAATGAGTACCCGGGTCTCCAGATAAAAGTTTACGTTACCACCTACAGGTTTCTCGTATCCTAAACCCAGGTCAAAAGTGAGTCGTTTAAAATCAGCGCTTCCCCTCAACACGGGTGCGTAGTAATTTGTGGTATCAATAAAATCAGAATGTGAGTTTTCAACACTACCAAATAATAATCCAAAGCCGGCATAGCCATACAAATTCCAGTAATCCTCATTGTTAAATGATCCTTTCAAATAATGTTTCCAGCCCATTGAAACATGCCGGAAACGCATGATCGCCGAATTAGTATAATTAAGCCGGAGAGGAGATGTAAAAACCGTTTTAGCCGAAGCCGTTAGCCGGTTACTGAATTTGCCATTTCCTGAATACGTAATCCAGGCATATAATCCATCCTTTTCGGAAAAATTAAAGTGGCCGGCAACAGTTTGGCCTACAGTCCAAAACTGTTGTTCCTTTTTAAAACTGCGGAAAACGGAGAAGTCTGTTGCAAGACTAAACTGGGCCTTTTGCGGATAAGAAGGAATAGAAAAAAGGATACAAACCAACTGTATGATAATAGTTTTTTTCAAGCAGTAAAATTGCTTTGCAATGATAAGCAATAAATCGTAGCACTTGTTTAAATGGAACCGGGCAAATAAAAACCTTTTCATGATCTCGAAAAGGTTTTTACAGCGAAAATTAATTGATAATGCTATTTATAAAAAGACACTATTTCATCAGTTTTAGTTCTTTGATAATGTTTGAGGCGCCGCCTAATTTGTCTATGCACCATAATACATAACGAATATCAACATTAATCGTTCTGTTTAGATCTTTATCAAAGGCCAGCTTATGGCTAAGAGCTTCATAGTTTCCGTCAAAAGCAAGACCGATCAACTCACCCTTACCATTTAATACGGGTGAACCGGAATTTCCACCTGTGATATCAGTGCTGCTGATAAATCCTATGACAAGGTCGTTTCGTTGTTTATCAATATACTGACCAAAATCTTTTTTCCTTAATAGTTCAATTTGCCTGGCTGGCAGATCAAATTCATAGTCGCCTGGTTTATATTTTTCGAGAATGCCTTTTGAAGTGGTGACGTAATCATAAAAAACGGCATCTCGTGGGCGATAACTTTTTACAGCACCATAACTTACCCTCATCGTAAAAGTGGCATCGGGGTACATCATTTTTGCTTTCACTGTATCCATTTCCATTATCCCTTTCAGATAAAGCCGACCTAAATCATTGTTAGTTGATGTGAACTGCTGAAAGTAGGGTACATATTTACTGCTATAATTATCGTAAAAGGCACTAGCGTGGGCGAAAGCGGGATCGGCCTGTAATACATTGGCATCGGGATGGGCAATAAAAGCATTCCATCTGGCATCGTCAAAGATCATGGTCTTAGCAAAAATATCTGCAGCATATTTTTTATAAGTAGCCTCATTATCCAAAGATCCGTACTGATCCTTCAAGGTGCCATAGAAACCAATAGGTTGTTGTTCTTTAGGAACATCTTTATAATATAACATGGTTATGGCTGCAACTATTTGTTCATCAGACTTTTTATTTTCTTCAGCAAGGAATTCTTTTCGTGCATCAACAGCAGCGTCAACGGCCTTTTGTATATCTGATTTTGTGGATCCGGGTTTTACAAGGGCGGCTTCCAGTTGTTTTAGAGATGCGGCGAAAGCGATCAGCGGTGAACCAAATATTCCTTCAGTGATATACATCCGGTGTTGAGCATATTTTGTCCACGCTTCATAAGCTTTATTCCAATCAGAAAAAATATTTTTATATTCTGGTTTATTGGCTGCCCATGCTATAAATTTTTCCTCGGCAGCTTTTTTTCTTCCATAAATATCATATTTGAGTAATTGTTTAGTTTCTCCATCAAAAAATTTCCAGTAGTTGGCAATGCTTGCATAAGATGAAGAGAGTTGCAATTTGACAGCCGGATCATTCTTCATTTCCTGAAGCATATATTTCAATCGCAGATCACGGAGCTTAACCAAAGTAGGGTTATTAACTTCTGTTGCTAATTTAATTCCATATGAACTTTCATAGCGGTTGGTGCCGCCGGGATAACCCCAGATCATAGTATAATCCCCTTCCTTTACTCCTTTTATTGAAACGGGCAGAAACCATTTTGGCTTTAATGGTTTATTTTCTGAAGAATATTTTGCAGGCTTGCCGTCTGCACCTGAATACACCCTGAATACAGAAAAATCTCCTGTGTGCCGGGGCCATTCCCAATTATCTGTGTCGCCACCAAATTTGCCAATACTTTCAGGAGGAGTGCCTACCAGGCGGATATCGGAATAGCGCTGGTATACGAAAGCCATGTATTGATTTCCTTTAAAAAGCGAACTGATCCGGGTTTCTATATTTTGCGTAGCATCGCTCATTCTTGTATTAAGTGCGGCCAGTACAGAAGCTTGTTTTTTTGCCCGGTCCATACCACTTAATCCCTTTAATGAATCCATGACTTCAGCAGTTACATCAACCATCCGCAACAGGAATTGAACAGAAAGGGAGGTTGGAATTTCTTCTTCCCTGTTTTTTGCATAAAAGCCATTTTGCAAATAATTATTATCAAGGGTGCTGGCAGAGGCAATGGCATCGTACCCGCAATGATGATTGGTAAAAATTAATCCTTCAGCACTCACAATTTCTCCTGTACATCCACCGCCAAAAATGATGATAGCATCTTTTATTGATGCCTTATTTATACTGTATAATTGTTCTTTACTAAGCTTCAGTCCTTTTTTCACCATATCGTTATATACCTGCTGGCCCAGCAGGATGGGAAGCCACATACCTTCATCAGCAAAAGACCGGATTGCCAATAAAAAAAACAAAGCCACTGAAATGAAAAACTTCTTCATTGTAATTGATTTAAAAAAAAACAAACGTACTATAAAATATAAGTGCTGCCAAAAGTGGGATCATAACAGCATCTTTTTTACCTATTATTTAGGTTAAGCGTATTATGCCTGTGGATTCAAGGCTTGCCAGAGAAGATCTTTTAACTGAACCAAACCTTTATTTGTGAGGGAGGAAATGAAAATATGAGGAATTTCTGCGGGCAATTCTTTTTTTATAGCTGACGTCAATTCATCATCCAGCATATCACTTTTACTCACCGCAATGACAAATTGTTTATGAAGAAGTTCCGGGTTGTATTTTTCTAGTTCATTCACAAGAATTTCAAATTCCTTTTTATGATTGTCAGCGTCTGCCGGAATCAGGAATAATAATACAGGATTACGTTCAATATGGCGAAGAAAGCGATGGCCTAGTCCCTTTCCTTCAGCTGCCCCTTCAATAATTCCGGGAAGATCTGCAATGCAAAAACTTTTTCCGTCACGATAATCCACCATCCCAAGGTTGGGTGTAATGGTAGTAAATGCATAATCCGCAATTTTTGGTTTAGCAGCAGTGATAACTGATAATAAAGTTGATTTACCGGCATTGGGACAGCCTACCAGTCCTACATCTGCCAGAACTTTTAGCTCAAGAACCTTCCAGCCTTCCACTCCTGGCAAGCCCGGTTGTGCATATTCCGGCGCCTGGTTGGTGGGGGTAGCAAAATGACTGTTACCAAGACCTCCTTTTCCACCCGGCATCCATATTACTTCCTGTCCATCGGTTAATATTTCCACCTCTTTCTCACCGGTTATTTCATCCCTGGCAATAGTACCCAATGGAACCTCAATAAAGATATCTTTACCAGACCGGCCGGAACTGTTATTACCCGATCCTACCTCCCCGTCTTCAGCTAATACATTTTTATAATACCGGAGGTGAAGCAAGGTCCACAAATTCCTGTTTCCTTTGAGTATGATATGAGCCCCGCGTCCGCCATCACCTCCGTCAGGTCCACCCATTGCCGTAAATTTATTACGCATAAAATGCCTGCTGCCCGCTCCACCATGGCCGCTTTTACAGAATATTCTTATTTGGTCTACAAAATTGCTTTTTTCCAAGTGGTCTCTTTTTTGCGGAGAGATGCAAATATACCCTGTCACCAACCTTAATCAAGATGCTATGAAGTTTATTTTGCTTTTATTAACCCTGCCTCTGATGAATCAAACCTGTGGTAAGAATAAACAAACAATGCCTGTTTGTATTCAACAAAAATAAACAGCATATTACAACAGCCAAAATGGAATCCGCCTGGGGAAGTAAATGAATATAGTTTTGAAGGGGAAGTCGTTTATTTATTTACCAGCAACTGTTGTGATCAATATGATAGTTTATATAGTAAGGATTGCAATTTTATTTGTGCGCCTTCCGGAGGCTTTACCGCAAAAGGTGATGGAAAATGTGTGGGATTCAGTAAAGAGGCCAGGCATATCAGGTTGATTTGGAAAGATGCCCGGTAAATACGTAAAAATAAAAAAGGGCTTTGGCGTAAACCAAAACCCCTTGTTTCTCTTTTATTCCCCTTCGCTGGCATTATCCAGATCAGGTGAATGCGGGTATATTCTCAGATTTTTTTAACCACCCCCAAAGAGATATTAAATAAAATTCCAAAAGCATGCCAATACAAAAACCTGTGCAAAAAATTTATCCATTTATTATTTCACCTCCGTTTGGATGCAGAAACTGGCCGGTCATATAACTGGCATCTGAACTGGCCAGAAAAAGAAAACTGGGGGCAACTTCTGCTGGTTCTCCTGCTCTTTGCATGGGCACATCACTTCCATGTTTGGCTGTCTTTGAAGAGTTAAAGCTTGCAGGAATTAAGGGTGTCCAGATAGGTCCTGGTGCTACGCCATTTACACGAATTCCCTTTTTTGCAAGATTGGATGACAGGCTCCTGGTAAAAGAGACAATAGCTCCTTTGGTGGAGGCATAATCTATTAAAGATCCACTACCCCGGTACGCTGTAACAGAAGATGTATTGATAATACTGCTTCCTTTTTTCAAATAAGGAATTGCTGCTTTCGTTACCCAGAAATAAGAGAAAATATTAGTTTCAAACGTTTTTATTAATTCCTTGCTGGTTAATGTTTCAATACTTTTATTTTCAAAATGCAGGGCGGCATTATTGACTACAATATCAATACGGCCAAACTGCTTTATTGTTTTTTGTATAGCCCGTATGCAATTATTTTCTTTCGAAAGATCACCCTTTATTAACATACACGAAGTCCCATAATTTTCCTTTATATATTGTTGTGTTTCTTTAGCATCTTTATCTTCATTGAGGAAAGCGATAGACACTGACGCTCCTTCTTTTGCAAACAATACCGCTACTGCTTTACCAATACCACTATCTCCTCCTGTTATAAAAGCTACTTTATTCTTTAATTTTCCGCTACCCTTTATTTCCGGAAGATCAAATACAGGTTGAGGGATCATTTTATGCTCTGAGCCGGGACGACGTTGATGCTGTGGGGGTCTTACCTTTTTTTTTGTACTTCCTTTTTGCATAAATCTTTTATTCAAAAACAGAAATTATTATACCACATTAAACCCGGATGAAAAAGCCATAAAAGTTTAAAAGGGGTGAGTAAAAAAAACCAGTTTTTTGGCGTTTAAATATAGGAGATGCTGAAAAATTTCCCCAAAACTCTCTTGGTTATGTTATGAGTTATTGCGGCATGACTTTTTCATTATTACAATTGAGCGCAAGTGACATGGAGAATGGAGCGATGAAATTTCTATTTTTTAATTTTTAAAAAAATAAATTATGCTACGTTGGACTGTAATTTTCCTGGTTGTGGCCATCATTGCTGCAATTTTTGGATTTGGTGGTATTGCTGCCGGGGCAGCTTCCATCGCAAAAATTTTGTTTTTCATTTTTCTTGTATTATTTATTATTTCACTGTTTTTCGGAAGATCAAGAAGCAGTATTTAGGGAGACAAGTAATACAGAAAATGAAAAAACCGGTAACATTTGTTGCCGGTTTATTTTTTATATTATGTAGGGTTAGTTGTAATAAATAAGAAATCAGTTTAAATCCAGAACAGTAATTTCTCTTAATGTATCTGCACATATGCTGCTCATGATGCCACAAAACTGAATATCTTCTTCATTCTTATATTTCGCACATGCATTGGAACACTGGCGGCAATGTAATAAACAATTAAGTACAAGGTTTCCGAGGTCGCCGGCCTCGCTCACCAACCTTGATACCACGGCAAAACAGGCCTTTGCGCAATCGCTGCATTCTTTTACCAGGTCAGCTCTCGGCGACCGCCTTGTTGACTCTGCATGAATACTGGCCTCACAAAGCAGCCAGGTTTTCATACATACTTTAATGTATTGATCAGTTGTTTGAAGTTGAATCATTGCTTACCGTTTTTTTATTGATTTCGTTTACTTCCTGTATAAAAGTAGTAACCTTACTATCTGCGTAAGAGCCATAAGCATCAACCAAGGTTCCTTTTACGCCATCGTCGGTTTCTATCACATACAATATGGTATTATCGGCAGGGTCACTAGCCCCTTCAAAACGAAAAAAATTAACCACATGTACCTGGCCTGGTTCGTATAATTTTTCGCTCTGAAGTGATAAAAGTCCTCGCTCTCCTGCAGTAAAATCTTCCGTATATCCATCCAATACTAATTTATTCAGGCAGCTGGATAAACTTTTCATTTCTTCGGTAGTGGAATTTGTTTGCATATGTTTTTATTTTTAACTCAACTTCCTTAAAAATTAATAAAAGCATGATAATTATTTACCATGCTTTTATTTCAATTATGCGGGTTGTTTATCCCGTAACGCTTTTATTTTGTCATGCGATCTTTTCAAGCTTGTTTTTTGATCCATTATTAATTGCCTTATATCTGTTGGCAATTCCACATCGCTTGACAATGCTGAATCATATGCTCTTTGTGCAGCATCTTCACCATATTCACAAGAGCCAAGAATTGATTTACGATCTTTGCCTGTAAAAGTAGCTTTAACGTCCATCCAGGCACGGTAAATCTTACCTCTCAACGTTGTGTCTTGTTCGATTTCCTCGCCTGAAGTAGCCACATATCCACTAAGATCATTTACATAGCTACGGCTCTCAGCGCCCATTTGACGGAAAATAACCTGCAGGTCAACGTCTTTTGCATCTGTTTCTTCAGCCGCCCTTTCGTAACCTTCGATACGATCATTATTTATTCGTATCAGGTCATTCAATACTTCAGTTGTTTTTTCATTTAGGTGCATAATGTTATAGTTTTTAAAGGTTAAAAAATCCAGGTAAACACTGAATTAAATTTCTTTTTTCCCTTTCCTTTCCAGGGAACCGGTTCTTTCCGGGTTTGCTTTAAAGATGATTTTTTTCATGTCCCTTTTAAAGTATGGGTAAAAACCATACCAGTATTTTTGGGCAGCCTTTTTATTACATAGTTTTTTTTAAAGTAAGAATTAAAATTTTTTCAATTGAACTAATTCCTGACATCTTTTCCTTTAGAGGGGCAGCGTCAATACATTTCATAAGTTTATTTTCAATATATAATTGAATAATTCCGGGATGAACATAATATTTTCTGCAAATGCTCCGGGAATTACCCAATTTATTACTGACGGCGTCCAAAACGGTGTTTATATTTTTCTTAGCATCAAGGTCAGTATGAGCTTTTTTTAACATGCGAAAATTATCTAAAGCATGCAGGGTGCCTGCCCAGGTTCTGAAATCTTTGGCTGAAAAATCTCCTTGTGTTCCTTCTTTGATATAATTATTTACCATGCCTGAATCAATGCTTTTTTTCTCTCCATCTGCTGTATAGTATTGGAAAAGTTCTTTCCCTGGTATATCTCTGCATTGCCTGACGATCTGCGCCAATATTTTATTCCGTATGGTTATAGAATGATCGATTCCTTTTTTCCCTGTGAAGGAAAACATGATTACTTCTTTTTTTACTACCACATGCCTGTCCTTCAGGGTAGTTAACCCATAGGAGCCATACAGCTTTTCATATCCATTGTTTCCAACCCGTATAAGTGTCTGCTCCATTAACATGACAACGGTAGCGAGTACTTTTTTTTCATTGAGATCCTTACCCAGCATATCTTTTCTCACCCTTCGCCGCAAGGTGGGTAATACTTTTCCAAATTCGTATAATCGGTGAAACTTAGTTTCATTTCGAAGCTGGTTCCATTGTTTATGATACCGGTATTGCTTCCGGTTATTCATATCAAATCCTGTAGCCTGTATATGACCAGTGCTTTGCGGACAGATCCATACTTTGGCCCAGGAAGGAGGAATAGCTAAATATTTAATTCTTTCCAATTCACTTTGGTCTTTTATTGTTTTTCCGCTGAGCACATATCTAAATTTTTTTCCAGCTTTTTCGCGGGCTATGCCAGGCCTATTATCTGAGACGTACAGAAGCCTGGCTACTTTAGCCGATTGTTTATGGTCTTTGTTTAAAACCAGTATTTTTTTATGCGAAAGGCTGGATACTAATTTCATGGATCACAGGTTGTTCTTCTATTTGAGGAAAAACAAATGCCAGGTTTTTGGACATGTTCTTTGGGCCATTTAAAATTAAAAAGGAGGGATATGTAGAAAAACTTGCTCATTTTATCCGGGGACCTTGGTTCCGGGGGTTTTGGGAAGCTTGGTATCACATTTGAATATTAAGAACAAAAGACTACCATTATGACTACCGACACCAACCTCAAAGAAATCAGGGAAAAGATTTATGAACTACGCACCGCCATCATGTATTCCATGAGCAATGATGTATTTAAGTTGCCTAATAGCATTGTTACAGCCATACACGTGGATGATAGCGGTCACCTTTGGTTTATTTATCAAAGCTCATTACAAAATATTTCAAGTTGTGAAGAATCCTTCCCGGTGCGCCTGCATTTTTACCGGAAAGGCGTTTTCTTTCATCTGGAAGTTAGCGGCAAAGCTACCATTGTAGAGGATGCTCATTGTGACTTTATGCAGAATGTAACTCCGGAAAAAGGAAAAGTAGTACTTATTAAAATGACTATGAACGCAATTGAATACACTGAGCCTTTTGGGAGAAAAGAAAGGAATCGTTTGGAGCAATTTATGGAAAAAGGATATAAGTGGGTGTTAAGAAGCATTGCGATACCCCACTCAAAACCAGCCCTTTCCAAATGGCAGTCTAATTAAACCCCTTACCCCTATAAATTGTTATTTGATGAAAAAAAATTTAGACCTTATCAAGCGAAAACTAGATAACATTCAAGCCGGATTATTGCGATTTCGCAACAATGATGACCAGGTTACATTTCAGGTACAAGCTAAAAGTGTCGGCGATGATTCAATAAACTGCATAATCACCAGTGATATCGATTTCAATAAAATGCCGGATAAACTTGTTAGCCTGGTTCAGAAGTCAGACAATGACTATATATATATTTCAGGTGAAATACATCAGAATTTGGGTGATCAAAAAATGATTTCTTTTAAGGTGATAAGAGGCTGTTGGTTTGTGCGAAAATCAAAAGGCACTTTGTCATGGCTACAGGAAAAATATATATATAACAATGTACCGGAGGATGAATTGGAGCTTGCATCCTGACCTGTTGTTTTGAAGAATTTTATTATCTCCCAAATTTGAATATATGGGCATCTTTATTTTTTCTGCCCGATAATAGATCCCTGATAATTTTGGCTGCAATGACGCTAAATGTAATACCGTTGCCTCCAAATCCCAGTGCAAAATAAGTATGAGGTCTTTGACGTATTGCCCCTATATATGGGAGTCCGTCAACGGTGGAAGCAAATGTGCCCGCCCATTTAAAATCAGTTTTGAATGGAATTTCAGGAAAGAGGACGTTAAAAGATCTTTCCAGGCTTTTTGCTTTTTGATTGAGCATTTTATCCCTTTGTACAGCACTTGTATAAGGTATATCTTTTCCTCCAATCAATATCCTGTTATCACTGGTAGTGCGTAAGTATAAATATGGTGTTGCTGTTTCCCAGATCAATGCATTTTTATACCAAAAATCTTTTATACCAAATGATTCACTGGCTATGGCGTAGGTAGCATGAAGTTGTTGTACTTTTTCAGGAATATACTGTTGTGATTCGTAACCGCAGGCAATGATCATTTTTTTTGCCCTTATTTTTATTTTTTCCGCGGTAATAAGTTCTACACCATGTTTAAGATGGCGGATACCCGCTATTTCAGTATTATCATATACCTGCATTCCCCTGCGCATCCATTTTTTAAACAAGCTGTGACTTATTTTATATGCGTCGGCCTCGGCTCCATCTTTACTCAATAACCCGGCATGTTTGGAAAATCCGAATTTTTTCTGAATACTGTCTTCTTCCAGCCATTGCAATGCAAAACCTGCTTTCTTTCTAAGTGTAAATTCGTTCCAAAGATCAGGTACGGCTTTTTTTGCAGAGGCAAATTGAAAGCTTGGTTTTAAAGTAAAAAGACCGGGTTCTTTTAATTGCTCACATAATTTTTTGATATCAAAAATAGCCTGTCGGCACAAGTGGTAGCTTCTAATTGCATTTTTTTCTCCTACCAGCGGGATCAATTGATGCAATGGTTTGTCTATTTCATATTGAAGTAGAGCCGTACTGGCAGCCGTGCTACCGGTACCTGCGTGGCGGCGATCAACTACAACTACATTATATCCTGCCTTACATAATTGATCAGCTACCAGGGCTCCGCTTATTCCTGCACCAACGATTATAATGTCAGTTTTTAAATCTTTATTCAGGGAAGGGTAGCTATTAATGATTCCATGACGAAGTAACCAGTAAGGAGAAGCAGATCGAAGATCCATTTATATTATTTATTGGTGGCTGATCTTTTATTCATTCAAAATCTTAGCCATAAATGCATAATATAGAAAAGCTTGCGTTTTACACCCTTATTAAAAAATATGGCTGGCATCATTTTTTCTATATACCTGTTAAATGAATATATGAGACGGGTGCTTTTTATAGTAGCTGCATTAACAGCGGTAGCATGGATGATCGGCTTTTTTATTTTAAAGGCGGGTATGTTTATCCATGTTTCAATGATGACATCCGCTCTTTGTTGGATGCAGGCAATCATTATTAATCCGAAGCCGCAGGTTATTCGTTAGTTATTTGATATTTCCAGGCTTCAGGGAATAATCCAGGTATAGTGAGGTTCTTTCAAATTGAAGGGCCTTTTTTAATTTAGCTCCTTTCTACCTTGGGATGAGTAGATTATCTTATTGTTTTCCGATTACCTTTATTCCCATCCATTTATTTATTTGTAATAGCAAATGGCAGAAATTATTTTTTAAATATAGATCAGCGATAAATGTTCTTAAGCGTACCAGCTTAAATGCCGTGAAAGAATCAAAGAACTTGTTTGGTAGAATGAGGAAGAAAATTTGGAATGAATAATCTGGTATAATAAGGAATTATAAGAAAAATAGAAGTTCCACTTTTAATTTCCGGTTAAAAATAAATACGGCAATGGAAAAAAATAAATTAAGTGACGAAGCAGAAAACAATGACCCGGATGCTAAAATAAGGGAAGTAAATAATAATGCCACCCGGGTAAATTTTTTGAAGAGTAAAGAGAAGTTTGTGATAAGTAATCGAATTGCCAGAACAATTGCGCATGAAATCAGAAATCCATTAACTAATATATCTCTGGCATCAGACCAATTAAAGGAAGCGGGAACGCAGGACGAAGATTCGGTTCTTTTGCACAGCATGATTAGCCGCAGCATTGGACGGATTAATCATTTATTATCAGAGTTATTAAATGCCACAAGATTTGAGAATTTGGTTTATACTACATCAGATATTAATACAATAGTAGACGAAACCATAAGTGAAAACGGGGAAAACTTAGCTAAACAAAACATAGAGATTGTCAGGCGATACGAAAAACTACCTTTTGAAATGCGGGTTGACAAAGAGAAAATAAAGGTAGCTTTTTCAAATATTATATCAAACGCTATTGAAGCGATGAGTGAAAAAAATGACGGGGTTCTCGAAATCCGGATACATGGTCAGCACGATAATCAATGTATCATTGAATTCAAGGATGAAGGGATTGGAATTAACGAGGAAATATTACAAGATATTTTTGAACCTTATTTTACCACCAAATTAAAAAACAGTGGGTTGGGCCTTACCCAAACACAAAATATAGTTCTAAGTCACAAAGGGAATATACATGTAAAAAGCAAAGTTGGAACGGGCTCCGTATTTTTTGTGATATTAAATAGCAATGAAAATGAAGAGTAATGTGTCCGGGGAAAATTTTCTACAAAAGAAGTTTATTCTTTTATCTTTTCAATTGTTTTGAATATGATATCCCTGGTAAAAGGTTTTCCTATAAAAAAGTCAACTCCTTCGTTATAAGCTTTTTCCCTGTCAGAGGTTGTATCGTGAGCGGTGATCATTACAATTTTTGAGGCCGGATAATCTTCTTTAAAGTGGCGGATCGTGTCAATACCATATCCATCAGGAAGATGGTTATCCAGGAAAATAACAGCAGGATCATGTTGTTTCAGATAACTTTCTCCTTCAGCAAGTGTGGTAGCAAAGGTGGCCTCATAATTTTTTAGGCTTAATATACCTTTCAGGAGATAACAAATATCTGTCTCGTCATCAATTATGAGAGCTCGTGGTTTATTTTTATTGTCCTGTGGCATGGGAACGGGCTCTGTATTAAATATTTGTCGATGTTGCATCACCTCTTTAAGGGAAACAATTATACTGCCAAATGCAAAAACCAGATTTTCAACTTGATGAAAACGAATAAAGTCCGGCATGATTTGAGTATATATCAGTATAATAATAAAAAAAAATCTTAATTTCATTCACTACTTAATTATAGAAAAATGAGAAAGAAAATCCTCATTATTGATGATGATTTAGATTTATGTACGCTTTTGGGAAGGTATCTGACTAAGAATGGCTATGATATTGATATGGCCCATTCTGGCGCCAAGGGAATTGCAAAATTCCTGGAGCAGAAGTTTGATATGGTTATATGCGATTATCGCTTAGGAGATATGGAGGGAATTAAGGTATTAACAACACTTCGCAAAGAGAATCCCGGAATTAAAGTACTTATGATCACCGGGTACTCAGATATTAAAACCGCAGTTGAAGTAATCAAATTGGGCGCATTTGACTATATAGTTAAGCCGCTGATACCTGATGAGGTATTAAGTGTATTGAATAAAGCCATAATGCAACCTGAAGCAGCAAAACTTAAGCCCGGTGAGCCCTTACCATCAGGCGCCAAAAAAGGACCTGCCAGGCCCGAATATCATAATGATGAGTTTATGATAGGAAGATCGGCTGCTACCCGTGCCTTGTATGAACAAATCAATATAGTGGCAGGTACAAACTATAGTGTGATTTTATACGGTGAAAGTGGGACCGGCAAAGAAGTGATAGCTAAGACTATACACGAGCTAAGTAGCCGGAAAGGCAAGCCTTTTATTGCAATGGATTGTGGAACCTTATCGAAAGAATTAGCAGGAAGTGAACTTTTTGGTCATGTAAAGGGTGCATTTACCGGTGCACTGCAGGATAAAGAGGGCCATTTTGAAATGGCAGACGGAGGAACACTTTTTCTGGATGAAGTAGGTAACCTGTCCCTTGATGTGCAGGCCACTTTGCTGCGTGTAATTCAGGAAAGAAAATTTAAACGGGTTGGAGGCAACAAAGAAACAAATGTAGACGTAAGAATTATAGTAGCATCCAATGAAAATTTGCAGGAAGGATACCGTAAAGGAAAATTCAGGGAGGACCTTTATCACAGGTTCAATGAATTTTCGATTAATCTTCCTTCCCTTCGCAGTCGCCGCGAAGATATCCTGGCTTTTGCCGACTTTTTCCTTGCAAAAACCAATACTGAATTAGAAAAAGAGGTGATAGGTTTTGAAGAAGATGTTCTTCAAACTTTTTTACAGTATTCCTGGCCAGGGAATCTGAGAGAATTCAGAAATGTTGTGAGGCGAGCCGTGTTGCTTACTCCTCCCGGTGAAAAAATTAAGCTTAATTCTTTGCCATGGGAAATCAATAATATTGAACCCCTTCATTCTGGCAATCACGAAGTAAACTCGTCCCCTGTTCTGGCTCCTGCTCCCCGAAAAGAACTGGATCTGAAAGATGCAGCAAGCAGGGCAGAATACGAAACGATTATGGCTGTATTGCAACAAGTTAACTTTAATAAGAAAAAGGCAGCTGAAGTGCTTAATATTGATCGTAAAACACTTTATAATAAGATCAAGAATTTCCAGGAATAATTCATTCCGGTAATATAAAAAAGAGACCACCTTGATTCTTATTTTCAAGGTGGTCTCTTTTTTAATCAGTCTTTTTAATGTACAAGGATTTTCCTGCTGAAAATACTTTTATTATGTTGATCCATTATCTTAACGAGATAAAAACCTTTGCTTGAAGAAGAAGGAAGAAGTAAATGAGTAGTTTGGCCTTTTCCTTTTACATGAGTCATTGTTTGTGTTACATGACGGCCCAGGGCATCTTTCACCTGTACATAATAATTTCCTTCGGCAAGATCGAACTGAATAGAAAATTTATTATTAATGACAGGGTTGGGAAACAATTGAACTCTTCCGTCATCAATTTCATCAGTATTTTTTAATAAGCTAATTAGGGGGGAAGGTTTTCGTGTTGCAAGCAGATTGCTATTAGCCAGATCAGCCGTTCGCCATCCTCCGGCAGACTTACCCGGGATTGCCACCCAAGTTTTACTATCAACTAAGTAAATAGTGTTGTTATCCAGGGCACTTGTAACTAATATTTGATTATTATTATCAACCGCCGCTCCATTTATTGTAAATGTTGGTGGCAGCCCTGAAATTACCCCGATATAGGTAGCTATTTTAGTTTCAATATTTATTCTGAACACATTCTTCCTGTTTGTAAAAACAAAAAGATTACCATCATCATCGGCAATCATATCCCCTCCAAAACTGGTACAAGAATTATGAACAGATACACTATTATTTTTAGGATCATCCACAATGGCACCCAGATCAGAAATCAAAATTTGTTTTCCGGTTGTAAACCGTAACAATTGGTTTCCATCATTGGTTAAGGCATATCCATTTCCGTCTGAAGCTATGGCCATGCGGGTAATAATATTACTTTGGTCGGTGGCTTTTACAGCAAGGCCCGACAAATCAGGGGTAGGTACAAAATAAACATTCATGCTTTTCAGATCAATATACCTGAGTTGATTGAGGAACATAGGAGTGTAATATATCCTATGGCTTTTTTTATCATAGGCAATTGCGGCTACTCCGGTTGCAAATGCAGCATTAGCTGCTTTGCCGAATCTTGCATCCTGGAAAGGTTCGATCATTTGTTTTTTAGTTGTTTCGTCATAGTTAAGCCGGTTTACATCCGTTCCATTTAATAACACATCACTGAAGTTCCCGGTATGCAGATCTATTTTTCTTAGATAGTTCCAATTGGACCCATCTTTTGATATATCAGTAATTGCGTATGCAAAGCGATCTGTTTGGGAAAAGGATAAAAAGAAGGAGAATGTGAAACAGAAAACAAAAATGTAAATAGGTATATTTTTTTTCATAAACAACAGTTTGAAGGTGAAATAGTGTTACTATTAAGTTACAACTATTCTTTTTCAGAATGAATTTTCTTTAGGTACTTCCATTCCGGAAAAATAAAAAACCCTCCGCAGATAGCGGAAGGTTTTTCAATAAAGCCCTGAGCATAAATTTATTAATCTGACGGGCTACGGTAAATTTAATTTCTGGAGATTCTCCATTTTTATTCAGTTGCAACAGGTAAATGCCGGGTTGAAGCTTGCCAGTATGGTTGAAATTACTGTCGATTTTGCCAGGTTTTATAATAACTATCCTGCTTTGGAAGATCTGATGGAATTTTTCTTAGAGGTTCTGTTACAAAACTATGTTCATACATTATTGAAGGTAAAGATTGATATAGTGCTGTTCCTTCTTTTTTCCAAGCCAGCATTTCATCTGAAACTTCTTTCACTATTTTTCCCGGATTACCAGCTACAATGCTCCGTGGAGGAATTTTTTCACCTTCCTTAATAAATGTCAAGGCTCCCACTATACTTTCTTCACCTAATTCTACATGGTCCATTACTACTGAATTCATTCCTATCAGGCAATTTTTCCCAATGCAAGCGCCGTGAATTACAGCACCGTGCCCTATGTGAGCATTTTCTTTTAATAATACTATAAGTCCCGGAAACATATGGATGGTACAATTTTCCTGCACGTTACATCCGTCCTCGATAATGATTTGCCCCCAATCACCCCGGAGTGCGGCGCCAGGCCCAATAAAACAATTTTTTCCAATGATTACATTTCCTGTTACCGCTGCTTGCGGATGTATGTATGAAGATTCGTGAATCACAGGGATATAATTATTAAAAGAGTAGATCATATTCAATAATTTATTAAAACTGAAAAATGAGAGCCGGGCAGTTAGTCAGGTTAGAGCACAAAGGATTTTTTGTACCCATTCAGGAGATCAATGACTTGCCTGTTCTGAAACAAGTTCCTTTAAAAATGGCAACCATTTGATTATCCTGATTAAAAATGCTGACATGATAAAGCCCGGTAGATCTTCCATTATGAATTTCTATGGCTTCAGCGATCAATACATCACCGGTATGAACTGGTTTTGTAAAATTTATGGAAGTATCCAAAGCTACCGACAGATTATTTCTGTTGTTGCAGGCAAAAGCAAATGCGCTATCAGCCAGTGAAAAAGCGATACCTCCATGTACAATCCCAAGTCCATTTATCATTTCTCTGCGTACTAACATTTTTATTTTACTATACCCTTCCTTAATTTGTATTACTTCTATACCCATCCATTGACTGAACAGATCGTCATTCATCATCTTTGTTACCACCTCGATTGCAAACTGATCTTTATTTTTAAGCATTGAAATTGATATGTAAATTATTCTCCTCTAAACACCGGTTTTCTTTTTTCTAAGAAGGCATTAATACCCTCCCTGTAATCCGCTGTTTGTGCGGCCTTCTGCTGAAAAATATCTTCATCATGTAAATGCTCTTCAAAACTGGTTGACAGGGACATGTTTAATAATTGTTTGGTATATGCAAGACCTTTTGTTGGCATTTGAGCAAGGTATACGGCTATATTCCAGCTATTCTCAGAAAATGTTTCGTCTGTAAACATCTTGTAGATCATTCCCATCTTTTCAGCCTCTTTTGCTATGACCTTTTCACCCAGCATCATTAGTGCTGAGGATTTTTGCCATCCAATCAAGCGGGGTAAAATAAAAGTACCACCACTATCTGGCACCAGGCCAATTTTTGAAAATGCCTGGATGAACACCGCAGATTCCGATGCCACAACTATATCACAACACAAGGCAATATTAGCTCCTGCACCTGCCGCTATTCCATTAACAGCGACAACAACCGGCTTCTCCAGTTTTCTGATTTTAATAACTATAGGGTTAAAATGTTCATGCAGGATATTTTGTACTCCCGGCCCGTCAGGGTCTGAAACCTCTGAGAGATCCTGGCCGGCGGAAAATGCCTTACCATTTCCAATAATATAAACACAACGTATATCATTGCTTTTACACTCATCCAGGTATTCCTGCATTAAGAAAGCCATCTCCCGGTTAAAGGAATTTAATTTCTCGGGCCGGTTGAGGGTAATGCAGGCAACAGTTTCTTTTACTTCAAAAAGAATGGAAGACATAGAGGAAGTTTATTTACAAAAACAAACATACAAAAAAAGCATCCTGCGGGAGGCAGGATGCTTTTTAATAAAGGAAAGTATTATTTAAAACTTAGAAAACCGGATTGTTTTCTTGTTATTCTCATTATCTGTAACCTGTAACAGGTAAACTCCGGAAGGCAGCGATGCTATAGAAATTATTTCCTGTCCGTTGTTTGCTCTCTTACGCATCACCAGGTTGCCCTGTGTATTAAAGATTGACATTTGATTGCCCGCCTTAATATTAGTAACTGTTATCAGGCTATGTGATGGATTCGGGAATAGTTGAATACCCCTGTTTGCCGCTCCGATTTCTACACTCCTGATGCCACTAAACGTAACACGACCATCTATATCGATTTGTTTCAGGCGATAATAGTTCTTTCCTGCCTGGGGAGAAGCATCATTAAAGTAATAAGTATTTTCCTGGTTGGTAGTACCATTGCCATTAACAAAACCAATCCCGGTAAAGTTGCTGCCATCATTACTTCTCTGCACCTCAAAGCCCATGTTATTTTGTTCTGAAGCAGTTACCCATTTCAGTTGTACTTTATCGTCTGACCTGGTGGCTGTAAAGCTTGTAAGGTTAACTGGCAAAATAACCAGGGCTTCATTGCAGATATTATTAAATCTTTCTACTACATCATAATCAGGAAGTACTGCATTAAAAATTCCGATTTTGACTATTTTACCAGTTGTTTCTTCAGTACCATCATCATCCTTAAAAAACGTAATAAAATTGCCATTGTCATTATTTGGAATAAACTGATTCAGAGAATCAACGAAAGTTCCAATTAATACACCATCCTTATAATAAGAAATTGTGTCATTGGCCGCTCTTACAAATACCAGGTGGTACCAGACATCAGTAGTAAGAGGTGACGCACCTACCACATGACTTGTTCCATTAAAGAAATCAATATTACCTGCTGCGTTTACATATACTCCATAAGTGGCCTCGGGCAAAACGCCAAGACTATAGAAACTAAGTATTCTTTTAGAGGTAGTTCCCAGATCGGTAAAATTGATAGCCAATTCAAGGGTATAAGTATCATAAATATATCTTGGCGAGTTGTCAAAATCCAAACCTACGTCTAATGAATAAACTGCTATTGAATCGGCAGCTGTACAACTAGCCCCAAGACCTATAATTTCAGCAGTATCAGTAGTTATGGTGCCTCCCCCGATTTGAGTTAAAGAATAGGTACTGTCACTTCCTCCTACTGCAGGCGTAGAAATAAATGGTGAGGAAGCTGAACCCGGAAATTTCCATTGATGACCTTCATTAGGTTCAGCAGCCAGCACAATTGTGGTATTGCAAATATTCTTAAACGTCTTTTTTTGTATTTCTGATTCTGTGAGAACTCTATTGTAAATACTGAGTTTGGCAATTGAACCGGCAACATCTTCAGTCCCATTGTCCCTAATAAAGCTAATCGCATAGCCATTTGAAGCCATAGGCAAAAAATTTCGAAGGCTGTCGTCATAAATACCCTGCCATACTCCGTTGATATAATAAGTGATAATATGATTGGCATCTCGTACAAAAGTTAAGTGATACCATGTTGAAGAATCTAAAGTGGTTCCGAGTCCAATTTCAACACTGTCAACTCTAAAGATTAACTGTCCATTACTAACTGGATCATCCGGTGTAATATAAATTCCATTATCGCTAGTAGAATCACCAGTGGTCAAATCAGTAAAGCCTAAAACTCTATGATAGTTGCCCGTGGGAGATGACTTAAAAGTCATTTCTATTGTATAAACAGAATCTACAAATTTTGGGGTGTTTTCAAACTGCAGCCCAAAAACAAAATAATCCGGAGGGGCGCCATATTCACCAACATTTATAAAAGATCCAACACAACTGGTTCCCAAACCAACAGAATCACTTACTGCTCTGATGGAAGTATCTCCAGTTAATAAATCTGCACCTAATAAGGTCAATTGGTGGGTAGTAGTTGATCCCGGAAAAGCAGGAACAGAATTGAAAGTATAAGGAGGGAGCGTTCCAAAAGTCCAACTATATCCTTGATTTTGTGAGAATGCTATGCCAGTTTGGAGCACAACAACGACTAAAGCGAGTAAATATTTTTTCATAATGACGAAATTTATTGGAGTAAATATACGGGGAATATTATAACAATGCAACCCTATGCAAGTGAAATGAAAAAAATAGTCAAAAAGCTATTTGTCAGATATATACAAAATAATCGCACCAGGCACTTTCGACGACTAAATGGTACTATTACGTTTTCATGGGTCTATTGAAACCAGTTTTTTCGCGACTCTACGCAGGCAGGATTGAATAAATTCTATGAAGATGTAAGTAGATTTTCACCGTAATTCAGCAAATATCGTTCCTGTATTTTGATTCTAAACGAGCTGTACACAATATTTTATTACCCCAAAAAGAAATTTTTTTAGCGCCTTCCGGGGTAAATGAATAGCCCGTAAAGAAGAGTCGGAAGCCGAACAGGTCATTAATGACATTTGAAATAGTCAAAAGGCTCTTTGCATTCTAAACATTGGTATAATGCCTTGCAAGCGGTAGACCCAAATTCGCTTAAGCGTTTTGTGTGGTAAGATTTACACTGAGGACACTGAACCGCTTCGGCGGCGGCAAACAGATCATTATTGCATGCCTGCTGCCTGGGGTTAGGAGGGGCAATGCCATAGTTGTTTAATTTTTGCCTGCCCTCCTGGCTCATCCAATCAGTTGACCAGGCTGGAGAAAGTATTGTTGTGATTTTAATATTTTTAAAACCATTTTGTTCCAACGCAACCCGGATACCAACGGCAATCATATCCATGGCCGGGCATCCGGAATAAGTTGGGGTGATAATAATTTCAGGTGAACCGTTAGAGTGTATCAATACATTCCTGACAATGCCCAGATCCAGAACTGAAAGAACGGGAATTTCAGGATCCTGAACATCCTTTAAAATTCCCCAAATCTTATTTATGGAATTATCATTTGTCATTACCATTTCGCTCCGGGGTGTGCTCTTGCCACTGATTGCAGCTCACTCAAAATTTCATCCAGGTGTATATCGTGATTTCCAACCTTTCCTCCGGAACGCATATAAGAATTGATGGGAATCACTAACACGGCCTCACTTAAAATTTCTTTTACTTTTTCCATCCAACTTTCTTTTAATAACATAACATCGGGACCTATGCCTTTGTTTATCATTTGAATCTCATCTTCTGACGGGATAAACATTTCACCAGTAAAACCCCAAAGGTCAGTTAAAGCTTTGTTCATCCGGGATCGACTTTCCTCTGTTCCATCTCCCAGGCGAATGACCCATTCACTACTCCACCTTTGGTGGTAAGTTATTTCTTTTAATGCCTTATTTGCAATGGCAGACAATTGTTCGTCCTTTCCCTTTCTTAACTGTTCAAATAATAAATATTGGTAAGCACTAAAAAAAAACTGTCGAAGGATGGTGTGAGCCCAGTCGCCATTGGGTTGTTCAACAAGCAAAATGTTTTTAAAATCGGGACTGTCACGAAAATAGGCTAAACTGTCTTCTGAAACTTCTTCGTCCAACTCTTGGGCAGAACTGTTTGAGGACATGTTGCGCTTATTCATAATTGCCGAAGCATATTGATAAAAATTCCTGGCTTGACCTATCAGGTCCAAAGAAATGTTAGTGATGGCAATATCTTGTTCCAGGACGGGTCCATGACCGCACCATTCACTGTTGCGATGACCCAGGATCAGGGCATTATCCGCTAAATGTAAAGTATAGTTAATCAGGTTTTCGTTCATATACATTCAATGAGGTAGTAATGTTTACATATGACCTACTTCGTCAGGAAGGTCGTAAAATGTAGGATGACGGTAAATTTTATCATTAGCAGGTTCATACAACTGGGCTGATTCGTCGGGATTGCTTGCATGAATGTGTTTGCTTTCCACTGCCCAAATACTGACCCCTTCCATCCTGCGGGTATACACATCCCTTGCATTTTCGATAGCCATTTGAGCATCTGCAGCATGCAGGCTGCCGGCATGTTTATGATCCAGGCCCTGTTTGCTTCGGATAAATATTTCCCACAATGGCCATTCGGTTGGCTTTCCCTGGGATTCAAGGGTATCGGGACCTGATTTATCCTCCGGAATGTCTCCGTAATAAAATTTTCTTATAGCAAGATCCATGTCATCTCTTTTTAATAGAAAAAATAAGAGTACAAAGGTCCTGAATTTATTTTAGAAAGACCTCCCGGTATGATTTTTAAAAAGCGTATTTCTGGCTGATTATTTAAACCAGGAAAAATAATTTAGATGCTTCTGCCTTTTACCAGGCACATTTTATTATTTGAACATAATAATAGCTTTCGCGAACTATATGTAATTTTGATTTAGCTCTTCTAAAAGTTTTTTTTCATCCACCTGCCTGATTGTAGCTGTTCTGTAACCCTTGACAACCTTTTCCGGGTTTTTTCTAAATTTTATAATTATCATAAAAGAAATAGCTATGAAAATTCATAAAAATCCAGGCAATTTTTTTTTGATTTTGGCTGTCATCACGATTTCCTGTAATCAAACAAACAACCAGCCTCTTGCTGAAGATATCAGTGCCGTTAACCTAAAAAAAGGTCCCGTAGTATTATGCGGTCCAGCAGATAAGGAACTGGGCACCGTAAAATTCATGGTATCCGGTGGCGAAAAAGTAGAAAAAGATTTTAATCTTGCCACTGCCTTATTACACTCTTTTGAATATGAGGAAGCAGAAAAAGCATATGCCCGGGTCATTGAAACTGATCCTTCCATTGCTATGGCGTGGTGGGGTGTAGCTATGAGCAATTTTCATCCTTTGTGGACCCCACCTGAAGAACATGAATTGAAAAAGGGATTAAAGGCTCTTGAAATTGCCAAATCAATTAAAGATAAAACAGAAAGAGAATCCGATTATATTGATGCCCTTAACACCTATTACCAGGATTGGGATAAAGTGGATCACCTTAGCCGTTGCATACGGTATGAAAAGGCCATGGAAGCAATTTATAAAAAATATCCCGGGGATAAGGAAGCGGCTATATTTTATGCGCTTTCGCTAAATGCTTCAGCCAGCCGTCAAGACAAAACATTTGCAAATCAAAAAAAAGCAGGAGATATTTTAAATGGCATTTATCCAAACGAATCCGACCATCCCGGAATCGTTCATTACCTGATTCATACTTACGATTCACCTGAATTAGCACATTTAGCGCTTGAAGCAGCCAGGAAATATGCTTCTATAGCACCTTCCTCCGCACATGCCCAACATATGCCATCTCATATTTTTACCAGGTTGGGATTATGGGATGAATCTATTCAATCCAATATCGCTTCTACTACTTCCGCAAAATGTTATGCAGAAAATGCCGGCATAAAAGGGCATTGGGATGAAGAACTTCATGGCATGGATTACCTTGTTTATGCTTATTTGCAAAAGGGAAATAATAAACTCGCCAAAGATCAATGGGATTATCTTAAATCTTTTGAATCAGTTGAACCATCAAATTTTAAAGTGGCTTACACCTACGCTGCTATTCCTGCCAGGTATTTATTAGAAAACAAATTATGGAAAGAAGCCGCTTTGCTGGAAATATTTCCTGCCAAATTCGATTGGGAAAAATATCCCTGGGAAAAGGCGATATTTCATTTTGCGAGGTCCCTGGGGGCTGTTCGGTCAAACCAACCTGATCTGGCAAAATCCGAAAGGAATGAATTGAATCGTTTACATGCGATACTTTTAAACAAGAAAGAAACTTATAAGGCCAACCAGGTCGATATTCAATTGAAAGCAGCAGAAGCCTGGATTCTGTTATCAGAAGGCAAGCAAAAAGAAGCCTTAGATAAAATGATTCTCTCTGCTGAAATGGAAGACAAAACAGAAAAACATCCAGTCACGCCGGGTGAGGTATTACCTGCAAGGGAACTTTTAGCCGATATGCTGATGGAAATAAATGAACCATTAAAGGCTCTTGAAATGTATGAAGCAACTTTAAAAAAACGGCCAAACCGGCTAAATAGTCGTAAGGGAGCTGCACTTGCTGCAGAAAAAACAGGAAAAAAAGAAATGGCCATAATTTATTTCAGGAAAATTGAGGAAACAGCCAGTCAAAATTATGCTCCGGATCCGGTATCATTTTCGGCGCTCCGAACCAGGAAATAATTCGCAAAAAATAAAATTCAGAATATTATTTTAATTGCTTCTAAGATGGTAGGATTTGGGCTGTACAAAAGCACGTATTCCCTGGTAAGAAAGCGTAGT
>JBGTNK010000198.1:0-3016 GCA_041743125.1 Chitinophagaceae bacterium
GGAGAAGGTGAAGCTGAAAAAGGAATTGTGGCCGATGTGGCAAGTGCTGATATTCCTTTAAAGAAAGGTGATGTTATCGTGGAGGTTGATAAGCGTTATTTCAGACCAACAGAAGTTGATCTGTTGCATGGTGATCCTACCAAAGCAAAAGAGAAATTGGGATGGGTGGCCAAATATACTTTGAGCGAATTAGCAAAAGAAATGGTAGATGCTGATATTGAAAATTTCCGAAAGGATGTCATACTTACCGAGTCAGGTTTTCAAACATTAAGGCAATTTGAATAAATGGAAAAAGATAAAAAAATTTATGTAGCCGGTCATCGCGGCATGGTAGGTTCTGCTATCGTAAGGAAATTAAAAATAGAAGGCTTCGCCTCAATAATTACCCGTTCTTCTTCAGAGCTTGATCTTTGCAATCAACAAGCCGTAAATGATTTTTTTGCAAAAGAAAAACCCGACTATGTTTTTCTGGCTGCCGCAAAAGTAGGCGGCATTATGGCCAACAATATTTACCGGGCTGAATTTCTATATAATAATCTCCTGATTGAATCGAATATTATACATGCGGCCTATTTAAATGGAGTGACAAAATTGTTGTTCCTGGGCAGTTCTTGCATATATCCAAAGCTGGCCCCTCAGCCCCTGAAAGAGGAATACCTGCTTACCGGATTACTGGAGGAGACTAATGAGCCTTATGCCATAGCCAAGATTGCAGGAATTAAACTTTGTGAGGCTTACCGCGATCAATATGGATGTAATTTTATTTCCGCCATGCCCACCAATTTGTATGGGCAGGGAGACAATTACCATCCTCAGAATTCCCACGTCATTCCCGCATTGCTCCGTAAATTTCATGAAGCTAAAACCAACAACGCAGACCATGTTGAAATATGGGGAACCGGTTCGCCTTTCCGTGAATTTATGTATGTAGATGACCTGGCTGACGCTTGTTTTTTCCTAATGCAACAATACAACGATAAGTTGTTTGTAAATATGGGAACAGGCGAGGAAGTTTCTATAAAAGAGCTTGCTTTTGCTGTAAAGGAAACAATAGGTTTTAATGGAGAGATCCGGTTTGATTCAACCAAGCCAGATGGTACGCCCCGCAAACTCATGGATAGTACCCGGATCCATGCCCTTGGCTGGAAACATTCAACGGCATTACATGATGGATTAAAAATGGCTTACCAGCATTTTTTAAAAGAAGAAAAAGGTAAAGGATAGTTTAAGAGAGAAAATACATAAAACCAATTTTATATTGTAATAGTTTGTACTGATTTCTAGAAAGGTCAAAAGGTTCAGGTAATACTTCCTCAGGTATTACTTTTTTTTGTTAGATACCGGTGGCATATATTATTTGATATGCCAGAACCCCTTTTACGTTTTTACAACGATATGCCTTTATAATACCTACTTTTCTCCATCTTCATATAGTTTTTTATAAATAATTATATACTTTCTCTTTCACAATTCTTTTATATCAGGGTTCATTCCAATCCGGTAATTTTGCCCCATTCAAAAAATGGTATGAAAGTAGTCGTATTTGCCGGGGGTTTAGGAACCCGTATATCAGAAGAAACAGATGCAAGGCCAAAACCAATGGTAGAAATTGGGGGTAAACCGATTTTGTGGCATATCATGAAGATTTATGAAAAGTATGGTCATAATGAATTCATTGTTTGTCTTGGATATAAAGGGTATGTGATCAAAGAGTATTTTATGAATTATTATATGCATAATTCAGATGTAACAATTGATCTTGGTAAAAATAAGGTGGATATTCATACCAGTAATTCGGAATCCTTCAAAGTAACACTGGTTGACACAGGGTTAAATACAAAAACGGCAGGAAGATTAAAGGCTGTTCAAAAATACGTTGATGGAGACGATTTCATGTTAACCTATGGCGATGGTGTTTGTGATGTGGATATAAATAATGTTATCGCTTTTCATAAAGAAAATAAAAAGATTGCTACCGTAACGGCAATCCAGTTAGATGCCAGATTTGGCGGTATGGACCTGGCGGATAATGGTGAGGTAATCTCATTCAGGGAAAAGGCGAAGGATGAAAGTAAATGGATCAATGGAGGCTTTTTTGTGTTAAGGCCTGCAGTATTCAATTACCTGGAAGGCAACATGGAAAATATTATGTGGGAGGACGAACCCCTGGAGAAATTAGCCACGGATGGAGAATTAGCCGCTTATCAACATAAGGGATTTTGGAAATGCATGGATGCTCTAAGAGATAAAATAGAACTGGAGTCGCTTTGGCAAAATAAGCAGGCAAAATGGAAAGTATGGTAATGCTTCAGACGTTGCGATCATTCTATGAAGGAAAAAAAGTATTTGTAACTGGCCATACTGGTTTCAAAGGAACGTGGATGACAGCGATCTTGCACAGCCTTGGAGCCAAAATAAAGGGTTATGCTTTAACCCCGGAGGATTCTAAACCTTTTCATGATCTTTTTAAAAAGTATAATTTTTCTGAAAGCATTATTGCAGATATCCGGAACAAAGAAAAATTAAAAGAAGAAATCGAATCATTTCAGCCCGATTATATTTTTCATTTAGCTGCACAGCCGCTTGTATTGAGGTCATATGAAATACCTGCAGAGACATTTGAAATTAATGTGGTGGGAACGGCTAATTTACTGGAAGCATTAAAGATTGTCAATGGCAAATGTTCTGTGATAGTAGTGACAACGGATAAAGTATATGAAAATAAAGAGCAGGACATTTTATATAAGGAATCGGACAGGTTGGGAGGCCATGATCCATACAGTGCAAGCAAAGCATGCACAGAAATGGTAGTTGAATCGTTCAGAAATTCTTTTTTTAATAGCGTTCAGGAAGATTTCCGTCACGTGGCTATTGCATCTGCCCGCGCCGGTAACGTAATTGGCGGTGGCGATTGGAGCAAAAACAGAATTATTCCCGATTCGGCAAGGGCATTACTGAACGGGGAACCGGTTATAGTAAGAAATCCCGAATCTGTTCGTCCATGGCAACATGTACT
>JBGTNK010000199.1:0-7140 GCA_041743125.1 Chitinophagaceae bacterium
AATAAAAGCGAATGGTAATAACCTCGGCATCGTAAATGCTTCCGTATTTATAAATGATAACCCGGTACGGGAAGATGGTGACAGGCGGCTTTATTTAGACAGGAACATTACCATTACTCCACAGTTCCAGCCTTCTTCACCGGTTGATATCCGGCTTTACATAACTGGCAATGAATTCGAAACAATAAAGAACGCTGTTAATTCTATTGGTGATCCATCCAATATAGAAGCCATCAATGAATTGGGTATTTTTAAAAATGATGATGCTTGTGGAAGCAGCGTTATAAGAAAAGCAAGCCTGGTGACTACTACAGGTGCCAAATGGGAAACTGATTATGTTCTTTCAGCCAGCGTTTCAAACTTTTCATCTTTCTACTTTGCCAATAAAGCCAATGTGGCTCTTCCGCTCACACTATTGAAATTTTCCGGCCGTCTCCAAAACAACAATGCAATGCTAAACTGGAAAACGGAAAATGAATTGAATACATTAGAATTTATAGTGGAAAGAAGCATAGATGGAAATCAATACAAAGCTGTAGGAAAAGTACCTGCTGCCAACAGGACAGGCGTGCATGCATATAGTTTTACCGATCCGGCAATAAATATGTTAGGGGCAAAAATTGTTTACTATCGTTTAAAGCAAACAGATATTGACAGCCGTTTTGTTTACTCTAAAATCGTAACACTCTCACTTGCTAACGAAAATACTATTGTGTCGCCTTATCCTAATCCTGTCAATAAGGAACTTAAACTTTCTATCAGTTCACCGCAGCGGGGTAATATTCAATTGAAAATAATTGATGCTACCGGAAAAACGATCAACCATCAAACAAGACAGATAGCAACAGGCATCAACAGTTTTACAATAGATGTAAACAAAATAGCAACCGGTGTTTATTATTTAAGCATACAAGGTAACGGGGTAAATAAATGGATGCAATTTGTAAAGCAATAGGATGGTGAGCCTGCTGGCAGGGAGGTGGTGGGTAGTAATGAAAGGTAATTCAAATAACCAGATTTGTTAAAACAATTACCTCCGGATTAATTAAGGAGCAGTAATGGTAATCAACCATAAAGTCAACTATCATGAAAAAAATTTCATACTGGGCCAGAAACAATAAAAAGCAGGCCCGCTTGATCATTATCGCTTCTTTTATTTTATTAACCGGCCTGGGAATTGCCATTGGCAGTTTATTAAATGAGATGGGGATCGTTATTTCATCCAATGTCTTGTTGCTTTTTGCCGTCGCTTACCTGTTTGCATTTGCGGTTTATCCTTCTATGTCGTCAACCGTGAAAAAAAGAAAGCCTACCCTCCATTATTTAAGGCAAAAGAGTTGTGATTTTCTTCTTGGGGCTTCGTCCGTCTGTATGGTCGTTTATTTCAGCAATCAACCTCAGCAATTGTTTCAGCATTATACCATGCTCAGCGCTACAATGTCAATCAATGCTTCATTACCGAACGATAGTAGCCTGAAAACTTATAAATCCCTTTCGGATTTCTCCTTATCATTAAAAGATAAAAGTGGAAAAAGTCTTAGCTGGAAAGCAAAAAAGAAATTGGTGAAACAGCAGGTGAAAGGGATAAAAAAGGCAAATAATTTGTCAGCAGCCGAAAAAACTGCGCTTGTCATTCTCGCCGTTTTGGTAGCGACCGGATTATTAATTTTAGTTGCCAGTGCAGCGTGCAGCCTATCCTGTGCCGGCTCCGAAGGCGCCGCTGTGTTAGTGGGCTTAGGGGGTACGGCATTAGTCATTTTTCTGGTGGTTATTGCCATCCGCGCCATTTACGGAAATAAGAGGAGTAAAAGAAAAGCATTGATAAAGCAGGAAGAAATGAAAACAGAAAGCAATTAAACATAAACTGAAATACTCCAGGTTAGTAAAAGCTAATCCTCTCACTGCCTTTATCACTTTCGGTTTGTAAAAATAAATTTGACGATATTTTTTTTCGAAAAAACAATTAAAATACCCGGTACAGGAAGATAGACTGATAAAAAGAACAAGAATGCTATATAAACATTTAAGCCGGGCAATGAAACCAGGAAATTATGATAACTGATGGTTCTTTTCTTTTTCTCAGGGGTCAGCAGGCAGAGGTAAAATTAAATCTGGCTTTACAAGTAGTGTATTAAAAAATATATTTTTCTCATCCACCGCAATGTAATGATCTGCATCTGTATTAAGCGCAAAGCAATATGTTGGTGGTTATGTTGCGTTACAGTCAGGACTTTCCTAAGATTTTAATAATTATTAATAAATGATCAAATACCGGTTAGCAACCAATAACGATAATAAACAATTGATTGAATTGACTGCAGCATCAGGAATGATGGGAGAAATATCTTTGCGTATTGATCGCAAGCCGGATTTTTTTAAACTACTGAATATGCGGGGAGAAAGTAAAGTCTTTGTTGCATTGGAGGGGGATACTATTATCGGCTCCCTTTGTGTTTCTCTTCAACAAGTGTATGTAGGTCAACAAATTTTCCCTATTCAATATATCGGTGACTTTAAAGTAGCAGAATCATTCAGGAATAAGGGTATTGGTTTGCAGTTATGTGATGAGCTGGCAAATTACGTCATATCGATCGGAGCAGACCTTGCTTTTCTTAATGTTTCAAAAGGAAATAACAAGCCATTTTCATTTTTTAAAAACCGGCCCGATATTCCGGATTTTAACAATATCGGAATTTTCCATATTCATCAGTTCATTGGAAAAAAAAAGAAGGTCTTCCATCCTCAATATAAAATTGAATTAACTCCTGTTTCTGACGAAATAGTTAAATTCTTAAATACGCATTACTGTAAATACGAACTGGGGAGTGTTATCACAAAAGAAAAACTGGAAGGCGCAAGTATTTTTTCAATTCATCATAAAAAAAATATTATAGCAGCTTTGTGTTTAATGGATGCCATGGATGTAAAACAAAATGTAGTAACGAAACTGTCGTGGAAACTGAAATACCTGCTGAAGTTTATGAATACCTTTAGCAGGATAACAGGTATATCAAAAATGCCGTTGGTAAATGAGCCGGTTCGAATGATGTATATAAAATATTTAGCGGTGAATAACCATGAAAAACAGTTGGTGAAATTACTGATCAATCATGCCCGGAATATTGTGTATGAAAGATATTATTCGTTTATTTCAATCGGTTTACATGAAAAAGACCCCCTGAATACTTGCTTTTCCGGCTTACTCAAACTAACCTTTAATTCAGTAGGTATGCTGTTAAGTATAAAAGATAACAGGGCGCTTATTGAAAAAGTAAAACAGGGAGTTCCGTATGAAGATTATTCACTTGTATAAAACCATAGTATCTTTTCATTAACATCAAAATCTTATAATTATGGAAGCAATAAAAAAAGAGGTTATGAGCATTGAAGAATTCAATGTTATTTCAGATGTTTTTTCTCAGGCAATTACCGGAGAGCTCATCGGCATGTCCAATTTTGCATCACTTGCGGAAACAATTGATGACCCACATGAGAAAATGGAAGCAGTAGAACATTCCAACAGCGAACGCATGCATGCCGAAGTTTTTATAACTTATGCAAAAAAAACAAGATTGAAAATTAATATCAATATGCATGGCGAGTATTGGGGAAATGTTCGCAGGAAATTTTTATCGTATGCAAATAAGAAAGATTTTATCGCCTGCCTTATTATACAAGAAGTAATGCTTGAGTCATTTGCGGTATCAATGTATTCTGATGTTGGCAATGCATTGGGAGGTGAAGCAGGAAGACTTTTTCTCAGCATTGCTGATGAAGAAAAAGAACATCTTGAACACTCTTCCGATCTGCTGCGTGCTGAATTAAAAAAGGATTCTGTAACATTCATAAATAAATTTGAAGAGCTGCATTTTAATTGTATGACAATTCTTGCAGAGTTTACCGCAACAACAGACTTGAGAGGACATTGTGGTGTCTGCAACGACGATTGCATGAAAGGTTCCATGCATCATATAGGACTTGACATTGTAAGCATGCGTGGCAATGCGCTGGCACTTTATGCACAGGCTCTGGACAATATTGGAATACCCGGAGAAAAATCAATAATATGGATAGCCCGCCTCCCAGCATAGATTTTGCAATTATAGGCCACCAGGATAGTTGGGAGAATATTGCCGCCTTTGTAAATGGTATTCGAACTGCTGACCAGGAAGAACTTTCTTCTGAAAAAATTAAGAATATATTTTCATTTATTCCGCCGATAGACCTTTTCCGGGTGAAGGTTAAATCGAAAACAGGCGCTGAAATAAATGGCGTGTATATTGAAACATTTATTGACCCTGACAAACTGGATACGCAATTTATCAGAACGAATATCAGTAAAGTAATGAATGCTGTATCCCATGCAATAAAGATGGGTGCAAAGATCGTGACACTGGGAGGGTTCACATCTATTGTTTTGGAAGGCAACCTTGAATCGTTCTCACCGGGTGAAACAAAATTTACAACAGGCAATACACTTACCGCTGCATATATTGTAAAAGGAATAGAAAAAGCTGCAACCCAACATGATATTAATTTGCACGAGTCTGCTATTTTAATTGTTGGCGCTACCGGTGACATTGGAATTGCATGTACAAATTATCTGAAGAGCAAAGTAAAGAAACTTCTTTTGTGCGCCCGTAATTATCAGCGGCTGGAAAAATTATCGCAGGAGTTGATAAAAGAAAATATTCCTGTTAATTATTCTGTCTGCCTGCAGGATCTGATTCAGGAAGCAGATGTAATAATTTGTGTTGCAAGTTCAACTGGTATAAAAATAGTTGATTGCAAAAAAGATGTTTTGATCTGTGATGCAGGTTACCCCAAAAATTTAGAAACAAAAATTCAGAACAATAATGGTTTGAACTTATTTCACGGAGGCATGGGCCACGTAAGCCACGGGTATAACTTCAGCCCCGATTATTCAAACAATATTTATCGTTTTGCAGCGCCTAATATAATACATGGATGCATATTGGAAGCAATGGTACTTGCATTTGAAAATAAATTTGAAACTTACTCCGCGGGCAAGGGAAATATTACACTGGATAGAATAGAAGAAATTTACAACTTTAGTTTAAAACACGGAATTATTGTTGCTCCATTTTACAATGCAAAAGGGTTATGGTAAAATTGGCTGTTGTTTTTAAAAACCTTACACAATGGAAAAAGCAAAAGACCAGGTAACCTTATTCAAATTAGTGTTTACACATAATTGGGAAGATCCCGAAAGTGATCATGCTGCATTGAATATAAAAAGCAATGATACCGTATTGACAATTACATCCGGAGGTTGTAATGTCTTGGGATTTTTATTATTTGATCCTGAAGTCATTTACGGTATTGATATTAATCCTGCACAATCATATTTACTGGAGTTGAAAATTGCTGCCATAAAATGTTTAGGGTTTGATGATTTCATTTCATTTGCCGGGATAAAAGAACATGACAACCGGGCAAAATTATACGACAGGATGAAGCCTTTTTTAAGTAAGGAAGCGCTTGAATTCTGGAACCAGCACGATAAAATTTTGGCTCATGGATTTGTGATGAATGGAAAATATGAGCGGTTTATACGGTTAGCCGGAAAATTCCTTAATTTATTACAGGGAAAAAAAAGAGTACAGGGTCTATTCAACGAAAAATCTAAAGAAGAACAGGAAATTTATTTTGACAATGTATGGAATACAAAACGCTTTCATTACATGTTTAAGATTTTATTTAACAAACGAATACTTGCCAAACGTGGTTTGGTAACAGACTACTTTCATTTTGATGATGGAAGCAAATCATTTGCGGAAAGTTTTTACAACCGCTCAAAAAAAGCCTTCAGGAATATTCCGGTAAAAGGCAATTATTTTTTATCCTTATACCTGTTAGGAAAATACAGCAATGACAAAGAAGTACCGGCCTATTTAAAAAGAGAAAATTTTGAATTAATAAAATCCAGGGTTGACAGGATAAAAATCATTACGGCTGATGCACAAAGCTGGATTGATTTGATGCCGCTTGAAAGTATTGATTGCTTTGCTTTATCCAATATTTGCGAATTGATGAGTGAAAAAGATACAAACCGTTTGTTCGCTGCTGTTAGCAGAACTGCCCGAACCGGTGCAAGGGTAATCTTCCGTAACCTGATGATCCCCCGTGATGTGCCTGATGCATTAAAAGGTCAAATTGTAAAAAATGAACCACTAAGCCGGTATATTTATGATAATGACCGCTCGTTTGTGTATGGAAAAGTTGCAGCCTATATGATTAATAAATGATAAACCCTTAGACCATTGTTACAGAACAATATTGAAAGGAAATGAATCCCACCAGTTATTTCCGACCATAGCAGCAGGTCAATGAATAAAGCCTGGTAATAAACAGAAACCAGCAAACGGCTGCCTGGATTTTACTCGGCACCGGAGCCGCCATTGCTGCAATAGGCGGAATAATTCAGCTTAATCTTGAAAACAATCGAACAGGTGGTTTTGATTTCGATTTTACCGGGCCAAAAATTGCAATTTCTTATCATTCAAGATTGAAAAAACATTGCAAATTCAGAAAAGCAGTTTTGTTTACAGGACCATTCCTTCATTAACATAAGAAGTATGTTTATGAAAAAATATATCCTTGTCTTTTCAGTAGTAGTGATAGGCACAGCATCTCTGATGGCGCAGGAGAAAACCAGGCAGGATTATTTGCAGGTGGCAAAAAAGCAAAAAATAATAGGGATAGGGTTAATAGGGGCAGGTGTGGGAACAGCTGGTTGGGTATAACACCTGGCAATAAAAGGGGGGATGGCTCTTTTGATCCATGCGATATTGCTGGTAAGGCTGCTATGGTTGTATTCGGGGCTGGCATTATGGCTACTGGAGCTAAAATGTTAATTGAATCGGGAAAAAATAAGAAGATGGCTGTGTTACAGTCCTTCAAAAACGAAATCATCCCCCAAATAAAAAACAGCGGCCCGGTTTAAAACTCATGCCGCTGTTTCTTTCTGTTTCGCAAATAATTAATTACTTCCAAAAACTTTTTTCAGGATCTCTGAGGCTCTTGCTGCCGGGTTAGCCCGGATATTTGCTTCTTCTTTGGCTACCTGGTCAAACAATGCATCTACTGCCTTTCCTACCACAAATGATGTAAGATCGG
>JBGTNK010000200.1:0-3003 GCA_041743125.1 Chitinophagaceae bacterium
ATGCCGGGCTCAGTTGCCACCTATTTTAATAATCATATTCCTGATGATGCTGATGCGTGGAAAATACAACCTGAAGATATCGGGCAAATGGTATTGGATCTTTTGAACATGAATCCCCGAACCTTACCCAGTAAAATTGAAGTAAGACCGGCCATACCAGCCAAGTAAATGATGATACCACTATTAATTTACTCTTGAAATTTAATGCCCGATGTGGTGCTCCTGAGTATCTATCCGTTTACCGCAATGAGGGCAAACCTCTCCGTTTGGTTTTTTTATCTTTCTCATTTCCTCCAGAAAGCCGGCCGTGATGATACCGGCAGGTAATGCAAAAATTGCCAGACCAGATAAGGTAATGACCCCTGTCATTATTTTACCCAATATGGTTACCGGCACCATATCACCGTAACCAACCGATGTTACGGTGATTACTGCCCACCAGATAGTTGCCGGTATACTTGAAAATACCGCGGGCTGGGCCAGGTGCTCTGCAAAATAAACAAGGCAGGAGGCAATGATGGTAAGAAATACGATCAGCACCAGGCTAAGCTTTAATTCACTTGCCCTTTTACTGAATACATTCCGCACCATTTGAGCCGATTTCATGTAGGCCGTGAGCTTGAACAATCTTAAAAAACGAAGCAGGCGTAATATCCGGAGCACCCGCAGATCAAGGCCTACGAATACATGAACATAGAACGGCAAGATGGCCAGCAAATCGATCAGGGCTTCAGCCGTTAGCATATACCGGAGCCGGCCACGAAAACTATGTTGAAATCGCTTGTCGTGATTACAACTCCACACTCTCAATATATATTCAATAGTAAAGATGATAACTGATACCAGGTCAAATATTCTGAAAAATTCTTTGTTCGGTTCATGAATGAACGGCACGGTTTCCAGCATCACCGCGGTAACATTCAGAATGATCAGGATGATGATGAATCCGTTCAGCAACCTGTCCCAACGGGTATTCCCTAACTCCGGATGGAGAAGTATGTGAACATCTTTCTTTATTTTATGATACATTTCCCGGAAACGATTTTATTGCTTTAAAGTTAGGAATAATAAAAACGGGGCCGCCCGCCTGATTACACCATTAAATATCATGGTCTCTCCTGTAATTTACTACACCTATAAAGTAAACAAGAATATTCCAGAACCTGTAATAATTCACCTGGGCAAAACTTTAATTTATTTTAAAAGAAGTAAGCAGGTATAAAACACACCATACCTGACTCTTTCCACCAGCATCAGCGGGAACTTTGACCAACTTTTTTTAACCCTATCTTTGACTCAATAGGATGGATTGTTATCAAAATCCATCATATAATTTAAATGATGAAGAAGAATTTATTTATTGCTTTTGAGGGACTGGATGGCAGCGGGAAAAGCACCCAGGTAAGATTGCTTGCCGAAAAGTTAAAACAGGAAGGGCATCAAATATATGCCACTTTTGAACCCACCGACAGTCCGATCGGCACCATGATCAGGAATATTTTTAATCATAAAATGGAAGCCGATCATAAAACCATCGCTGCCCTTTTTTTAGCCGACCGGCTGGATCATATACAGAATAAAAAAAATGGTCTTTTAAAAAAAATGGAAGAAGGATACACTGTCATTTCTGACCGGTATTATTTTTCATCTTATGCCTACCATGGCACTCATCTGAGTATGGATTGGGTGATAGAGGCAAACACCCTATGCGCTGAACTGCTGCGGCCGGATATCCATGTTTACATTGACATTAGCCCCGAAACCGGCATGCAAAGATTGAATAAAAGAAGAAGTGCTGTTGAATTGTATGAAACCAGTGAAAACCTGGCCATGGTTCAGAAAAAATACCAGGAAGCTTTTGACCAGCTAAAACATAAAGAAAATATTTTTATTACTGATGGCAACCGGCCTTCTGAATTGATTGCCGCAGATATATGGAAGGAAATTTCTTCAATGGATGTCTTAACAAAACTCTCCTGATAGTGCAACCAATGGGAATACAAGTCAACAGAGCATAGATCAGGAAGGTGCAATGCAAATAAATTACGACGTTAACCCCGGTCCGGAAAATTGACATTACATGGAAATAAAAGTCATTGCTTTTGATGCAGACGATACGCTTTGGGTCAATGAACCCTATTTCCAGGAAACGGAAAGAAAGTTTTGTGAACTGCTGGAAGATTATTTACCACATCATTCTGCTGCCAAAGAATTGTTCAAAACGGAAATTCAAAATTTGTCGCTGTATGGCTACGGGGTAAAAGGCTTTATTCTTTCCATGGTTGAAACGGCTTTAAGGGTCTCCGGTAAAACGATACATATAGATGTTATTGAAAAGGCGATACAATATGGAAAAGATCTGCTGGAAAAGCCCATTGAAATTTTGGATGGTGTAGAAGAAGTATTGCAATATCTTTCTCCTCATTACAAGTTAGTTGTTGCCACCAAAGGTGACTTGCTTGACCAGGAAAGAAAGTTAAAGAAATCGGGTCTTGAACATTATTTTCATCATATTGAGATCATGAGTGATAAGCAGGAGGCTGATTATAAAAAGCTGATCAGGCACCTGGATATAAAACCAGAACATCTTTTAATGATCGGGAATTCCATCAAATCGGATATACTTCCAGTACTGGCAATTGGCGGCCATGGATTTCATATACCCTACCATACCACATGGGAACATGAAAAAGTGGAACATAATGTTGAGCACCCCCATTTTAAAAATGCAAAAGGGATTAAGGAGATTATTCCTTTTTTACTATCCTGATAGTTTGGCAATGGGATAGCACTTTGCATAGCCTAACACAATAAAAAAATTTCAAGGTTGCAAACAGATAAACATTGCAATTGCTGAAAATATATTATCCCTGGAAGCGGGCAGATGATGGCTGATAAACAGAAAGCAGAACTATTGATAAGACAACCACTGGCAACGTTGACGAACGTAATGGGAGTGGCATACCTGATAGGAAAAATATAATGCCCGATACCAAAAGTAAA
>JBGTNK010000201.1:0-30339 GCA_041743125.1 Chitinophagaceae bacterium
GGAAAGAGAATTGGAAGCGCTTCAGCTCTATCTTGAACTGGAATCGCTTCGGTTTGACCAAAGATTCGAATATAAAATTTCCACAGGTGATGAAGTTGACCCGTCTGTTTTGAAAGTACCACCACTCATTGTTCAGCCTTATGTAGAAAATGCAATCTGGCATGGCCTCATGCATAAAAAAGAAAAGGGGCTTCTTGAAATTGAATTGTACCAACAGGAAGAAATATTGTTTTGTAAAATTACTGATGACGGAGTTGGAAGAAAGAAAGCCGCTGAATTAAAAAGCAAATCTGCATTAACCTATAAATCGGCAGGAATGGGCATCACAGCCAGCCGTATAGCTTTACTTCAACAAAGAAAACAAAATGAAGTTTCCATATCAATAAATGATCTTGTGCTTTCTGATGGCAGCCCCGGCGGCACAGAAGTACTGATCAAATTACCTCTTCACTATGATTAAAGCTATCATTATAGATGACGAGATGCATTGCCGCAAAACTTTGGCAATATTGCTAGAAGAGTATTGCCCCGATGTGCAATTAGTAGAGCAATGCAGCGAGGCAGAGACAGGCATAAAGGCAATCAAAGAAGGTAAGCCTGATCTTGTTTTTCTGGATATTGAAATGCCCAATATGAATGGTTTCGAAATGCTGGAAAAACTGCCGGAAATAAATTTTGAAATCATCTTTACTACTGGCTATGATCAATATGCAATCAAGGCCTTTCACTTCAGTGCCCTGGATTATCTTTTAAAACCAGTTGAGCGGGTAGAGTTACAAAGAGCGGTACAGAAAGTTTCGCAACGACTACATTCTCTGCTTCCACAGCAAATGGAAATTCTCCTGCAAAAGCTTCATCAACCGGCTTCACCAGTTCAGAAAATTGCGCTTCCCACTATGGAAGGATTACAAATGATTGCTGTAAATTCCATCATCAGCTGTGCCTCCGACAGCAACTACACCACTTTCCTGCTAAAGAACAAACAAAAAATAATTGTATCCCGCCCGCTGAAAGAGATTGAAGAAATGCTGGAAGAGTATTCCTTTGTCCGTGTGCACAATTGCAACCTGGTTAGCCTCAATGAAATTGAGAAGTACGTCAAAGGAGAGGGTGGCTACCTTGTCATGACAGACGGCTCCACTATTGATGTTTCCCGCAGCAAAAAAGAAACGCTGCTGAATAAGTTGCGTCCCAACAGAATCTAAGATCGCCCTTCCGGATTCTCAATCACCCTGCTCATCTATCAGTCCCTACTGCAGTCCTATCAATCTGGCTGGAATCAGACCATGCCCTGATATAGTTTTGAATGAGCTTTCAACATTTCTCCTGATAAAACTTACAATATGAAAAAGATATTCTTCATGGGTTTTACAGTAATCCTCCATATTACCTCTTCTTATTTTGCTGTTTCACAAAATCTAAATAATCCGGCTAAACCCGCTCCTCCCAATGTTTCCGAAAATGATTCTTTTTCCTTTCAATTAAACTCAATAAAAAATTCACCTGTCCTTTATCTTAATGAAGTCTCTTCAAAAGCTATACGACATTTCATCCGAACCTATAAAAATGCGGACAGTGCCAAATGGTCCAAACTAGCTGATGGAAACGGTGGGTTTGAAGTATGTTTTTCCACTGACGGAATACCAACCCGCGTAAAGTATGATAAGGCCGGAAATTATGTGTGCTGCGTCCGGGAATATTTTGAAGATAAATTACCAAAGGATATTCGTCACCGCGTAAAAAGCATTTACTATGATTTTGTTATCTGTTATACTAAAGAAGTAAACATGCACGACAACACGATATATATAATAACGCTGGAGGACAAAGCAAGCTGGAAAAATATTCTTGTAACCGAATACACAACAGAAGTCTTAAAAGAGTTTTCGAAAACATTTCAGAGCAATCCTGGCCAATGAAATATACATTCATAGTTTAGGTTAATTAAAAGACTGTCTTGCATAATCCCCGACAATTCACTTGAATTTATTTCTGAAATTCAGTAAACCAGATCAACTTTTACTGTTTGCTCTGCAACATCAATAAATTTGACAATATATACTTCATGTTTTATCCCCCTATTCGCACCTGCTCACAATAAAATAGGCTTTAGTATATTTGCAGCTTGCAATTTTTTCAATTATGAGCAGAAAAGGTAAAGTGTTGGTAGCCATGAGCGGCGGTATTGATAGTACCGTCACAGCTCTTATGCTCCATGACGAAGGGTATGAAGTGATCGGCATTACCATGAAAACATGGGATTATGCAGCCAGTGGAGGCAGCAATAAGGAAACCGGCTGTTGCAATGTGGATAGTTTTAACGATGCAAGACAAGCGGCTGTAGAACATGGTTTTGCCCATTATATCCTCGACATACGTGAAGAATTTGGTGGCTTCGTAATAGAAAATTTTGTAGATGAATACCTGGCCGGCCGAACTCCCAATCCCTGTGTACTCTGCAACACCCATATCAAATGGAGGGCTTTATTAAAAAGAGCGGATGCCTTAGGTTGTGAATTTATCGCTACTGGTCATTATGCAAAGATCCGCCAGCACGAGAACGGCCGCTTTGTGGTCAGTAAAGCGGTAGATGAAACAAAGGATCAAAGCTATGTATTGTGGGGGCTGCAACAGGACCTGTTAAGCAGAACCTTATTACCCCTGGCGCCTTTTCGAAAAACAGAGATCCGCCAAATGGCGTTTGATTATGGCTATCCCGAGCTGGCCAAAAAAAATGAGAGTTACGAAATATGTTTTGTTCCTGACAATGACTACAGGGGTTTCCTCAAACGCAGGGTTGATGGGTTGGAAGAAAAAGTAGCCGGAGGAAATTTTGTTGATAAGCATGGTAAAGTTTTGGGCCAGCATAAAGGATATCCTTTTTACACAATAGGTCAAAGAAAGGGTTTGGATATCGCTTTTGGCAAACCTGTTTTTGTAACCCGCATTGATCCGGATTCGAATACAGTCATGCTTGGCGATGAAGAAGATCTGGAACAAAATGAAATGGTTGTGGGCAGGCTGAATTTGATAAAATATGATTTCATTACGCCCGGTATGGAAGCTAATACTAAAATCCGTTATAAAGACAAGGGCGCAATTTCTAATCTATACCCGGGCGAATCAACGCCTGGCCTTACAGTCCGTTTTTATGAGAACGTAAAAGGAATAGCGCCGGGTCAAAGTGCCGTTTTTTATGAAGGGGACGATGTGATTGGAGGAGGTATAATTCAGAAAGGGAACCTGAAATCAGGTGTTTGATGAAAATTTGATTGGAGTATCCATTCTTTTTAGTCTATAAACTTCCGGCCACTGCCCATTAAATTCTGATTTCAGACTTCTTCAGGCTACTGGTTCTCAGGCAATAAAGACAAATAAAATACGTTATAAAGCAGGGTAAAATTTATCCCGCTTTTTTTATGAAAAGTGCCGGCATAAAACCTCCCAGCTAACATGTTGCTTTTTATATCTTTAATAAAGAAAGTTTTGTATCCCTGAATTAACTAAAAACATTTATGAGATATCGATTTGGCCTTTTAGCCTTCCTTTTATTTTCCCTTTTTTCCTGTACTGAAAAGACAGAAGAATTCATTACCGAACCTTTAGCCGATTACCTGCCGCTACAAACCGGAAAATATATTACTTATCGTATCGATTCGTTGATCTTCACAAATTTTCAGCGCAATATAGAAACGCACAGTTACCAGGTAAAACATGAAATTAATGGAGAAATAAAAGATAACCTGGGCCGGCCATCTTTTCGTGTGTACCGTTACCTGCGAAATGCAGATGGCACAGGTAATTGGTCGAATGACGGTTCTTATTTTATTACACCCCTGGCTGACAGGATAGAAGTAATAGAAGATAATCTCCGGTTTATCAAATTACATGCACCGTTACGGGAAAGCTATAGTTGGAAAGGCAACAGTTATTTACACCTCGATCCCTATGAAACGTATAAGTTCACTCTTTCAGGATATATGGAAAAATGGGAATACAACTATGATTCCTTCAATCCATCTGAAGATTTTAATGGAAATACATATACAGATGTTTGGACGGTGGAAGAAGAAAATTATGGCGATAATTTCCCTGTTACGGAGCCAGCCCGGGCCGGGGGAAAAATCAGAGCCGTTGAAAAATATGCCAAAAATATTGGTTTGGTTTTCCGCGACTATATGATAGTAGAATATGAACCCAATACATCAGGACCCAATCCTTATTACCGGGGATTTGGCATCAAGATGTGGATGATCGATCACAATTGATTTTTTGAACAGGATAATTTGATGATGGCAAACCATCCAAATGAATAAGTTTATTATTTTACTGCTGGCCTTTCTCTCACTGGGCATTAGTACCAAAGCCCAGTATTCAAGATACATTGTGCGCATAAAAGATAAAGGCGCCACAAACTTCAATTTAGCGAACCCTGCACCTTACCTTTCTCAAAGAGCAATTCAAAGAAGAACGAGATACAACATTTTAATAGACAGCTCAGACCTTCCCGTGCCATCCGCTTATGTTTCGCAGATTCAAAACATTCCCAATGTTACTGTATTAAATATTTCCCGCTGGCTGAATGCAGTTACTGTTATGACCACCGATCAAAATGCCTTGTCTGCGATCAATGCCCTGCCTTTTGTTGAAAACAGTTCACCTGTTGCAGCAAGAAGAGTTAATGATAGCGACAAGATCATTGAAGAGATAATGCCTGTTCCCAAAACCGGAAGAAGGCCAGACCAGGTAAAAACAAATTATTATAATTATGGTGCTAATTCACTCAATGAGATCCGTCTTCATAATGGGGAATTCTTGCACAATATTGGCCTCCGTGGTCAAGGCATGCAAATCGCAATCCTCGATGGCGGATTTTACAATTATACTTCACTAAAAGCTTTTGACAGTGTAAACACAAACAGCCAGGTTCTCAGCACCTGGGATTTTGTGTTTGGTCATGCAAGTGTTGCTGAGGATCATCCTCACGGTATGCAATGTTTTTCTACTATTGCCGCCAATATTCCCGGACTATTTATCGGGAAGGCGCCTAAGGCAAGTTTTCACTTGTTCAAAACAGAAGATGTATTATCAGAATATCCAATTGAAGAATTTAACTGGGCATGTGGTGCAGAAAGAGCGGACAGTTCAGGTGCAGATATTATTTCATCGTCTTTAGGCTATGGATATGGCTTTAATGATCCTGTTCCTGATTATTCCTATAGTGACCTGAATGGCGGCATAACCATGTCTGCAAGAGCAGCAGACCTGGCAGCTAAAAAAGGACTGCTTGTTCTTAATGCTGCCGGTAATTCAGGGAACGATTACTGGCGTATGATAACCACACCGGCCGACGGAGATAGTATATTAGCAGTTGGTGCTGTAAGCACAACGGGTATGGTAGGTTCATTTTCCAGCTATGGACCAACAGCAGATGGACGGGTAAAACCGGATGTGGCTTCCGTGGGAGTAAATGCCATGATACAAGCTCCTGACAATACAATCCAGGCCAGTAACGGCACTTCCTATGCGTGCCCCAATATGGCTGGTCTTGCTACCTGCCTGTGGCAGGGATTTCCAGAATACAATAATATGCGCATCGTTCGGGCCATAAAAGAAGCCGGAAGTATTTATGCTTCACCGGATAATCGCATCGGGTATGGTATTCCTGATCTGAAAAAAGCCTTTGCAACTTTACTGAAGGAGTTTGCCACATCATCAGCCTCTATAAATGATTGCACAGCTACTTTGACCTGGAGAAGTAAGGATGCGGGTTTTATGAAATATGAAATCGAAAGTAAATCAGCATCAGATGCTGCATACAAAAAAATTGCTACCATCAATGCAGATGCCGGAACCCTGCTTGATAACCATAGTTACCAATATAATGACAGGTTAATTGCTGTTAAAGAAGGACCTGTTTCTTACCGCATAAAGCAAATAGTAGATACCGCTGTTGCAAGTTTTACTGCTGTTTATATTGACACAGCTGTTGTCATGCTGAATCAATCCTGCCAGGGAAATGGAACTGTAAATGTGCAAACAGTACCTAACCCTTCCTCTGGAAATACCCACCTGGTTGTTGAAACAGATTACCCGGTAAACAAAATGACGATATTGATTTTTGATATGAATGGCCGGGTAATGCAACGATCAACTACGTCAAAACCCGCCGGTCGGTCAACCATTGACCTCCTTCTTCAAAAATTAACTGCCGGGAAATACATTATAAAAGTTAATGACGGCAATAAAATAATTGGAGTTTCCGAATTATTAAAGCTTGAATGATTTTATTTAAAGCCCGACCTTTCATTTTCCGGACTTATTCCAATAAATTTTCAGATTCTTTGTAGCACGGCCGGCGGCGACTATATCAGGTTTACCATCTGCATCCATATCAAGTATCTGCAGATCTTCTGTGGCAATCCCATTTTCATCGATCCAGAAGGAATCCCACACATTTTCCTTTTTATCCCTGGACACATAAATTTTAATACCCACTTTGTTTTCTGCATTGGGTGATCTCCAGCCTGCAACTACCTGGTCGGTTCCTATGCCCAGTAAATCTGCAGTAGCTAAAGCATGTCCTTCCTTTAACTGATCATCCACAACGGTTCGGATAAAGTTTTTACCGGTTTTATACACCACAACGGCAACACCATGCATCGGTTCAATGGTTGCAATAAACTGTTGTTTTTCGCCATGGTTCCCAATTCGTATTTCACCAGCCGCATACTCCAATCCCGCTATCTTTTGGGATTGGCCATTATTATCTCTATTGCCAAATGCCGGAATGATTTTAACCCCTTCCTTACCAGCAATAAAAATATCAGTTAGGTTGGAAGATTTTGCCCGGACAATATCCAAATTATGAGTAAGGTGCATGGAGTTGTCTGCTACTATCATCTTCCATTCTTGTTTTGGATTTCCCGGAAATTTGTAAGCGATCATTTTTACATTGTTCCCTTCGCCATTTTTATTCCCTATGCCATGTAACGGAAGAACAAGCAGGTAAGGATCGCCTTCTGCGGATTTTGCCCAGCGCATTCTGTGAACGGTTGGTTCATGATGCAATTCCTTTGCTTCCCAAAGTTGCGTAGGATCATCCGGGCGGATAAGATAATGTACCGAGCCGGAAGCCATAACATCGGATGTTTCACCGGGGTTCCATTGTGCCCCAACAGCTACTTCAACTTTACCGTCTCCATCCAGGTCTTCCGCGGCTATGCATACATTATCATGTAACGTTAAACTATCAATCATAACAAACCGCTTCCAGTCTCCATTCCTGTACCAAACAAACTGCTTCTTGTCTGCTAATAAAATGTCCGGCTTTTTATCTCCGTCCACATCACCCAATGCTATTCCGTAGCCTATTGAAATATTATCATCAATGACCAGCGGAACAAATGTTGGAAGAGGCCTTACTAAAGTGATACACAAAAGGAATACTAAAAAAAGAATTGTTTGCATGGCACTAGTTTGTTTATTTAAAAACCATCGTTAGGCCCGGATCACATTTTAACTGCTTCCAAACTTAATAAATATCTCAACATAAATTCAATGCTGATTTAAAAGTCTGAAATTGAAAATAATTTTTAAGGGCGGAGATGCTGAAAGCAATAAAACGGATACTACCCATTGAATTTGCCTACGCTAAAGAAGGAATGTCCATTTTATCCAGGAAAATAATTTTATTTTTCTTTCTTCCCGTATTTACCATTTCATCTGCACCTGCTGAAGCACCCCCAATTCTTAAAACTGCATCGCAATGGTCAATCAATTTCACAGCCACCGGATGAAATAACATATTGAAAATTTCATCTCCCGCTGCTTTTGAACCCGCAGCTTCTATCAACGGCAGCGCAAACCATTCTCCCAATACAGGCATGTGTCCCATATTGTATATCTCCAGTGCCATATCTGTCATCGCTTTTACGTTAGCTTCAATTAAAGCCGGGTCATCATTAGTTCCGCTTCTATACGGCCCCGCAACAAGTATCATCAGCGATTGGTTTGCGTTCATAAGATCTTATTGAGTTTGATATATTGTATTAATAGAATAGTCTTGCCATCTCTTATCCTTCCGTCATTAATCATGTTGCAAGCCTCTTCAATGCTTAACTCCAGCACTTCAATATCCTCTTGTTCATGCTCAATTCCGCCACCTTCATTTATTTTCATACTATTTGAATATTCCGCAATAAAAAAGTAGATGAGTTCTGTAACGGAGCCCGGCGACATATAGGCTTCATATACTTTTTGCACACCGGCAATTTTATATCCTGTTTCCTCTTCCGTCTCGCGGCGAATGCATTCTTCCGGATCATTTTTGTCCAATAAACCGGCACAAGTTTCAATCAACATCCCGGTTTCGTTCCCATTTATATATGTGGGCAAACGGAATTGCCGGGTTAGAATAACCGTTTTCTTTTCTAGGTTATAAAGTAAAATGGTAGCTCCATTTCCACGGTCGTAGGCTTCCCTTTCCTGGGTCTGCCATTCACCACTAGTTTTTTTAAATTGATACGTAATTTTTTTTAAAGTATACCAATTATCAGATAGTATCCGTGTATCTACAATTTTTACTTTTTCGTTCATGAATCCTAATTTCTTGAAATAATCTTCTATTAAATACAAGATAGTTGTTTCCTCCCTTTATAATAATAATAAAGGGTCTGGATCTCCAGGCATCCATAAATAGAAAAAAAATTATTCTTTATCCTTTATTTGCGGCCAGTTGTTGTCGGCTTTTTCAATTCGCTCTTTACGCTCCTTATTCCATAATAGCCGAACCTCTTTACTATAATTCAAATACAATTTCCCATTTGCAATGGTCCAGGCATCTGCATCTGTTGGTGCCTTGTAACCATTTGATAAGCCATAGGCGCAATAACCGCCATACTGCGGCGCATATTTTCCGGGATTTTCTTTAAACTTCTCCTGGTTTTGGGGAGATGAAAAGTACCAATTAGCATTATTCCAGTTATAAACCCATTTGTCGTTTCCTTTTACCGGTTTACTTTCTGAAAAATAAGCTACCGGATCGTACCCTTTTATCGCTTTACCTGATTGAATAAATGTAGCCGGCTTTTGCGCAAGAAGTGAAAAATGGATCAATAAACTGCTGCACAAGATCATCGTAATTTTTTTCATACACATTATTTTTTTCAAATTTGATCCGTCTGCTCACCGAAATCTGTCAGGGGAATGACAACCTTTCCTTTTTTCTGCTTATTAATTATTGAAAAACTCTTCTGAGTCTTAAAGCCGACAGGGCTGGCGGCAAGTAGCCATTTTCTTTGTAGAAGAATAAAAAGAGTACATGACAAACCATTACGATATTATTATAATTGGAACCGGCAGCGGTGGTAGCACAATAGCATATAAACTCGCAACTGCAGGAAAAAAAATTCTGATACTTGAAAGAGGCGGATTCATTCCAAAAGAAAAAGAAAACTGGGACCCCCATGAAGTAGTAACCAAGGGTCGCTACCGGCCGGGAGAAGAGTGGTATGATAAAGATGATAAACCTTTTAAACCCTATATTCATTACAATGTAGGTGGTAACAGTAAAATGTATGGGGCTGCACTTTTTCGTTTTCGTGAAAGTGATTTTGAAGAAGTTCAGCATTATGGAGGCAAGTCTCCTGCGTGGCCCTTTGATTACGAAACCCTGCAAGACTATTATTCAGCTGCTGAGCAACTGTACAGTGTTCATGGCAAACGTGGTGTGGATCCCAGCGAGCCACCGGCAGCAGAAGATTATCCCCATCCTCCACTTCCATATGAGCCACTTATATTGGACCTTGAAAAAAAATTATGCAACTTAGGATTAAGTCCTTTCCCCTTGCCAATGGGTGTAAAGTTACCGCAGGATTATACAGCAACAGAGTCTCCCGTTGTTTTAGAAAACTTTGATGGCTTCCCTGATCTCACAGATAGCAAAGCGGATGGGCAGGTGATGTGCCTGCGCCCGGCATTGAAAAATAAAAATGTCACCTTATTAACTCAAGCCTATGTTGAACGATTGGAAACGGATGAATCAGGAAATAAGGTAACGAAAGTGATCACTGATGTGAAAGGAGAAAAGATCATTTTTAGTGGTGATACTATCATTGTAGCCTGTGGCGCTGTCAATTCTGCTGCCCTTTTGCTTCGGAGTGCAAGTGAAAAACACCCAACCGGATTGGCCAATTCTTCCGACCAGGTGGGCCGGAATTTGATGCTTCATCATAACGGTTGCCTGGTTGCTTTTACCAAAAAGAAAAATGATTGTGTATTTCAAAAAAGCCTGGGCCTGGCCGACTTTTATCATAGCGCTGAGGATAGCGAATTTCCCCTCGGCGAAATACAGTTAATGGGACGAAATGATCCTGATACCATTTTGTGGATGGGGCAATCTCTCTTCCCGGGTAAAACATACCAGGAACTAAAGGAAATGAGCATTGATTTCTGGCTTACTGCAGAGGACCTCCCCCACCCTGAAAATCGTGTTAGCATCAGGAAGGATGGAACCATTAAAGTTGAATACACAAGAACTAATTATACCGCATTTGAAAAACTAAAAGAAAAACTCAAACAAATTTTTGAAAGGCTGGGAGAAAAGGACCCGGACTACAGAGATGTGAAATGGGGCGGTTATGATCTGGATGTAAGTGGCATGAGCCACCAGAATGGCACCCTTCGCTTTGGAAACAATCCCGCAACCTCAGTGCTGGACCTGAATTGCAAAGCGCATGACCTGGATAATTTATATGTAGTAGATGCGAGTTTTTTTCCCAGCTGTGGCGCCTTCAATCCTGCCCTAACAATTGCTGCCAATGCGTTACGTGTAGGAGATCATATTATAGCAGAGGTATTGAACAAAAAGAACAATACCATTCTGCAACATGCGGCAGTTTTATAACAATGTCCTTTCCTTTTACCTTCTCAAATAGCAGTTAGTTTATGGTTTAAACGGGCTCCTGTTCTCAGGAGCCCTCTCTCAAAAATTAGCATGGAAGAAATAGCAAGAAATATAACAGTCTATTTAAGTTACATGGTAGAAATTATTGCTGCAGGTATCATTGGTATGGCACTGATAAAGGTTCTGTACCATTACATCAGCGTAATCCTGATTCCATCCAGGCTGATTACCAGGGAACAGATCAGGGTAGGGTTTGGCCGCTCTGTTGCCTTGGCACTTGAATTACTTCTGGGTGCTGATGTACTTGCAACCGCTGTAGCGCCCAGTTGGGATGATATTGGCAAACTGGCGGCTATCGCCGTTTTACGCACCGCCTTAAATTATTTTCTGGAGAAGGAACTAGAAAAAATTACACCCCCGGCTGAACTACCGCTTACCGCATCTGTTTTCCAAAAGAATGAAAAGAAACCTTCTTCTGTTGATCAATGAATAAATCGACAAACAAATTTCTTTCTAAATTTAATCCCGTGATCATTTTGAAGAGCATAACAGATAGGTCCGGATTAAATTCACTAACTACATTTAATTTCCTTTGTTTATCATGCAGAAAAATTATGGGTTCCGTGCAATTGCATTTGATATGGATGGGGTAATAATAGACTCCAATTCGGAAATCGAAAAATTCTGGACAAAATGGGCAAAGGTGGAAAACATTCCCTTTACGGATGAAACTGCTCCTAAATTTATTCATGGCAGAACAACCATTGAAACTATAGAGGAATTATTTCAAAAATCAACAGAAGAAAAGAGAAGAGAAATAGGGGAAGCTGCCCTGGCATTTGATATGAATATGCGGCCTGCTTTAATTGCTGGTGCTGGTATCTTTTTACCGGAATTATATGAAAGTATTAGCAAAATAGCTTTGGTAACCAGTGCGCCTCTAAAAAGAGCAAAGGCAATGCTGGATCTTCATGGTCTTCAAAAATATTTACCATATTCTATAACCGGGGAGGATGTCAAATCCGGAAAGCCTGACCCGGAGCCCTATATAAAGGCTTCGGTGAAAATGGAAACTGCTCCTGGTGATTGCCTGGTATTTGAAGACTCTGACAACGGAATCCTGTCAGCACTGGCTGCCGGAATGAATGTAATAGCTGTTAACAATAACGAAATAAAAAGCGAAAGAATAATATCGGTAATTAGTGATTATACCCATTTGAATATCGAAGAAAACATACTTATTATTGATGACCTTCTTATTGAATTAATAAGATAGAAGTTTTTTAACCAGGAGATTAATGCATTTTCTAGCAAAAATCTTTTAATTATAACCAGCCTGACTTCCGGAAAAAATAATAAAGTAATGAACAAGCCACGATTGTAATGCCAATGACAGCGTAGTAACCGTAATGCCATTCCAATTCAGGCATGAATTTAAAATTCATGCCATAAAAACCGGCAACCATAGTGGGCACGGCAATGATAGCGGCCCAACCTGCAAATTTTTTTGAGGTATCATTTTGCGAAATAGAAATAAGAGAAAAATTGGCTTCCAGCGCAGTATTAAGTAGTTCCCTGGTATTATCCACCATTTCATTAATGCGGAATGCATGATCATAAATGTCGCGGAAATATGGTTGTGTTTCACTTGAAATACATTTAATATCAAACCGCATCAGGCGATTACATATATCCACCAATGGAGACACGGCTCTTTTTACTTCCAGCAATTCCCTTTTCAACTGGTAGATATGCTGCGTAGTTTGGCGGCTGGGTTTTTCTTTAAATACCCTGTCCTCCACCCCTTCGAGCTCCATTTCCAGTTCGTGCACTACAGGAAAATAAGTATCAACTATAAAATCCATTATTGCATACAACACAAATCCTTGTCCCTTGCTCAGCAGGTCAGGCATGGCTTCACAACGGGACCTTACTTCCTTATAGGATACAGAAGATCCATGCCGGATGCTGACAATAAAATTCATACCAACAAAAAAATGGGTTTCACCAAATTCAATATGCCTTGCTTCATTCATCTGGGCGGTCCGCAGAACAACAAAAATTGAATCTCCATAAATTTCAATTTTCGGTCGCTGATGTGCCCGGAGTGCATCTTCTATTGCCAGGTCGTGTAAGTGAAATTCATCCTGCACCTTTCCTAATATTTCTTCGGAGGGCTCATATAAGCCGATCCAGACAAACTTCCCTTCCTCCCTTAGCACTTCATGCACATTATTTAATTCAACCTCCCCGATTCGTTGTCCACCGGCATATGCTGCACAATTGATTATCTCTTTCATGCCATTTGATTTAGGTGACATTTAATTTTTGTAAATGCTATTGACCATTAAAATTCCTATGAAGGTAATTACATTTACTCCTGTTTTGCAAAAAGGGTAATGCCGTTAAAAATGTGGATCGAATGATAGACAAAATAGCTAAATGGAAAAACAGGATACTACTTGTTGACCCCTAAATTTGGACCAACTCAAATCCTTAAAAAAAACCTCCTGTCAATTTTTGATATCCACGGGGCTCCTATGGCATAAATATTGTCGCTTTTTTCAACCTAATGCCGCCCTTTTCATTACCTATCTGGATAACCATTTTTAAACAATTAAATTAAGTTGTATGAAAAAATTAATGCTTCTGCTCTTAATGAGTGGTTTGATTACAGGTGTTGCCCTGGCCCAGGATCAAAAAGCTATGAAACAAGATCCCAAAGAATGGGATAATAAAGTAAAGACCGAATTAAATTTTACCGGCGACCAACTGGCAAAATATGACGAGATCAGTAAAGAATACGGAGATAAAATAGACGCTGTAATGAAAGATGCCAACCTTAGCAAAGAAGCGCAGAAAGGAAAAAAGATGGAATTAAAGAAAGAAAAGCAGGCAAAATTATTTGAGTTTTTTACACCAGAACAACAAACAAAGTACAAGGATATGATGGATAAAAAGAAGGCAAGTAAACCCGCAGATTCCTGAGCTTAAACACATAATAAAAATTAAATGCCGGTTTTTCGACCGGCATTTTTATTTGATGACCAAACGAATTTGGTAAGTTCTTTTTATGTGCTTGCATTATCCTCCACAAACCAGCCTATCCCCAATTAATTTTGGTCAACTCATTTTGTTTAAGTATTTTCACACTAAATTTAAACACGTTGGATCTATTTTCCATTTCCCAATTGGAGCAATTTTCAGGAATTAAAGCTCATACCATCAGGATTTGGGAACAGCGGTATAATGCATTAAAACCTCACCGTTCAGAAGGAAATACCCGGTATTATGATAATATACAATTGAGACGGTTGCTGAACATAGTTAGCCTGATGAACAGAGATTATAAAATCTCAGAGCTATGCGCCATGCCGGATGATAAATTATTCTCACTCCTGAAGGATCAAATTGACTTGCAATCCGGCGCTAATGAAACAGATGAATATTTTATAACGCAGCTTATCGCAGCAGGCTTGGACTTTGACGAAATGCTTTTTGAAAAAATCTTTTCTGTATGCCTGCTTCGTTTTGGAATTAAAACAGCCTATACCCGTATTCTTTCACCTGTTTTGATCCGTATTGGTATGATGTGGTCGGCTAATAATATTCCACCAGCTGCCGAGCATTTTATAAGTAATATCATCAGGCAAAAATTATTTTCCGCTATTGATTCATTACCGCCTCCAAAAGCAGGACAGGATACCTGGCTCTTGCTTTTACCGGAAAATGAATTTCATGAAATGGGACTTTTATTTGCCAGTTATTTAATTCGCTCCTTTGGGAAAAAAGTTATTTATCTTGGAGCAAATGTTCCGTTTGAATCTATTGAGATTACGCTAACAAAAACGTTGCCGTCGCATTTATTGATTTTTCTCGTACATTATAATATTCCCGAAGATTCCCGGAAATACCTGGCCGCCCTTAAAAAACAAGGGGGAACCATTTCGATTCATATCTCTGGTAACCCGGAACTATTAGGTAAGCTAAATATAAGTAAGGAAATAAATTGGATAAAATCACCGGCACAATTGGAGGAAATACTATCAAGCTCATTGTTAAACTTTAAACCAAAATAATTTAAACATTAAAGAATGTCTAAAATCGTTATAATAGGTTCAGGCTTCTCAGGATTGAGTGCAGCAGCATATTTATCGGCTGCGGGTCATGATGTCCACATATATGAGAAAAACGATTCCTGTGGTGGAAGGGCAAGACAGTTTAAAACAGACAAAGGGTACGTATTTGATATGGGTCCGAGCTGGTACTGGATGCCCGATGTGTTTGAACGATTTTTTAATGATTTTGGATATTCAGTTGCTGATTTTTATAAGCTGGAATTATTGAATCCTTCTTTTGAAATGATCTTCAGGAACAAGGAGGTGCTGCGTATTCCTGCCGACTTTAATGGATTGTGTCAACTTTTTGAATCGATTGAAGCCGGTAGTGCGGCGCAGCTTAAAAAGTTTATGAAAGAAGCCGAATATAAATACAAGACAGGCATAGAAAACCTGGTTTATAAACCTGGGCTTTCTCTTTGTGAATTTGCAGATAAAGACCTGTTGAAGGGTATATTTCGGCTCCAGGTATTTTCCTCTTTCAGCCGGCATGTAAGGAAATATTTTTCTGATCCGAAATTGATTGCACTCATGGAATTTCCTATCCTATTTCTTGGTGCCATGCCAGAGGAAACGCCTGCTTTGTACAGCCTGATGAATTATGCAGGCTTGAAATCAGGAACCTGGTATCCGCAAGGAGGCTTTGGGAAGGTTATTGAGGCAATGACAACACTGGCAAAAGCCAACGGCGCTACCATCCATTTAAATGCTGCAGTAGAAAAAATTGAAATTGAAAACAATGAAGCAACCGGCATCATTGTAAATAATGCCCGCATAAACTGCGAAGCTATAATTGCTACGGCCGATTATCACCATGTAGAAGAAAAATTATTACCGGCGGCTTATAGAAATTATGATGAAAAATATTGGGAGAAAAAAACATTTGCACCCTCCTGCCTTATTTACTTTTTGGGTATTAATAAGAAAATAAAATCTTTAATCCACCATACTTTGTTTTTTGAAGAAGACCTCACTGAACATTCAAAAGAAATTTATAAAAATCCTCAATGGCCTTCCCGCCCTTTATTTTACGTTAGCTGCCCTTCCAAATCCGATAGCACTGTGGCACCGGCGGGTCATGAAAATCTTTTTCTCCTGATGCCGATTGCCCCAGGATTACAAGATAATGAAGAACTGCGTGAACATTATTTCAGACAAATGATTGAGCGCCTTGAAAAACAAATTGGTGAAAACCTGGCCGCCCATGTAGATTATAAAAAAAGTTATTGCGTAAGCAACTTCATCTCGGATTACAATGCTTACAAAGGAAATGCTTACGGTCTGGCTAATACGCTTATGCAAACCGCCATTTTAAAACCCAGCATCCGGAACAAAAAGATCAATAACCTTTTTTATGCAGGCCAGCTTACCGTTCCCGGGCCGGGAGTACCACCTGCAATAATATCAGGTAAAGTAGCAGCCGGTCAATTATTAAAACATCTAAATCGTAAACCAAATGAAGTCACTATTTGATAAACTGTCGGTAAAATGCAGTAAGATCACCACGCATTACTACAGCACCAGCTTTTCAATTGGTATTTATTTTCTTGAGAAAAAAATGCAGAATCCAATCTATTCTATTTATGGATATGTGCGTTTTGCTGACGAAATTGTTGATAGCTTTCACGATTATGACCGTAAATATTTATTAGAAAAATTTAAGCAGGACACCTATGAGGCCATTGAAAATCGCATTTCATTAAATCCCGTATTAAATTCTTTCCAGCATGTGGTTCACCAATACAATATAAGCCCGGCTCTCATTGAAGCCTTTTTAGGTAGTATGGAAATGGACCTCCAAAAAATAGAATACTCAGAGAAAAAATATCAGGATTATATATTAGGCTCAGCAGAGGTAGTGGGACTGATGTGTCTTCATGTTTTTACAGAAGGAAATATGCAATTATTCGGGCAATTAAAACCTTATGCAATGAAATTGGGTGCTGCCTTTCAAAAAGTGAATTTTCTGAGAGATTTGAAAGCAGATTACCATACTCTCGGACGGACTTATTTCCCTAATGTAGATATTACCCACTTCACAAGCCAGGCTAAAAGAGAGATAGAAGCCGATATAGAAAATGATTTCACTGAAGCGTTGGCGGGTATTAAAAAACTACCGGCCTCTTCAAAAGGAGGTGTGTACCTGGCATATGTTTATTACCGTTCATTATTTAAAAAAATCAAGAATCTCCCGGCTAAAAACTTACTCACAAAAAGGATCAGGATCAGCAACGGACAAAAATTGGCTTTGATGGTGAACAGTATGTTTTATTACAAATTACGATTGGTATGATCAAAACATTATTACTTCTTTCTTTTGTGACGTTTTTCTTCAGAGGCACAATAGAGCCTAACCTGGAAAGAGTAAGGGAAATGTACGAAGAAGCTGCTATTAATGAAAAAGCCTGCAAAAAACTTCTTTTTTTGCTCCATGATTTCGATGAAAATAATAATCCCATTCTGGCCGGTTATAAAGCCGGTGCAAAAATGATAATGGCCCGGTATGCATTTAATCCGTTTAGTAAGATGAGCTATTTCTCAAACGGGAAAAAGTTATTAGAAAGAGCTATTGAGAAAGACAGCAAAAATACAGAACTCAGATTTATCCGGTTTACCATTCAAACACAAGCCCCTAAATTTTTGGGCTATCATCACGCCATTAATGAGGACAGGGTACTTATAAAAAACTCACTGGATACATTGAGAGACGCGGATCTTAAAAAATGCATTTTGTCCTTCATCCAAAATCATTCAATGACTTCTTTTCAGCCTTAATTCCCCATTCAATCACCCCTTTTTTAAACAACCAATATGAATTCGTTTCACTTTACCACTTCTCAATTTTTGCCCGTTGATATCAGCAAAGCGTGGGCATTTTTTTCTTCACCCCACAACCTGCCCTTGATAACGCCTCCTGAACTCAACTTTAAAATTCTTACTGAAGAAAAAAAAGACGAAATATTTGAAGGAATGCTTATCGATTACAAAGTGACACCGCTCTTTGGCATCCCCTTAAATTGGCAGACCCGGATTGATAAGATGAAAAAATTGAAATATTTCACCGACAAGCAAATAAAAGGTCCATATAAATTGTGGGAACATAACCATTATTTTACCCAATACAGAAATGGTGTATTAATGAAAGATGAAGTAAAATATCAGCTGCCATTTGGAGTGGTCGGAAAAATTGCCCATTCACTATTAGTGAGGAAGAAAATTGAAAAAATATTTGAATACCGTAAAACGATTCTCGAGAATATTTTTCCCTCCATGGAAAATATGGCGTGATCTATTTTTGATTACCTGAAAAACAGGAACCTGGAATTAGAAAAATTTTCAGTCCATAGCAGTTTGTCAGTTTACTTTCCTGCTTTGATTGAAAAGCATTTGCAGTTACGATTTGGTTGCGACCCTTTGAGGTCTTACGCTCCAAGAAAGCTTCTTAATACATTATAATTCTGGCTTTCCCGAAGGCGTGAAAGAGCTTTGTCTTTTATTTGCCTGACTCTTTCCGGCGTTACATCGAAACGCTGGCTTATATCATCAAGGCTTAAAGGATGGTCTAAGCCTATTCCATAATAATAGCAAAGCATCATTCTTTGTCTTTCCGTAAGCACCTGAAATGAACGATCAATTTCTTTTTTTAACGATTGGGCGTGGTATAACCTTCTGTCCGACTGTTCCGCATTCTGATTTACCAAAGTGTCCATCAGGGAACCATCTTCTTCATCAGAAAAAGGGGAATCCAGGCTTACATGCTGACCTTTGCTGGTCATATGTGTGTTGATTTCATGGACTTCCATATTCAAGACTTCAGCCAGTTCATTTGCTGAAGGGGATCTACCCAATTCCTGTTCCAGTTGGGAATCAGCTTTCCGTATACGATTACCCGCTATTACTTTATTAAGCGGAAGCCGAATCAACCTGGCATTATCGGCAATTGCTTTTATGATGCTTTGCCTGATCCACCAAACGGCAAAAGAAATAAATTTGAATCCACGTGTATGATCAAATCTTTCTACCGAGTGTATTAAGCCTATATTCCCATCGTTGATCAAATCAGGTAAGGACAGGCCCTGCCCCTGGTATTGCTTGGCTACCGAAACCACAAATCGCAGATTGGCTTTCACCATTTTGTCAAGGGCCTTTTTATCTCCATGCCTTATTAATATGGTTAATTGAACTTCCTCTTCTGCAGTTAATAAGGGAACCTTTCCAATTTCCTGGAGGTATTTTTCAAGACTTTCTGATTCGCGGTTAGTGATAGATTTACCAATCTTAAGTTGACGCATACGAAACGATTAAAACAAATTTTTCAATAATGGTAATGGAATACATTGTATTTAGTAAAGAAACATGATCACCAACCTGAAAAAAATAGACCGCCTCATCATTTGATTGTAAATGTTGGCTCCAGCCCTGCGTAGATTTTATACTACAACAAATGCCAGCTAAAAATTTAAGACTCTGAAAACTAAAAGATACAGGAACCTTATTTAAAGTAATAACCGCCCTGTAGGGATTAATTTTGCCTTAAGGTTTAATCGGACACGGGACTGATTAAAGCAGGTAACTTGCCTGTAACCCTATGACCATGCCTTTAGGATCTAACCATGTTCTCAATGTGAAAGTATAAATGAGAGGAAACGATAACCTATTTTTCCAACAACCCATCTTCTTTCCACTGTTTGAATACCGCTATTGTACTGTCACTTAATTTAGCATTTTTGAAAGGCATATATCCTTTATCTCCCGGATTGAGTGTAATACGATAAATGATACTGTCTATATCGGCTTTGGTATTAGCATAATTATCATATGCCTTTTTCTTGCCTCCCCTGGACGGAATGTGACAAGGACTGCAATTAGCTGAAATAATAGTTTGAACACTGCTTTCAAACGCCAGTTTTGGAGTAGCCATTTTTGATGCTTTCTTTGAGCTGCTGCAATAAGCAAAAATCAGCACCGAAGCGACTAAGAGGACCAGGACAGAATATTTCTTCATTGGTTAAATTTTATTCCATTAAAATACGAAATAGTTTTCTTCCCCAAACAAAATTGTAAATGTTATAAGGTTTTAAATAAATTTTAGCGGCGAGTGGTATCTTGGGACATGTTTGTTATACCCGCCACCCCGGCAGACATTCCGCAATTGGTTGCACTTATCAACAGTGCTTATAGGGGTGAAGCTTCTAAAAAAGGATGGACAACGGAAGCAGATCTGCTAAAGGGTGAATTGCGTACCGATATACCATCTTTATTTGCTGCTTTGAATAAGCAAGATGCCGTAATACTGAAACATATTTCGGAGAACGGTGATATTACCGGCTGTGTATACCTGCATAAACAAGAACGAGGTTTATACCTGGGTATGTTAAGCGTTTCGCCCCTGTTGCAGGGGGATGGCATTGGGAAAAAATTATTAGCAGCAGCAGAACTTTTCGGTAAAGAAAAAAATTGTTCATCCATCTTAATGTATGTCCTTACTCCCCGTCATGACCTAATAGCGTGGTATGAAAAACAAGGATACAGGCAAACAAGTGAAAGAATCCCCTTCCCCAATGACCCACGGTTTGGAGTTCCTGCGCAGCCATTGGAATTTTTGATCATGATAAAAGAGTTGAACCAGTTAACCTGATTTATTTTTTTGACATAAGAATATAATGACGCATATCAAATCAAGCTAAACCCGCTCCTCATCTTTTTTTTGATTGTCTACCATTTTTACGACATCTTTAAATCTGCAGGGGAACGATAAGAAAGTGCGGTTTAATTTCTTTATTTAATTACAAAAAAAATCATCCATGTTAAGAGTATTCGTTATAATTATAATCCTTTTTACTAATGGGAAGTTGATGGCGCAATCAAAATCTCCGGCAGGCGAACTGCAAAATGAAAAGGCGGGCAATCCGGTAATCAAAGAAGATAAATCCCTTCCCAATATTGTTTTTAATCCCGATAAAACGGTAACCACCAATCATAGTACTACTATAAAAGGACAACGCATTTCCTATAAAGCCGAAACAGGTACTATGCCGGTATGGGATGAAGAAGGAAAATGCATAGCCGGATTATTTTTTACCTATTATGAAAGGGCTGATATCAGGGACAGGGCTGCCCGGCCATTAGTGATCTCCTTTAATGGAGGCCCGGGTTCTGCATCTGTTTGGATGCACATAGCCTATACGGGTCCGCGGCTACTGAATATAGACGATGAAGGATATCCCATACAACCCTATGGTATAAAAGAAAATCCCTATTCCATACTTGATGTTGCAGATATTGTTTTTGTCAACCCCGTTAATACGGGTTATTCCAGATCGGTAAGTAAAGATATTCCGGGAACAAAATTTTTTGGCGTAAAGGCCGATATAAAATACCTGGCCGAATGGATCAATACATTTGTTGCACGTACTAACAGATGGGCATCGCCAAAATACCTGATTGGCGAAAGCTATGGCACCACCAGGGTATCAGGACTTGCCCTGGAACTTCAAAATGCACAATGGATGTATTTAAATGGAGTAATCCTTGTATCTCCTACCACCTTGGGGATAGAGAGAAATGGACCTGTTGAATCCGCTTTACGCCTTCCTTATTTTGCTGCTACTGCATGGGAGCACAAAATGCTACCGGCCGAATTGCAACAAAAAGATCTGACTGCTATGCTTCCGGAAGTAGAAGAATTTACGCTGAATGAATTGATCCCTGCCATGAGCAAAGGCAGTTCCTTACCAGCAGAAACGAAAAAAATAATAGCAGATAAAATGGCGAGGTATTCAGGATTATCCTCAAAAATAATCCTGCAACATAACCTGGATGTTCCTATTAATTTCTTCTGGAAAGAATTATTACGGGAGAAAGGTTTTACGGTGGGTAGGTTAGATTCCAGATACCGGGGAATTGATCGTGAAGATGCTGGGGACAAACCGGATTTCAATGCGGAGCTCACTTCCTGGTTGCATTCATTTACACCTGCTATCAATATGTACATCAGAAATGAACTGAATTATAAAACGGATCTTAAATATTTAATGTTTGGAAATGTACATCCCTGGGACCGAACAGGAGATAAAACCGGTGAGAACTTGCGACAGGCGATGGCACAGAATCCATTCCTTCATGTAATGGTGCAATCTGGTTATTATGATGGCGCCTGTGATTATTTCAATGCGAAATACAGCTTATGGCAGATGGACCCCGGGGGGAAATTAAAGGACCGGTTAAGCTGGCAAGGCTACCGCAGTGGCCACATGATGTACCTGAGAAAACAAGATCTTGAAAAGAGCAACGATGATATCAGGGAGTTTTTAAAATCCTCAATGCCAAAAGCGGGGAAATCAGCCAGGTATTGATTGTGTACTCGTATTAAAAATTATTTGATTTTATAAAAAATAATTTCATCTGCACTGTTATAAATATGCACGGTCAAAAATTATTTTTATGATTCACAACAGGGTAACTTCTATTTGGAAAGCTGTGTCATCTTAAGTAACTTAGAGAGGATAGTATAACATTGAATTACAAAGCAAAACCACTGTGAAGCCCGATAAAAAAATCGTACAGTAATTGATTAATCCTTAAACAATTTTCATATGCCGATTTATATGGACCGTCATGACGTATCGGAAACGGTGACTGCTGAAAATGTAGCGCAATTGCACCAGGAGGATCTAAAAATCCAGGATCAATTTGGATGCAGAGGATTAACCTATTGGTTCGATGATAAAAGAAAAACTGCCTTCTGCTTAATTGAAGCACCAAACAAAAAGACGCTTAAAGAAATGCATAATAAAGCGCATGGCCAGGTACCGCATAGAATTATAGAAGTAGATGCCAGCATAGTGGAGTCATTTCTGGGAAGAATTGAAGATCCTGAAAAAGCGCAGAATGCAGCCCTGAATATTATTAATGATCCTGCTTTCAGGACCATCATGGTAATTGAAGTGAAAGTAATATTGCGAAAACTCAACGGCTCAAACCCTGTTAATTCTTTGCGGGAAAACTATAGTAAATTGATCACAACCTTAATAACGTCCTATAATGGAAAATTGGTCAGGCAAAATGAAGACCAATATTTAGTTTCTTTCCAATCCGTATCAAATGCCGTTGATGCTGCATTTAAAATTCAATCAAATCTTAAGAAGATAAACGCAGATCTGAAAAATGAAAAGATCCTATTAAAAGCAGGATTAAGCGCCGGTGTACCTGTAACTGAAAAAAAATCAATTTTTGAGGACACTATAAAATTAGCCAGGCGAATGTGTAAACTCGTAAAAGGGGATATCATCCTCTCCAACGAGGTCAAAGATCTTTATAACAGCGAAAACCCAACTTCAGTTTTTAAAGAACAAAATGTTTTTGTGCTTACGCAGGAAGATGAAAACTTCTTAAACCGATTAATGGATTGTATAGAATCTACATGGACAAACGCAAACCTGAAAGTGGATGATTTTAGTCAACCTATGGGTTTTAGCAAATCTCAGCTATATCGAAAAATAATACAGCTAACCGGCAAATCGCCCAATACCCTTGTTAAAGAATACAGACTAAATGAAGCAATGGAATTATTAAACAAAAATGGGACAAAGAATATTTCCGAAATAGCTTTTGAAACGGGCTTTACAAGTCCTTCTTATTTTTCCAAATGTTTTCAAAAAAGATATTCGCAATTACCCTCCTTTTATCTTCCGGTCAAATCCACGAATTAAATTGCCTGGCAGAAATTAATGTATAATGAATCAAAATTACAATCATTTGAATTGAAATTTACAGTCATTGGAATTATCGTGGATTAAATTTGGACCAACCAATAATTATTTAAATAGTATTTATTGAGGTAAGATCTTTATTTGCGCAATGACTGCATGATTCAATTCGTAGCCCTTTTTTATCTATGTCAAAAATTCTTTTTGAAAGGCTCGGAGGTACCAGTGGTATCACAGCTATTGTAAATGATGCGGTAGAAGCACATATGAATAATCCGTTAATCAGCGCCAGGTTTTTGCCTTATAAAGAGCAGCCGGAACGACTAGCTGTGATCAAAAAACACACAATCGAATTTTTTTGTGCAGGCAGCGGAGGTCCTGTTAGTTATTCCGGCCGGGACATGCCTACAACACACAGGGGCATGAATATAAGCCCTGCAGAATACATGCATGTGATTGATGATATAATGCTGGTTCTGGAGAAACATAAAGTGGACGAAGAATCAAGAAAGGATGTACTGGCAATATTATGGTCGCTAAAGACGATGATCATTGCCAAATAAATAAATTTTAAAATACAAGCTTATGTCAACTACAGTAAAAGATTTGAATGCTTCAGCTATTGAAGAATTTTCATCACAAATCAGGGGTAAAATCATTCTTCCCGGAAATCCGGAGTATGACGAAACACGAAAAGTATATAATGCCATGATCAATAAACATCCCGGCATGATAGTTAAATGCGTGGATGTTGCTGATGTAATGAATGCTGTAAATTTTGGCAGAGAAAATAATTTATTAATAGCCGTAAGAGGTGGCGGTCATAATGGTGGTGGCCTGGGCCTGTGTGATGACGGCCTGGTGATTGATTTGTCAGGAATAAAATTTGTGAGGGTGGATACCCGGGAAAAAACGGTTCGTGTAGGTGGCGGAAATGTGTGGGGCGAAGTGGATCATGCCACCCATCCGTTCGGCCTGGCTGTTCCCGCCGGTATTATATCCACTACTGGCGTAGGAGGATTGACGCTGGGCGGGGGCGTTGGTCACCTGACAAGAAAATATGGGCTTACTATCGATAATTTATTGGAAGCGGATATGGTTTTGGCTGACGGAAGTTTTGTAACGGTCAATGCTGGTCAACATGCTGACTTGTTCTGGGCCATACGGGGAGGTGGCGGAAATTTTGGAATTGTAACATCTTTTAAATTCCAGGCACACCCGGTAAAAACTGTTTTTGGCGGACCTACTTTATGGCCTATAGAAAAAACAAACGAAATCATGAAATGGTATCATCAGTTTATTCATAATGCACCTGATGAATTGAATGGCTTTGCTGCCACACTTGTTATTCCCGGACCTCCATTCCCTGAACATCTTCACAACAAAGCTTTTTGCGGAATCGTTTGGTGTTACTGTGGCGATGCTGATAAAGCTGCTGAAATCTTTAAACCCATTTTGGAAATGAAGCCGCTATTTGAACATGTAGGTACTATGCCATATCCCTCCGTTCAAACATTATTTGATGGTTTATTCCCTCCTGGCCTGCAATGGTATTGGAGAGCAGACTTCTTTAATGATCTGGGACCGGAAATCAGTGCAAAACACCTGGAGTTTGGATCAAAGATCCCCACTCCTCTTTCTCAAATGCATTTGTACCCATTGAGCGGAGCTGCAGGCCGGGTGGCAAAGGATGATACTCCATGGGCCTATCGGGATGCTAAATATGCCGGAGTAATAGTAGGGGTAGACCCTGATGCTGTAAACGCTGATAAAATTACAAAGTGGTGCAAAGAGTACTGGGAGGCATTACATCCTTATTCTGCCGGTGGAGCCTATTTAAACTTCATCATGAATGAAGGACAGGACCGAATAAAAGCCAGCTATAAACATAACTATGATCGCCTGGCAAATATTAAAAGAAAATACGACCCGGAAAATTTGTTTAGCGTAAACCAAAATATAGAACCAGAAAGCAGTAAGGAAAAAATGAGAAGTACAGCTGCTCATGCCTGATAAAAAAATAGCCCAGGCTTATGGGGGCAGGGGCAATAAATTTAAAGGCTGGAACCTGAAATAAGTGCAAATACAAAATTTTTAAATGCGCCTTTTTCAGGTTTCCTTTTTCCAATTAAAACCATTAATACACTTAGTCCTGCTCTGCTTTAAAGCCTATAAAAATACTAACTTCAATTCTGCTATTAAACTGGCAGCAACCCGGATCACTAATTCATTTTAGCGGTAATGCCGGGTAAAAATTTACTGTGGTCTTATTAAATATTCAACCCGGGTAATCAATGACAAGCATTTCTGTTGGCCAAAAAGCATCCCGATCCATTACAATTACAAATGACCATGTAAAAGCATTTGCCGGAATTAGCGGGGATTATAATCCACTGCATTTTGATGAAGCCTTTGTGGCAAAAACAAAATTTAAACGATTAGTTGTGCAGGGAGGATTGACAACGGGTCTGCTTCACGCCCTGGTTGCGATGGATATGCCGGGACCAGGAACGGTTTTTTTAAGTCAAAACTGGAAATTCACAGCTCCTGTATTTATTGGCGACACCATAACGGCCGAAGCTACTGTTTTAAGTGTCCATCGATCGAAGCCGGTTACCCAATTAGAAATAAAGATTACAAGACAGGATGGCGAAACGGTTTTGGAGGGAGAAGCGTGGTGTTATACTTTTTTGGCAGACGACCCGGAAGAAAGTACTACAAACATATGAAAGCTCTCCATTGGATTCTGGCCATTATTGTCTTCTCCCAATTTTGCTGTACATCGCTCTGGTTTGCCGGCAATGGAGTGATGGCCGACCTTGTAGCAACCTATAACCTGGATAATAGATCATTGGGTCATTTAACTTCCGCCGTGCAGCTTGGATTTATTACCGGCACATTGATTTTTGCTCTCTTCACTATAGCTGACCGTTTCTCTCCATCAAAAGTTTTTTTTATTTGTTCTATACTTGGGTCACTGTTTAACCTGGGAACCATTTTAGAAATCAACCGCCTGGAAAGCTTATTGCTTTTTCGTTTTCTTACAGGTTTTTTCCTTGCCGGAATATATCCTATCGGCATGAAGATCGCTGCTGATTATTACAAAGACGGCCTGGGAAAGTCGCTTAGTTTCTTAGTGGCTGCCCTGGTTATAGGAACGGCCTTCCCTCATTTACTAAGAGGAATGACCACCGCCCTTCCGTGGAATTTGGTATTAATTTCAACTTCATTTCTTGCCACCCTGGGAGGTTTTTTAATGTTGCTTTTAGTTCGGGATGGACCCTACAGAAAACAAAGTCAGAAAATGGACCTATCAGCATTTTTTACAGTATTTAGAAACAGGGATTTTAGGTCGGCAGCATTAGGGTATTTCGGTCATATGTGGGAGAATTATGCATTCTGGGCATTTGTGCCAGTAATGCTTACCACCTATATCTCGTTTTATCCGGACGCTCCTTTAAATGTCCCGGTTCTGGCATTTGTTATTATCGGATCCGGAGCTTTGGGTTGCATATTGGGAGGCTACATATCTCAATATTCCGGCCCAAAAAAAACCGCTTCATGGGCCTTGCTCTTGTCCTGCTTATGCTGCCTTTTTTCGCCTTTGTTGTTTTTAATTGAATCAAGTTTTGTTTTTATTGGTTTTATGATCTTTTGGGGAATGGTTGTTATTGCTGATTCTCCTTTACTTTCAACTTTGGTGGCTAAAAATGCAATCGCTGAATCAAAAGGAACGGCTCTTACAATTGTGAATTGTATAGGCTTCTCGGTAACGATCGCCAGTATTCAGCTTCTTAATTTGATAAGGGATATAATGAATCCAAAATATATTTATGTTCTGCTGGCGGTGGGACCCATAATGGGACTAGTTGCTCTGTATAAAAAAAAGAAATACAATGGGCAATTCGAAAATGACTAAATCCTCCCTTTTAGTCATGAATTATCATAATCAACCGCCAGTATTTTGAAAAAATAGTGTCTAACCTGGTGTTACCTATAACTATAACCATAATCGAAATCAATATTAATGTTGTTGCAGAATTTCTTTAGCGCCTTACTAAATAAACCTTTTTTCTTTTTCTTTTTTTCACTTTTCTGCCTGGCAAACATTTCAGGTCAGTCATCACAAAAATTAATGGTTATAGGTAAAGTACAGGATGCTCAATCATCATCTCCGCTGGGATTTGCCAGTATCAGCATTTTTAACAGTTCCGACAAGAAACTAGTTAACGGCAATCTTGCATCGGATTCAGGGGATTTTTCCATAGAATTAGCGCCGGGTTCTTATTATGGGGAAATAGAATTCATGGGCTATTCTCCCTTTAAAACGGGTGAGTTTCTACTTTCAAAAGAAAAACCTGTGCATAATACTGGCCTGATCAGTTTAATTGTTTCTGCCGGCACACTCCGCGAAGTAATTGTACAGGCAGAAAAAAGTTCTATGCAATTAATGCTGGATAAAAAAGTGTTTAATGTAGGTAAAGACCTGGCTAATGCAGGAGGATCTGCTTCCGATATCTTAACCAATATCCCTTCTGTATCAGTAGATCCTGAAGGCAATGTAAAACTAAGAGGTAGTGATAATGTGCGGATACTTATTGACGGTAAACCGTCGGGGCTGGTCAGTATAAAAGGGGGAAGTGGCCTGCAACAATTACAAGCCAGCATGATTGACCGCGTTGAAATTATTACCAATCCCTCCGCCCGCTATGAAGCAGAAGGTATGGCGGGCATCATCAATATTATTTTGCGTAAAGACAACCGGCAGGGATTTAATGGCTCGGTAGAATTAGTGACAGGTTATCCCACTAACCTGGGCGCAGCAGCCAATTTTAATTATCGCCACAAAAAGATAAACTTTTTTATAAATTATGGAATTGCTTACCGAAGGCAGCCTGGTAGAGGAACATTATACCAGGAAGTTTATGGGCCCGACACAACCTTTATACTAAATCAAAAAACCAACGGAAGAATTATTGGCCTTAATAATAATATCCTTGGCGGATTGGATTATTATTTCACGGAAAAAGATGTTCTCACCGGGTCTTACCTCTATCGTAGAAGTAAAGGACAAAGGATCACAGATATTTTATACCAGGATTATTTATTTACTGCATCCAACTTAACCAGCATTATCAAACGCGGACAGGATGAAGATGAAACTGAACCCAATTCAGAATACTCACTGATCTATAAAAAATCGTTTGCTGAAAAAGGAAAAGAACTGGTGGCCGAAATAAAATATATTGACAATTGGGAAAATTCCTACCAGGTTTTCACCCAGCACTATTTTGAACCAAATGGAACGGAAGACGTTTCCAAATCCATACTTCAGAATTCGGAAAACGATGAATTTGAAAAACACTGGTTATTCCAGCTTGACTACGTAAAGCCATTGGGAGAGGATGGAAAATTTGAAACTGGTTTCAGGAGTAGCTTTCGTAATATGGTGAATGATTATGTGGTGAATCAGCAAAACAGCGCCGGTGCTTTTGTTCCATTACCGGGTCTCGATAACATTTTTGTTTATGATGAAAATATTCATGCCGCCTATGGCATATTGGGTAATAAACATAAAAATATAACCTACCAGGCGGGCCTTCGGGCAGAATGGACGGATGTAAAAACGACTTTAAAAGAAACACAGCAGGTAAATCCGAGGAACTATGTAAACCTGTTTCCCAGTGCACACATTACGTTCAATATGCCGGAAGATAATGGCATAATGGTAAGTTATAGCCGGCGGGTAAGAAGACCCTTTTATAATGACCTGAGTCCCTTTTTCACCTTTTCAGATAGCCGTAATTTTTTCAGCGGCAATCCTGATCTTCAACCGGAATTTAGCCATGTAATGGAAATTGGCCATATTAAAACTTTTGACAAAGGATCTTTTACTTCTGCTATTTATTACCGGGATACTAAAGGAAAAATTGACCGAATCAGAACAGTAGCTGCCGATGGCAATTCTATTACCCGCACAGAAAATCTTTTATCGGAGAAGGCATTTGGCCTGGAATTTACCAGTGGGTACACTCCATACAAATGGTGGAAACTTGATTTTAATTTTAATTTCTTTCATGCAGATATCGACGGAAGCAATATAATGCCCGATTATAAAACCACAACATACAGTTGGTTTGCGAGGCAAACTTCACGATTTACGTTTGCCCGAAATTTTGATGTTCAGCTAAGAACGAATTATGAAGCACCTCAAAAAACGGCACAGGGAAAACGTAAAGCATTATATTATGCTGACCTGTCTATGAGTAAAGATATAATAAAAGGAAAAGGAACGCTTGTTTTTAATGTACTGGACATTTTCAATTCAAGACGATTAAGATCAATTACCCGTGGTGCTAACTTTTATTCGGAAAGTGACTTCCAAAACAGGAGAAGGCAAATAAATCTTACATTCAATTACAGGATCCGCCAGGCTAAACCAGTTGCCCGAACATCAAAGCCAGACGCAGCACAGGAATAAAAAAATGGGAAATGAAATGACTGCATGATTGTAACGAACCCAATTTATTTAAAGCCTGTTTTAACTTGCATTCACATTTATTTCAAACTGCTTATAAATATCACCGCTCCATCTTTGGGCGTTTTT
>JBGTNK010000202.1:0-5921 GCA_041743125.1 Chitinophagaceae bacterium
ATGATGATGACCTGTGGTAATACAGTGGAAACAATCAGTAAATGACCTTTTATCCGGATTTAAAAAAAACTCCACTTTATAAGTAAAATTTATTCTCAAATTTAAATCGATCAAAAAATGAAAAACATATTTCTTTCTTTAATAGCAATGCTGTTTTTCCTGGCAGCGTGTAATTCTAATAGTGAAAAATCAAGTCAAACTGATAAATCTGTTTCCGGCACATCTGAAGAATCAACTCATGAGCATGGGTCAGGAATGGAAACCGTTCCGGACTCTTCAAACACTGGCCCGGCGGTTTCAGTTACTGGTTTTTCAATTGAGCCTTTAGTAAAAAATTATTTGAAAATAAAGAATGCGTTAACGAAAGACGATGCAAAAGCAGCCGCAATCGCAGGTGACGCTATGGTTGCGGATTTTGCAAACCTGGATGTAAATGCCTTGTCCGCAGCTGAGAAGAAGATATTTACAGATGTGGCTGATGACGCCAAAGAACATGCGGAACATATTGGATCAAATGCTGCCAAAATTGAGCATCAAAGGGAGCATTTTTCTATTCTGAGTAAAGATGTAAATGACCTGGTAAAAACCTTTGCTGCCGGCCAAAAGCTCTACCAGGATTTTTGCCCAATGTATAATGATGGGAAAGGTGCTGTTTGGTTAAGCGAAAACAAGGAAATAAAAAATCCCTATTATGGCTCTAAGATGTTAAGCTGTGGTACTGTAAAAAAGGAATTATAGGATGAGACGGGTAAGGGTTGCCAGGAAAATAACCATAATTGGATTAATCGTTTTTTTGTTGATGCAATTGTACCAGCCTGCCCGGAATGTAGATGGTGGGAAGCCATTGCCTTCGCATATAACTAATCTGTATAAAGTGCCGGAAGAAGTGAGAACCATATTTGCGGCCTCTTGCTATGATTGCCATAGCAACAATACCCGTTATCCATGGTATGCTTACCTGCAGCCCGCAAGGTTATTTATGGACAACCATATTAAGAATGAGAAAAAAGAATTGAATTTTAGTGAATTTGGAAATTACTCAAAGAGAAGGCAGGGGAGCAAACTGGAATCTATCAGTAAACAGGTAAAATCGGGAGAAATGCCATTATTTTCATATACCCTGCTTCATAAAAATTCAAAGCTCACATCAGTGCAAAAGAAAGGTATCATAGATTGGGTCAATACCCTTTTAGAAGAAAAACAATAAAATCATGGATACACATCATCAGCATACAAAATATACCTGTCCCATGCACCCGCAAATTGTGCAGGATAGTCCCGGCAAATGTCCTTTATGTGGTATGACGCTGGAACCTATTGCCCGCAAAGCTTCTGCGGGGCATAAAGGAAAGCATACAGATCATAGTGGCATGATCAATGAATTTAAAAAGCGCTTTTATGTGGTGTTGGTATTGACTATTCCTATCATGCTTTTATCAGAAATGATTCAGCATTGGTTGAATATCCATATTGCTTTTCCCGGTTCTGATTTTATATTACTTGCTTTATCCACTATAGTTTTCCTGTATGGTGGCTGGCCATTTCTCAAAGGATTGGTAAATGAGGCCCGAGCCAAAAATCCGGGTATGATGTTTTTGATTGGTTTTGCTATCAGTGTTGCATACATCTACAGTGTGGCGATAGTGTTTGGTTTGAAGGGCATGGATTTTTTTTGGGAACTGGCAACGCTGATACTGATCATGCTATTGGGCCACTGGATAGAAATGAAATCCGTAGCGGGCGCCTCAAGAGAACTGGAATTGCTGGTGCAACTAATGCCTTCTGAAGCGCATAAGGTTTTGCATGATAAAACAGAGGATGTCGAAACTGAATCATTGATTGCCGGCGATGTCATTTTAATAAAACCCGGAGAAAAAGTTGCCGCTGATGGTCTTGTTGCTGACGGTGAAACATTCCTGAATGAAAGTATGCTGACAGGTGAAAGTAAACCTGTAAAAAAAGCAAAAGGAGATAAGGTGATAGCAGGATCAATAAATGGAAATGGGGCTATCCGGGTTACCGTATCTCACAGTGCCGCTGATTCCTATTTATCCCAGGTCATTAAGCTGGTGCAGGACGCTCAGAATTCTAAATCAAACACGCAGTTACTGGCGGATAAAGCTGCAAAATGGTTAACAATCATAGCCCTGCTTGCAGGGGTATCTACTTTTTTATATTGGTATGTAACAGGACAATCTCTTTCATTCGCCATGGAAAGAATGGTGACCGTTATTGTTATTTGCTGCCCTCATGCTCTGGGTTTGGCTGTACCTCTTGTTGTTGCAAAATCAACTGCATTGTCAGCTCAAAATGGACTGCTCATTAAAAACAGGACATCCTTCGAAAATGCCAGGAAGATTACGACCATGGTATTTGACAAAACAGGAACGCTAACGGTTGGAAAATTTGAAGTATCTGATGTGGGGTCATTTCAAAAAAATATAAGCCAGGAAGAGATTATAAGGCTGGCTGCCGCACTTGAACAAAATTCAGAACATCCTATTGCAACCGGGATTATGCAAAAAGCAAAGGAATCTTCCATCAATATTCCTGTTGCAGAAAATTTCAATGCCATTACGGGTAAAGGAGTTGAAGCTATTGTGGAAGGAAAAAAGATTGCAGTAGTTAGCCCCGGGTATTTAAAAGATAATAATCTCATCCTGCCCGGGGAATTTAAAGCAAGTGAAATTGCTACTATTGTATTCGTAATTATTAATGGGAGCCTGGCTGGGTATATTGCATTATCTGATGAACTCAGACCGGAATCGGCAGACGCCATTCAAACATTGAAAGAAAACAATATTAAATCCATCTTACTTACCGGGGATAATAATAAAGTGGCGGCTGAAGTAAGTAAAATGCTGGGGTTGGACCAATTTTATTCCGAAGTATTACCTCATCAAAAATTAGAAAAGATAAAGGAACTGCAAAGCAAGGGAGAGTTTGTTGCTATGACAGGTGATGGAGTCAACGATGCTCCCGCCCTGGCGCAGGCCGATATTGGTATTGCGGTCGGCAGCGGAAGTGATATAGCCGCTGAAACGGCCGGTATCGTTTTGGTGAACAGTAATCCAAAAGATGTAGTGAACCTGGTTTTGTTCGGCAAAGCGACTTACAGGAAAATGATTCAGAATTTAATATGGGCCACCGGGTACAATGTGGTTGCTCTTCCCTTAGCTGCAGGAATATTATTTAACCAGGGAATTATATTAAGCCCGGCAGCAGGTGCCGTATTAATGACATTAAGCACAGTAATTGTAGCAATAAATGCAAGTATGTTATCCGTAAAAAAATAAACTACTAAAATGAATAGCGAATTCCTTTTGGCTAAAAAAAACATAAAATAAACAAATGAAAAATTTCTTTTTTATAATATTCGCTTTGTCTGTGAATTCATTTGCATTTGCCCAACAGGCAAAAAGTTATACCTGTCCCATGCATCCGGAAATCCATTCCTCTAAACCCGGATCCTGCCCCAAATGCGGTATGCAACTTGTTCCCGAAAAACAACAAAAAAAGAAAAATCCGGCACCGGTCAAAAAAAAGAAGGAAATGAAAATGACGGAATCGCCTGCGCACCAGCATGCAGAAAATATGAGGATGAATGATTCTTTAAATGCAAACCAACATAAAGATCATACAGACCCTGCTTTTTATACTTGTCCTATGCATCCGGATATTCGTTCTGATAAGCCGGGAAATTGTCCGAAGTGCGGAATGAAACTGGTAATGGAAAAATCTATGAACATGGACGACAAAAAAGAGGGAGGAATGGACGGCATGCAAATGGGAGGCGATAAGGAGCTGATGGAGAAAATAAGAAAAGCCAAAGCGTCGTTAGGACCTATAAATAAAATAAAAGCAACACAACCTCCGCGTACCGTTCGTTATGATCTTTATGTTCATGATACTATTGTAAATTTTACAGGAAAATCAAAAAGGGCCATAGCGGTTAACGGACAAATTCCTATGCCCACTCTTACCTTTACTGAAGGTGATACAGCGGAAATATATGTGCATAATCAACTAAAGGAAGAAACTTCTCTTCACTGGCATGGACTCTTTTTACCAAACCAATTTGACGGAGTACCGTATCTGACGCAGATGCCGATAGAACCCGGTTCTACTTATGTATACAAATTTCCTATTGTTCAGCATGGTACACACTGGTATCATAGCCACACAGGCTTGCAGGAACAAATAGGAATGTATGGGGCTTTTATAATGAACAAACGGGAAGAATGGGATATTCCCAGCATACCGGTTGTACTCAGTGAATGGGCGGATATGAATCCAAAAGAAATTGACAGAAGCCTGCATGCAGCAACGGATTGGTTTGCTATTCAAAAAAAAGCCACACAAAGCTATTCCGAAGCTATCCGAAAGGGACACTTTAAAACAAAAGTGAACAATGAATGGAAGCGGATGACGGCAATGGATGTCAGCGACATCTACTATGACCAATTTTTAATGAATGGAGAAAATCAAAAAGAATATTCAGAATTTAAAGGAAGAGACAAGGTAAGGCTACGTATAGCTAATGGAGGAGGCTCTACCAATTTCTGGCTCACATGGGCCGGTGGAAAGATCACTGTGGTTGCCTCTGATGGTAATGATGTGGAACCAGTAGAAGTGGACAGGCTGATTATCGCTGTATCGGAAACCTATGATGTGGTGGTTACTCTTCCTGCGGACAGTACGGCATTTGAATTTCTGGCTACATCAGAAGACAGGACCAAATCGGCTTCTTTATGGTTGGGAAACGGCATTAAACAACTGGCTTCGCCACTAGGTCGTTTAAAATATTTTGCGGGCATGAAGATGATGAATGAAATGATGGACATGCAGGGAAATATGATTGAAATGAAAGGAATGAAAATGCAAAACCAGGTGATGGATATGAATACCGTAATGTATCCTGAAATAACGGGTGAAGAAAAAAAGAAAGCTGCAAGTGAAAAAGAAAGCATGCAGGGTCATGATATGCATAACATGAGTAACATGCAGATGGGGGATAACAAAGAAATGCAGGATATGAATATGGGAAATGCCAGTGCTGATATCACGACACTGAATTATGGCATGCTTCGCCATCCGCAAAATACAGTCTTACCACCTGGCCCGTTAAGAGAATTAAAATTTGAGCTCACGGGAAATATGAATCGTTATGTATGGACGCTGGATAATAAGACCATTTCTGAAAGTGACAAAATAATGATTAAGAAAGGAGAAAATTTAAGGATCATTATTTTTAACAATAGCATGATGCGGCACCCGATGCATTTACATGGACATGATTTCAGGTTATTGAATGGCCAGGACGAACATGCGCCTATGAAGAATATTATTGACATCATGCCAATGGAAAGAGATACCATCGAATTTGCAGCCTCAGAACCAGGTGGCGACTGGTTTTTTCATTGTCATATCCTCTATCATATGATGAGCGGAATGGGTAAAGTGTTTAGCTATGAAAATTCACCTCTCAATCCGCAAATTCCAAACCCCGGATATGCGCAACGAAAATTTTTCAAAGACGACAGGATGTTTCATCCAATGGGTTCAATCGGCCTTGAAAGTAATGGCAGTGACGGAGAACTGATGCTGGCTAATACCCGCTATCGGCTTTCTACAGAATGGAGATTAGGATTGAAATCGCATCATGGTTATGAGAGTGAAACCTATTTCGGCAGATACCTGGGAAGAATGCAATGGTTCCTCCCTTTTATTGGATTTGATTATCATTACAACAAAGAAAGAAACGAATCCGAAAAAAATATATTAGGACAGCTCAGTAATCAAAAAAACAGGAAAGCGTTTGTAGTTGGATTTCAATACACCCTGCCTATGTTGTTCATTGCAGAAGCAAGAGTAGATAGTAAAGCCAAATTGCGTTTCCAGTTAATGCGGGAGGATATTCC
>JBGTNK010000203.1:0-3864 GCA_041743125.1 Chitinophagaceae bacterium
AATTTGACTTCTCCCAAAATTTCAGCTTTAGGAACCAGGCTGATAACCAAACTTGCCTGATTTTCAACAATGATCTCCCGGGGTTCAAAACTGATATGTGAGATTAGAACAATTGATGGAAGAGTGGGTACGGGCAATCGGAAGATTCCGGTTGAATCGCTAAAGGTTCCTATGTTTTGGCCTTTTAATTTAATGGAAGCCCCAAAAATGACTTCCCCCGTGTTCTGGTCCGTCAATTTTCCATAAATAAGAACAGCATTAGGTTGGGAAAAAACAAGAACCAGGGTGTTTAATGCTATCCATGATAATATAAACTTTTTCATGATTAGAAGTTTTGGTAAAGAATGGTTTGTTTTATTTGTCGAATTAATTAAAATGAAAAGAGACGAGAAACTGGTGTGGGTCAACCGAGGTTTCACTTTCTATTGGTTTCGGATAAGTTCCCTGGTTAACCAATAGAAAATGATCGGCAGTCAGGATATCCCAAATAAACAATTTGCTTCCGCATAAAGAATGAGGTGTCAGTTCCGGCAATATTTCGAAAAGCATACCTGCCCAACATGCTTTTTCCAGTTCTACCTTATTTGAATTTGTTTCCTGCCTTTTATTTTCATCAGCCGGACCACAGAGTTCCCGGTCGGAAAATTGCGTGCTGGTAAAGAGCAGAATTTCCTGGTTGGTGATATTCGGTTTCATAATGCTTATTTGAGATACCAAATTAGGATACCACAAAGCGGGTATATAATTGAATTTTGCTGTGGAGTTTCCCTGATTTGCAATTATTGCGTCTAATGACCAAAGGGGAATTGCTTCTTCTCTTAAAATGATATAACTTAACTGTAATGCATTTGCAGTTTTTGCAAAAAGGCCACCAACTACTGTAGCGATGTCAAATTACCAATCTCATGAATTTCTTTTCCAACGGATAAAGGAACTTTTACCACCGCATATTTCAGTAGTAGATTCTGTTGCAGAAATTCTTCATATCAGCAGCGACAGCGCCTACCGGCGAATCAGGGGAGAAACACCCATCGTATTGGATGAAGCCCGGAAACTTTGCAACCACTATAAACTTTCTTTAGATAATATTTTGAATGTGCAAAGCGGGGCTACGCTTTTTCAAAATGTACGGGTGAATACACAGGACTATAATTATGAACAGTATCTGAAAGACCTGATAAGCCAGACAAATCACATTGCCGGTTTTATTCATAAAGAAATCATTTACCGTACTAAGGATATACCCATCTTTCATAATTTTTATTACCTGCCCTTAATTGCCTTTCGTTATTTTTTTTGGATGAAAACTACTATTCAGCACCCTGACTTTAGTAAAAAAAAGTTTACCATTGATTGTGTTCCAAACGAAATTGCAGCGCTAAGCCACCAGTTGATCAGGGCCTACAATAATGTGCCATCAACCGAAATATGGAATACGGAATGTGTTAATGCGGTTATTTCACAAATTGAGTTATACAAAGACTCAGGCTATTTTTCATCAGCGGCAGATATAAAAACAGTTTACGGGGCGTTGGAAGAAACTATTGTTCATTTGAAAAACCAGGTGGATTATGGAGGCAAGTTTATGCCCGATGAAAGCCCGGAAATGAAGCAAAATAATTTTTCATTTTTCCATAACCGTGGTGTCCTGGGCGATAATACAATATTGATCGTCACGGATAACCAAAAAACCGTCTTAATTAATTATGATGCCCTAAATTATTTAACAACAAGGGATGAAGTTTTTTGTAATTTTTGTTACAACGATCTCCAAATGTTACTAAAAAGATCAACCATATTAAGCGCCTCGAGTGAAAAGCAAAGAAATATTTTCTTTGGCATTTTATTAAATAAAATAACGGAACGCAAAAAAAATCTCTCTTAAAACCAAGACAAAATGGGTGAAAATGAATTACAGCAACAATTGTTTCAGGTGGTTAAAGGCCGGTTGGTAACGGATGCCTCAGTTGCAGATGAAATTGCCGCCCTGTTGGAAATAAGCACGGACAGCGCTTACCGCCGGATGCGTGGTGAAAAAGCAGTTACGTTTGACGAATTATATAAAATTGCTACCCATTATAAAATCTCTTTGGATCAATTAATGAATATTGATTACAGCGGCTTTTTATTCCAGGGAAAATTTATTGATAAAAAAAACTTTCGTTTTGAAGAATACATAACCAGCCTGGTACAAAACCTTGCTTATATGAACGGGTTTAAAGAAAAGGAATTTTATTATTGTTGCAAGGATATGCCGATTTTTCATCATTTTGTTTTTAGAGAAATTGCAACTTTTAAATGGTTCTTTTGGCTGAAAACTTATTTTCAATTCCCTGAATTTGAGAAAAAAAAGTTCAGATTCTCCGACTATCCGGATGAATTATTTGCTATTGATCAAAAAGCACTCAGTCTCTACAACCAGATACCCAGCGTAGAGATATGGAATATGGAAAGCATGAACATCATTTTTCGCCAGATAGAATTTTATCGCGATTGCGGAGTATTTGAGTCGGATAGTGATGTTTACTTATTATATGAATCGGTGGAGAAATTATGGAATCACCTTGAAAAGCAGGCTTCCCGTGGGTATAAATTTGACTATGATGACCCTGATGAGAAACCAAAGGGAAAATTCCGGATGTATTTTAATGAAGTACTGCTGGGCGATAATAACATGCTGGCCGTTCTGGATGGTGTAAAGCTTTCCTATATAGCTCACACCACTATTAATTTTATGCTCACCAGGGATATGGCATTTAATGAGAACATGTATAGTCATATTCAAAACCAGATGAAACGATCAACTCTTATCAGTGCTGTCAGTGAAAAGGAAAGGGCTCGGTTCTTTCGGATTATCCGGGAAAGGATTGCCCGCAGAAAGGAGGCATTGAAACTTTAACTGTTAAAAATCTGATGACAGTACAGTTGACTTAACGCAATAAATCGTAATTATAAACCTAAATATCCAATCATTAGTTTTAATAATCCCAAATGAGGATTTTGAACTAAATACCGCGGAATAAAAGAAAAATTCCCGCCTGCACACTAAAACTCTTAAACTATCGTCAAAGAAAGGTGCTATAGTTGCATATGTCAGCTTCAACGGTTAATTTGACCCTTATTTTTAAACCTAATAACTTATAATGAAGACCTTTTTAATCGCAATTGCTGTTTTATTTACCCTTTTGCCAGCTACCTCTTATTCCCAGTTTAAACTACCAAAAGTACTTTCCAAGGTCTCAGGTTCAGGCGTTTCTGAGGCTGAAGCCGGACAAGGTATAAAAGAAGCACTAACCCAGGGTGTCACTAATGCAGTGCTGAACCTGAATAAAACAGATGGTTTTTTTGGCAGTGAAATTTACAAAGTATTACTACCGCCCGATGCTCAAAAGATAGAATCCACTTTAAGAGGCGCCGGTATGGGAGCCCAGGTGGATAAAGCCATTCTTGCCATTAACCGGGGTGCGGAAGATGCGGTCGCTTTTGCCAAGCCTATTTTTGTGGATGCTATTAAAGAGATGACCATTACAGATGCCATGAATATATTAAGGGGTCCAAAAGATGGCGCTACGCAATATTTTAAACAAAAAACAACAGAGAAATTAACAGCGGCCTTTAAGCCTTCTGTACAATCCTCGTTGGATAAAGTAGATGCAACCAAATATTACGGGGACATAGTAACCAGGTACAATAATTTTCCTACTACCTTTAGAAAAGTTGATCCCGATCTTACATCATTTGTGGTAGGAAAGGCAGTAGATGCATTGTTTGACCAGGTAGCCAAAGAAGAAGCAAATATCCGGGCTAACCCGGCAGCAAGAGCCTCAGAGATCCTGAAAAAAGTTTTTGGAAGTAATTAATTAT
>JBGTNK010000204.1:0-1632 GCA_041743125.1 Chitinophagaceae bacterium
GAAAATATCGTCAGCCGTCAAAGTTTTTTCTCCATGTTTTATAATACCCCCGCCTTCAGGAAAAATTCTTGTTGCTTCCAGTATTTCCGGAAATTCCGCTTGCAATGATTGAGCAAAAGGAGCTGAACTGGTAGCCTGGCTTATATTGCCACCTTCCCAGCGGGCATGTTGAGCCACACGAACTATCCTGTCAGCATTTTCATGATAACGGTCATAGCTCATTTCATCTCCTACATATAAGGCTATCAGCCAAAAAGCAGTTAATCCTATGGCAATACCACCAATACTGATTGCGGTAAAAGTCTTGTTGCGAAATAAATTGCGGATAGCAATTTTGAAATAATTTTTCATCATAATATTTTATTCTATTCCGATCTTAAACTTTTTATCCCGAAATAATCGGGATTTCGTCACTGCTCACTCTGGTCGCAATGATTTTACCGGGTTTGCGATCGCTGCTTTTATGGCCTGGAAGCTTACGGTAAGCAATGCAATTAATAATGCCATCGTTCCTGCAGCAATGAAAATCCACCAGCTGATATCTATCCTGTATGCAAAATCCTGCAGCCACCCGTTCATTAAATAATAAGCAACCGGTGATGCAAGTATGATGGCTATACATACTAGTTTTAAAAAGTCTTTTGATAAAAGTGCAATAAGATTTTTTGTATTTGCACCCAATACCTTGCGAATACCGATTTCTTTTGTGCGACGCTCTGTATCAAATGCAGCTAAACCAAATAAGCCTAAACAGGAAATTAAAATTGTCAGGAAAGCAAAATATTTAGCGAGGGTAAGGGTACGTTCCTCCGTTAAATACTGCGCCTTAAAAGTTTCATCCAGGAAGTTAAGGCTTAAGGCATAACCTGGATTTACTCTTGAATAAAAGGAAGTAAGATTATCAATTACTTTTCTTTCCGAACCAGCTTGAATGCGAACCATAGCCATTCGCACACCATCTGGCTCACATCTGAATACCAAAGGCGAGATGGGCTGGTGAACAGAAGCGGTATGAAAATCCTTCATCACACCAAGTATGGTTTTTTCTTCTCCCCACAATTTTACTTTGGTTCCTACCGGGTCTTTTAGCCCCATAACCTTTGCTGCAGTTTCATTAAGCAACAGGTAAGAATTGTTACTACCCAAACTATCTGAAAAAGATTTCCCTTCCTTTATTTGCATACCAAGCGTCTGCACCAAATTTTCGTCAATAGTCCTGATGTCGAAATCAATATTTTTACTTTCGATCTTTCCCGGCCACTCTACACCGTATGTTGATGAGCCACCATCTTCCCGGATCAGGGTCTGATTTATTCCCCCCGCCAGCACTACACCCGGCACTCTTCTTAATTCCTCAAAGAAATTTTTTTTATTTTCAAATATCTTCCCTTCCATGTCGAAATAAACTACATTCTCTTTGGCATACCCAATAGGTTTGGTTTGAGCATATTCAATTTGCCGGTAAACAATAAAAACAGATACGATCAAAACAAGGGATATTATAAATTGAAATATGACCAAGCCTTTTCTTACAAGAAGCTCACCCACCTTTCCCTGCAATTTCCCTTTTAAAGTTTCCAATGGTTTGAAGCCTGAAAGATAGAAAGCAGGATAACTTCCGGACAGAATGCC
>JBGTNK010000205.1:0-1806 GCA_041743125.1 Chitinophagaceae bacterium
GTTTTTTCAGGAAGATGCAGCACCCGTTCATTAAAAGTGGGCAACCAGCTCATGATGCCTTGCTCCGTCATCACATACATAAAAGCAGCTATGGCAAACACAAGAACCAAGGGCCGCCTCATCAATTTTATCATTTCAATAAAATCATTCTTTATGCTTGTTCCCGGTATTTCATAATTTAAACGGAAGTCGGATAAAGCGAGGATAATGAATGAAATAGCCACCAGGCCCGCCAGTAAAAGGTAAATGCGCAGCCAGGCATCCGGATCCGTATCACTATAAAACAAAGGGAATATTATAAACCCGGTGGCAATACCTATCATAAAAAAACTTTCAATGGAACTCAGTACACTTTTATGCTCTTTATCCGAATGAGTAATAATGCCTATAAGAGAATAAACAGAAACTTTAATAATGGCAAATGAAATTCCTACACAGGCAAAAAGTATCCGCACGGATGTAAATGAATTACCATAATACATCCCGATACATCCAACAAAAACTAATGCCAGTGAAATAAGCATGCCCTTTTTATAACCCAGCCTTGGCAAAAATGCTCCTACCAGGAACGAAACAAAAGCTATGGACAGGTCCTTAAAAGCCTCCAGTGAACTTGCCTTTATTTCATCAACATGATAGGTATTAATGGATTTTTGAATAAGGATGCCCACGCTGTTAAGTAGTATGGCAAAAACAAAATAATTGAGGTATAGAGAAAGTTTGATTTTCCAGTTTGACATAAACCGCTAATTAATAAGCAAAAAGTCTCTGAATAAAGATAAGAACAAAACCTTACCAGGAGCAGGCCAGGTTTATATCTGCTAAATTATAATTTGAGAATTCCTTCAGAAGAAAATTCTGTCATTATTATAAAGCAAGTGCCGTGAAAGGGTGCTGCCGCTGGTTCAACTTTCTTATTTTTGCCTGCCTTATTTATTTATTGAATTAATTATTATACCGGCTTCCGATTGTAAATAAATTTTTGTTTCATATCCGCCGGCAGGGTCCATTTAATTCAGGATGCTCACATGAAATTATCAACCCAAATATTATTAGCCTTTTCAATAATTACCCTGCTGTCTATCGCGGATTCTTATACCAATTACCTGTTGTCTCTAAAAGTTGAAAAAAACACCCATTTTATTTCAGAATCAGAAGCGGTGATCAGAAATTCAAATATAATCCATAAGTCTATAATTGAAATGCAAAGTGCATTCAGGGGATATTTGCTCACAGATGATTCTACTTTTCTTGATCCGTATTATAATGGCATCAATAATGTTCCGGTTCTGTGAATGAACAAAAGAAACTGATAGAAAAGAATCCGGGGCAATTAACCATCCTTGATTCTATTCATTTACTGCATGTAAGATGGATTGACTATGCGGATTCTTTAATTAATTCAAAAAAAAGATTGTCTGCCACGGATGGTTCAGGCAGTGCTTATACACGGCTTTTTGAAAACAAGCTAAAGAAGCAGGTGGGCAGAAAACTAAATGATGAAATAACACAAAAGTTTATAATATTTGATAAAAGCGAATACACCAGGAGAGATATTCATGGCAGCCTCCTGATCTCCTCAATCGAAACAACACATACCTTTTCATTAATATTTTTAACGCTTACGTTAATGATAGGTATAGGCAGTGCCATTTACATAGTTACCCTGATCTCAAAAAGGATAGCGTCGATGGTGAAGCTGGCCGAAAATATTTCTTCCGGAGATTTCAGCATTGTAAAGGATAACCGGAATGATGAGCTGACCTCCTTATCCAGCTCCCTTAACATCATGTCTGACAAACTGAG
>JBGTNK010000206.1:0-3436 GCA_041743125.1 Chitinophagaceae bacterium
CGACTTGGAAAATCAAAACAAGCTGGTAAAGAATTTACCGGGTGTGGCTTGATTCATGGTCGGATTTATTTTTTTCTTAGGGTTCGATTTAGCGACAAACATAATACTCAGATTTATTACTTGCAACTTTCCTGCGCAATTATTCGCAAAAATTACCGTATTTTCTGTAGTATTATTACGATGGCTGCTGTTGCTCAGCATTCTGCAGTATCAATTTATTCTTATCCAGGATCAAAAAACTAAACGATGCGGTGGATTAACTAATATATGTAAACCCTTATTCCCTAAATCGACGCTTACACTTTTTAGGAAAGAATAAATAAACATTTCAAAATACTGTTATCTAAAACGAGAAATACGTATTGATATTACAAATGCATGAGAGTCAAAGAGGGACTAAGTAGAAATTTTAGGAATTTATCCATCCGGATGGGTATTTATCCGGGGAAAATACGATTATTTACCTGGGAGAATTGAGTTATGGAGCCAGCAATACTAACTTTACGAATTAACTGAAGAAGGTTAATGGATATGATCAGATGGTCTTTTTTGCATCTTCCAAAAATTTAGCCAGACCAATGTCTGTTAATGGATGTTTAAGCAATCCCAAAATAGATTCCAGCGGACATGTACAAACATCTGCACCCGCCTCCGCGCATTTCACAATATGTAATGCACTGCGTATAGATGCAGCCAGTATTTCGGTTTTATATCCCTGCAGATGATATATCTGCGCTATCTGGGCTATCAATTCAACACCGTCCCAACTACTATCATCAATGCGTCCAATAAAAGGAGATACATATGCGGCGCCTGCTTTTGCTGCCAGTATAGCCTGCCCGGCCGAAAAAACCAGGGTACAGTTTGTGCGGATACCATTATCTGTAAACCATTTTATTGCCTTTACCCCGTCCTTGATCATAGGCACCTTTACTACAATGTTGGGATGAATGGCTGCTAATTTTTTTCCTTCTTCCACTATGGTGCTAAACTCTGTGGATATAACTTCGGCACTGATATCACCACTTACAATTTCACAGATGGCTTTGTAATGATTGATGACCGCCTCCTGACCTTTGATACCTTCTTTGGCCATTAAGGAAGGGTTGGTGGTTACGCCATCCAAAATTCCCAATTCATTTGCTTCTTTAATTTGTGCCAGGTTGGCTGTATCAATAAAAAATTTCATACAAATAATTTGATGCAAAAAAGAAAAAAATTAATGAGCCAATCAGAAATTTGTTTTCACAATTGGCTCATTATTTAATATTTTAAAAAAGGCAGGCTACTCACATCGCACCGCTCAACCACTTACTCTTGCTGCCTTCCGGCCCTGGGAGGGTTCAGCAGGAGCTGGTCGTGTAAGACCTGCCCGCGCAAAGATAAGGAAGCTGTACTAATATGGATTAATGAAAGTAATTAAAGCAGGTGATTTTTTTATTATAGAAGTGGATTGATTTTACAATTTTATGGTTAAGGTATCAAGGGTATAGCATAATAAATTTTGTAATCTAAAATAAAACCCTTTTTGTTTTTTTCAATGGCTTTAGGACGCCACCTTTTTAAGGTCGTTAATCATTCTGATTGTTTAAATTGTACCGAATAAAATTGGCATGAAACAAGTCCAAAAAATTTTTCCAACAATTAAAAAGTTATTCTTTGCCCTGCTGCTATTTGTGTTTTTATTTTCCTGCAGGGGAAAAGAGTTGAAACTGATACAAATTAAGAGGCTTGTTGATTTTCCTTCCGGATCGGGACTTGCCTTTTATGATGACAAAATTTATATAGCAGGAGATGATGCTTCTTTTATTATGAAAACAGATTCCGATTTTAATGTAAGGGACAGTATTGTTGTTTTTCCCATGTTACAAAAAAGAATTCCCAAAGAAACCAAAGCCGATATTGAATCAATAGCAATCTTCAATAAAAATGAGGAACCATATTTTTTTCTTACCGGGTCAGGCTCTCTTTCGCCTTACAGAGATTCATGCCTGATCATAAATACGCATACAACTGAAAAAACAATATACTCTTTAGATACATTTTATAACCGCCTGAGAATTGATGGGATCCGTGATTTGAATATTGAAGGTGCTGTTTCAATTCCCGCGGGGATAGTATTAGCAAGCCGGGGGAACAAAGGTTTTCCCAGGAATTATTTGATTTTTACAACACACCGGTTTTGGGAAAGCCAGGGAACTTCGGCAATCAGAATGGTAAAGGCTGGAACCAATCCGGATACTTCTTTTTTTAGCGGAATTTCTGGTCTTGAATATTCGGCTAAAACGGACAAGTTGCTGCTTACTGTATCCACAGAAAACACAGCAAATAGTTATGAGGATGGCAGCATTGGAAAAAGTTATTTATGGATCATCAATGATATCTCATCCAAAAGGAGATTAAGTGCCATTAACCCGGATCGTATCATTGACCTGGAACAAATGGATATCCGGTTCAAAGGAGAAAAAATAGAATCGGTTTGTATTCTTTCAGAAGATAAGAATGAAATGCACCTTGTGCTGGTTGCAGATGACGATAAAGGAGGAACCGTTTTGTTTAAGGTAGTTTTGTAAGATGAATAAGGTAAATGAGCATTATTGCGTGTTATCCTACTGGTCTTTTTAGTATAATTCGTTACACCAGTGATCTTACTATTAAAAAATTTCAGGCACAAACCCTGTTTGAATTCAGAAGGAGGTATTTTATTTTCTATAATTAAATCGTAAGAACATAAGCTTCCTATCTTTATCTATTTTTATTTTTCAAACCATTATTGCATGATAAAAAAAATCCTGGCTGCTTCCTGTTACTTTTTGTTTATAACCTCACCCCTTTTTTCACAAACTGATTATAGCAACTTTGTACAACAAACAGGCAGGCTCAATTCAATTGCCAAAAAATATCCACAACTCACCAAGCTAAAAAGTATTACAAAAACAATTGGTGGAAAGGATATCTGGATGATGACCATCGGCAACGGAAATACAGCATCAAAACCGGGCATAGCTGTTGTGGGAGGTGTGGAGGGCAGCCACCTCCTTGGTACAGAATTAGCCATCGGTTTTGCTGAGAAACTTTTGCCGGCAAGTCAAACCGACAGCATTAAGAAATTACTGGATAAAACTACCTTTTATATATTTCCAAATATGAGCCCGGATGCAATGGAACAATATTTTGCTTCACTGAAATATGAAAGAGAAGGCAATGCCTCCCCAACAGATGATGATCGCGATGGGAAACTAAATGAAGATGGCTATGATGACCTGGATGGAAATGGAAAGATCACCTGGCTACGAATTGAATCGCCGATTGGTGAATACAGGATAAATCCTGACGATGACAGAGTATTGATAAAAGCAGACCTGACGAAAGGTGAAAAAGGAAAGTACAAATTAATGCGTGAAGGAACAGACAATGATAAAGACGGACAGTTCAA
>JBGTNK010000207.1:0-53903 GCA_041743125.1 Chitinophagaceae bacterium
ATTGATTCTTCAACAAGGCCAAAAAAGGTAATAAAGAAAAAAGCAGACCAGGTAGCCGAAACGCCGGCGGCAGAAGAAAAATTGGAAGAAAAAGAAAAACCTGCCCGTAGCGAAACTCCAAAAAAAGGAACTGCAGAAAAAGAAGAAAAGAAGGCAAAAGAACCAGAAGAAATACCGGATACAAAAGAAGAGCCGGCAACCGAGGATGAGGCGGCTGTCATTACAAATATTAAGGCGGAAAAAATTGAAGGTCCCCGGATATTGGGAAAAATTGATTTGCCTGTTAGCAATGATACAAGGCCGGTTAAAGATGAGCGTCGCAAACGCAAACGCATTCCTATAGAGAAAAAAGAAGTAAGACCTGATACCAACCAGAACCAGAGCCGCGGTGGCGACAGAAGACCGGGCGGAGGACCGGGCGGCGGTTTTAACCGCGGTGGTGCAGACCAGCGTGGTAGAACAGGAAGTTCAGGTGGCGGTGTTCGCCGACCTATTGTTCGCAGGGAAGATAAACTGATCGATGAAAAAGCGATCCAGGAAAAGATCAGGGAAACGCAGGCTAAACTATCCGGTGGCGGTGGCAAAGGAAAAGGATCGAAAGCAAAAATTCGCCGGGAAAAAAGGCAGGGTCTTGCTGATGCCATGGGCGAAGCAACCAGCGACAATAAATTGCAGGTTACAGAATTTATCAGTGTTAGCGAACTGGCCAACCTGATGGATGTAAGTTTTGCGGAAGTGATCAGCAAGTGTATGAGTTTGGGCATCATGGTTTCTATTAACCAGCGTTTAGATGCCGAAGTAATAGAATTGGTGTCCAGTGAATTTGGTTTCGATGTTGAGTTTATCAATATGGAGAGGCAAATGGAGATGGAAGAAGAGGAAGAAGAATATGATGATGAAAATGAATTGCAACACCGATCTCCCATTGTAACGATCATGGGTCACGTAGATCATGGTAAAACTTCACTTCTGGACTATATCCGCAGTGCAAATGTGGTAGCAGGTGAGGCCGGTGGTATTACCCAACATATCGGCGCCTACCAGGTAGAACTTGCCAGTGGAAAGGAAATTACTTTTTTGGATACGCCGGGTCACGAAGCATTTACGGCTATGAGGGCAAGGGGAGCAAAAGTTACAGATATAGCAGTTATTGTAATTGCTGCTGACGATGCAGTGATGCCACAGACCCGTGAGGCAATCAGCCACGCACAGGCGGCCAATGTTCCAATGATTTTTGCCATTAATAAGATAGATAAGGATGGAGCTAACCCTACTAAAATATATGAGCAGCTATCTCAAATGAATATTTTAGTGGAGGAATGGGGAGGCAAGTTCCAAAACCAGGAAATCGCTGCCAAGAGCGGTTTAAATATAGATAAGCTTTTAGAGAAAATATTGTTAGAAGCAGAATTATTGGATCTGAAAGCGAATCCGGAACGTGAAGCTACAGGAACTATTATTGAAGCAACGTTGGACAAGGGCCGCGGCTATGTAGCTACTTTATTAGTGGAAAACGGAACATTAAACTCCGGAGACCTGGTAGTGAGTGGTCAGTACTACGGACGTGTGAAGGCCATGTTCAATGAAAGAAACAAAAAAGAAGAAGCAGCTGGTCCCTCAGCACCTGCTGTTATTTTAGGTTTGAATGGAGCTCCGCAGGCGGGTGAAAAATTCAAAGTGTATGAAGATGAATCAGAAGCTAAAGGAATAGCAAATCGTCGTGCACAGATATTAAGAGAACAGGGCATGCGGGCTAAGAAACATATTACGCTTGATGAGATTGGACGACGCCTGGCACTGGGTAATTTCAAAGAATTGAAAATTATCATCAAAGGTGATGTGGATGGATCTGTGGAAGCATTGAGTGATTCACTACAGAAACTTTCCACTCCTGAAATTTTGGTCAGCGTTATTCATAAAGGAGTAGGTCAGATCAACGAAAGTGATATTGTACTGGCAGAAGCTTCTGATGCTATCGTAATTGCCTTTAATGTTCGTCCTTCACTTCAGGCTTCAAAACTGGCTGAAAATGCAGGGATAGAAATCAAGATGTATTCCATTATTTACAACGCAATTGAAGAGGTGAAGAGTGCAATGGAAGGCATGCTTGAGCCTACCATCCAGGAAAAGATAATTGCCAACGTGGAAATAAGAGAGGTATTTAAGTTTGACAAAGCTACCGTGGCCGGATGTTATGTTCGGGATGGAAGGATGAAAAGAGATTCAAAAGTGAGGCTCATACGTGATGGTATTGTGATCTATCCAACGGCTGAAGGTGCCAGTGCGGAACTAGGCTCACTGAAACGCTTTAAAGACGACGTAAAAGAAGTTATTTCTAATATGGAATGTGGTCTGACTATAAAAAATTACAGCGATATCAAGGTGGGAGACGTGGTGGAAGCCTATGAGCAGGAAGAAGTGAAACGAACGCTGTAATAGATTTGAGACCAGTTGCGAAATTGCAGTAAAAGCCTGAAGCCTGTTGAAGTTAAAGATCCGGTTATAGCCGGATCCTGACAGCCGAAATTTTTGTTAAATACCTTTCATTATTATTACCAACTTGGCTGCTAAAACTACTTTTGAGATCATGGATTCAATAAAAAGAATATTAACGGCCTTTGTGCTTATGCTTACCGGGATTTTTGCAGCGCAGGGTCAGCCAAGAAAAATAGTGGCTGATAAGATCATTGCTGTTGTTGGCGACAGGATCATACTTCAATCCGATATTAAAAACTCAATTGAAGATGCTACCCGGCAGGGAAGCACGGTGCCGGAAGGCGCTGAATGTATGCTCATGCAGCAGGCTTTAATTTCAAAAGTGATGATGCTGCAGGCCGAAAAAGATTCACTGCCGGTAACAGATGAAGATGTGGAAGCTGAACTGGACCAGCGGGTACGGCATTTTATAAACCAGGTGGGGAGCCAGCAGGCCCTTGAAGAATATGCCGGCAAAACCGTGTACCAGATTAAAGATGACGCAAGGGAATCTGTAAAGGAAAGCAAGCTGGCAGCGGCCATGCAACAAAAAATAGTAAGCAGCGTAAGGATCACCCCTACAGAAGTAAAAACTTTTTTTGACCGCATTCCAATCGACAGCCTTCCTTTTTTTGAATCAGAATTGGAGGTGGGTCAGATTACTCTTATACCCAAAGCGTCAAGAGACCTGGAGCAATATGTGGTTTCTGAAATGAATAATTATAAAAGGCAGATAGAAACCAAAGTTGCTACTTTTGAGCAACTGGCTCAGCGTTATTCTGAAGATCCGGGCAGCAAAGATCGTGGCGGACGCTACCAGATAAACCGCAATGAAAAAACCTGGGATCCCGCTTTTCTCTCTGCTTCATTTCGTTTAAAGAATGGCGAAATTTCAGCTCCTGTAAAATCGGATAAATTTGGATACTTTCTGATTCAGATGGTAGAAAGAAGAGGTGATGATGCTGATGTACGGTTGATTCTGCGAAGTCCGCCGGTTACCGAAGCTGAAATAACCAATGCCAAAGGAAGACTGGATACTGTACGTTCCAAGATCATAGCAGGCACCCTGGGTTTTAATGAGGCGGCCACCAAATACAGCGATGATGAGGCTGCAAAATATTCTGGTCCGTTTCTTCTTAACCGTGATGGTTCGCCCTACGTTACGATTGATCAAATGGACAAGGAAATGGTGGCAATGCTGAGAACGATGAAAGTGGGTGACATTTCAAACCCTGTTGCTTTTACCTCTGACCAGGGCAAAAAAGGGGTAAGGATCGTTTTTTTAAAATCAAGATCGGAACCTCATCGTATGAACATGAATGATGATTACAGCAAAATATCCCAGGCAGCTTTGGAAGAAAAGAAGGCCCAGGTGCTGGATAAATGGATAAAAAATAAAATGCCGGCATATTATATAATGGTCGATGATATTGCTAAACAGGAGTGCCCTAAGTTGCAGGAATTTGCCAGTCCGGAAGTAAAAGCATTTTAATAAGAGTCTGCATGTTCATTTTCATAGCCAGTTCTTTCATAGAAGTGGCTTTTTAATTTCTTCAATCCTGTCAACTTTATTACGGGATAAAACACTGGCATCATTACCTTACCTTTGCGCCTCCTTTAAATGCATCCATGAGTGACCCGATCAAACACGAATGCGGTTTAGCATTCATCCGGTTAAGAAAATCTTTTTCGTATTATCAACAACAATATGGCACCGTTTTATGGGGGTTGAGCAAACTCTACCTCCTGATGGAAAAGCAACACAACCGCGGTCAGGACGGTGCAGGAATAGCCACTGTAAAATTAAATGTAGAATCAGGCTATCCATTCATGCACCGGATGCGCAGCAATGCCAAACAAGCTATAGCCGATATTTTTCAACAGGTAAGTACCGAAATAGAAGAACTGGAAAAGTATCATCCCGGCATAAAAAATCACCCTGGCCTTATGAAAGGCCATGTCAGTTTTTTGGGCGAATTATTGCTGGGTCACCTTCGCTATGGCACCCAGGGAAAAAATAAACTGGAATATTGCCATCCCTTTATCAACAGAGACACTATACCAGCCCGAAACCTGGCTATGGCAGGAAACTTTAACCTGGTTAATACAGATGAACTTTTTTCATTGATAGGTAAAGAGCCTGGAGAACAAATGCGCTTTAGTGACCTGGCGGCCATGATAGAAGTGGTGCATGGCTTTTTATGTAAAGCCGATGAAGCAGATCCCCGGGGTTGTGATATTAAAGAAGTCTTGAAAAAATCTGTATCTCTTTTTGACGGTGGATTTCATGTGGCAGGATTGACAGGTAATGGAACCGGCTTTGTATTTCGAGATGCTCATGGTATTCGTCCTTCTTATTATTATGTCAATGATGAGGTAATAGTAGCCGCATCGGAAAGGGCCGCCATCCGCACCACATTTAATGTTGGCGAAAATGAAGTAAAAGAACTGATGCCAGGACATGCGTTGATTGTTTATGAAAATGGGAGCTATGAAATTGCCCAGATCCTGGAACCCAAAGAAAGAAAGGCTTGCAGCTTTGAACGAATTTATTTTTCCAGGGGCAGTGATGAAAAAATTTACAAAGAACGAAAAGCGCTGGGATATAATTTGAGTGAGCAGGTTTTAAATGCAATTGACCATGACACCCGCAACACTATTTTCTCCTTTATTCCCAATACGGCTGAAGTTGCCTTCTTTGGCCTGGTGAAGGGCATGGAAAATTATCTGAACAAAATTAAAATTGAACGGGTACTTGCATGGAATAAAGATTTTGATGAAGAAAAGCTGACCGAAATGATCAGCAGGCGCATCCGCATTGAAAAGATTGCTATCAAAGATGTGAAGATGCGGACGTTTATCAGCGAAGATGTAGGCCGAAATGAAATGGTACAGCATATCTACGATATTACCTACGGCACCGTTCGCCCGGGAAAAGATACATTGGTGGTAATTGATGATTCCATTGTAAGAGGAACCACGTTGAAAGAAAGTATCATCCGCATGCTGGCCCGCCTGGAGCCCAAACGTATTATCGTTTTATCTTCCTCACCGCAGATTCGTTACCCGGATTGCTATGGGATTGATATGAGCAGGATGGGTGATTTTATCGCCTTTAACGCGGCCATTGTACTCATGCATGAAAGAGGATTGGAAGGAAATTTAGCGGAGTTGCTGCTCAGATGCAAAGACCTGCAGCGCAATAATCAACTGCATCTTGAAAATGTAGTAAAGCAAGTATATAAGCCCTTCACCACGGAAGAAATATCTTCAAAAATAGCGCAACTGATAACTCCTGCCGGTGTGGAAATTCCGGTTGACGTTATTTTTCAAAGTATTGAAGATCTCCATAAGGCCTGCCCGAATAACCTGGGCGACTGGTATTTTACCGGTAACTACCCAACACCAGGCGGTAATAAAGTGGTGAACAAAGCATTTATGAATTATATGGAAGGGCGAAATGAAAGAGGTTATTAAACGGTTACGCTAGGACGGCATATGTGCCGGATGTTAAAGTAAGGAAGTAGTGGCTATTTTTAAGGCTGTGTTATTTAAACTTGCTACATTTTACAATGGCTTCTTTTTATTTTGTAAGTTCGTAATAACAATTCCCCTCCGCATTTAATTTTAAATTCTCCATCATGAAATCACTTTTATTGGTTCGCCATGCAAAAAGCAGTTGGGATAATATTTCATTAGATGATTTCGACAGGCCATTAAATGATCGGGGAAAAAACGATGCACCTGAAATGGCCAGCCGATTACGCAACAGGGATATTCATATTGATGCGTTTTTTGCAAGTCCTGCAAAAAGGGCCAGGAAAACAGCGGAACTATTTGTAAAAGAATATAAAAAGCAAAAGGACCATCTTTTCTTTTTTGAAGAACTATACCTGGCTAGTCCTTCTGCATTTATTGATGTCATCAAAAAAATTGACGACGGTTATGATACCGTTGCAGTCTTTTCACACAATGAAGGGATAACGGAATTTGCTAATAGTTTAACAGATAATAAAACAGATAATATTCCTACCTGCGGCATTTTTGCTGTTAAAATAAAAACTAAGAGTTGGAAGGATTTTGAAGAAGCTTTAAAAGAGTTTTGGTTTTTTGACTATCCGAAAAATAAATAATAAAAAAAATCCCGTTGCTTACGGGATTTTTAATTTATTATTTAGCTGCATCGTAATGCTGGCCCACTTTTTCCCAGTTGATCACATTCCAAACGGCTTTCAGGTAATCCGGTCGTTTGTTTTGATACTTGAGGTAATAGGCATGTTCCCATACATCGATCCCTAATACAGGGGTGCCTTTTACTTCGGCTACATCCATCAGCGGATTATCCTGGTTAGGTGTAGAGCTTACTTCCAGTTTGCCATCTTTTACAATCAGCCAGGCCCAGCCAGATCCAAATCTTGTGGCGCCGGCAGTATTTATTTTTTCCTGCAAAGCTTCCAATGATCCAAAGGTAGAATTGATAGCTTCTGCAAGTTTACCGGAGGGCTTTCCGCCATTGGCAGATAACAGCTCCCAGAAAAAACTATGATTCCAGTGGCCGCCGCCATTATTACGCACTGCAGGTGATATTTTTCCTGCAGCGGCTACTAACTCTTCTATTGTTTTATTTTCATGCTCAGCGCCTGCAATGGCTTTATTCAGGTTGTCAACATACGCCTGGTGATGTTTTCCATGATGAATTTCCATGGTTTGTTTGTCAATATGTGGTTCCAATGCATCCGGTGCATACGGAAGTGCCGGTAAAGTGAATGCCATAATTATCAAAGTTTAAATGATGAATATATAGATTGGTTTGTTAACAAGGATAACAAAGCTACACTTCAAAAGTTGATTGCTCAAAAGCAATAATTTAAAAATAGAATTACATGGTAAGGAGAAATAATTAATAATTTGATTCGTATTATAACCAATGCATGTTGAAAAATTATATACACGGTCATTATTTAAAGCCATTTTATCGGGTATCCGAAATATCAATAAGTTCTGACTATTTTTGAGACGATAAATCCTATTTAAAATTTACAGATGAAAGCTGCGTTCCTCTTTATTTTCCTGGTTTTGTTTTTTTTGTTTTCCTGCAAAAAAGATTCTTTTATTAGTTCTGCTGATGCTAGGGTGAGTATTTCAGTTGATACACTTCATTTTGACACCGTTTTTACTACAGCAGGATCCATTACACAATCATTTAAGATCATTAATGAAAATAACCAGAAGCTCAGGCTTTCCTCTGTGAAATTGATGGGTGGTGCGGGTTCAAACTATAAAATGAACATAGACGGCATAGCCACGGGTGAAGCTACCGGAATTGAAATAGAGGCCAACGATAGTGTATATGTATTTGTGCAGGTAAACGTGGATCCCGCAGCAGGAAATATTCCTTTTATTATTCAGGACAGTATTCAAGTTAGTTTTAACGGCAATAATAAATTAGTTCAATTAGAAGCCTGGGGACAGAATGCCCATTTCTTTCGAAACCGGGAAGTCACAACATCAGAAACATGGACAAATGATCTTCCATATGTAATACAGGGATACCTGTATGTCGATATCAATCAAAAACTGACCATAGAAAAAGGGTGCCGGATTTATGTGCATGCTGATGCGCCAATTATTGTTGACGGTACTTTAAAAATAAATGGAGAAAAGGATACGATAAACAGGGTTTATTTCCGTGGTGCCAGGTTGGATGAACCCTACCGTGATTTTCCGGCTAGCTGGCCCGGTATTTTTTTCAGGGCCCCCAGCAAGGACAATGTTTTGAAATATGCAGTAATTAAAAATGCTTACCAGTCCTTAGCAGTAGAAGGACCCTCTGTTAACGCCGCTCCCAAGCTGCAATTGGATGAATGTATAATAGATAATTCCTATGATGCCGGCATCATCGCATCAGGCTCCAGCATTAAAGCCACCAATTGCCTCATCAGTAATTGTGGTAAAAATATTGCTATTGGTAAAGGAGGAAACTATGAATTTGTACATTGTACCGTGACCAGCTTTTCTAACCGTTTTATCCAGCATAAAGATCCTGTAGTAATGGTGAGTGATGCCGATGGCTCCGGAACGGCCAGGTTAGATGCATTATTCCGTAATTGTATATTTTGGGGGGAAAGTGAGCTGGTGCCAAATGAAGTGGTAATTGAAAAAAAGGGTAGCCTGGGAACTGTAACATTTGACCAGGTTTTGTGGAGAGTTAAGACAGAACCCGTGAATGTTATACTTGTACCTCCGCCACCGATCAATAACCAGTCGCCACAATTTGACAGTATAGATGTGTCAAGACATTTCTACGATTTCCATCTTAATACCAGGAATTCACCGGCTATAAATGCAGGAACCAATGCCGCCGTATTTATTGACCTGGATGGAAAACCGAGGCCGGTGGGTGTAAAGCCTGACCTGGGCTGCTTTGAAAAGCAATAATATCCCGACTTTACAAAACTAACGCAAGGCTAATCCCGTAAATTAATCCCGGTATCATAAATTAGTTGTGCGCCTGCGCAACTATTAGTGGTTAACTTTGTTCTTAATTTTTTATTTATTAGCTCTTCAACTCAATTACCTTAAAATAAGCTATGATAATGCTGATCACCTGCTGTCATCATTACCTGCTGAATTCAATTTGATCAAAACAATAAAAAGTAAACAAATGAAAACATTTATTTTTTCTCTTTTAATAGCGGTTACCCTTACCGGCACTTCCATCTACGATTTTAAGGTGCCTGGTTTAATGGGGAGTGAAATTGACTTTTCGAAATATAAAGGCAAAATGATTATGATCGTGAATACCGCATCTAAATGCGGCAATACTCCGCAATATGAAGGTTTGCAAAAATTGTATGAAACCCACAAGGACAAATTAGTGATCATTGGTTTTCCTGCTAACAATTTCGGCGGACAGGAACCCGGTGGAAAGGAAGAGATAGCGGAGTTTTGCAAGAAAAATTATGGTGTTACTTTTCCAATGGCAGAAAAAGTATCGGTTAAAGGGGATGATATAGCTCCAATTTATAAATTCCTGGAAGAAGAAGCAGCTAAAAAAGGATTAGCCGATCCTGTAAAATGGAATTTTGGAAAATTTTTAGTAGATGAGAAAGGAAACCTGGTAGCCACATTTTCTCCCAAAACACTTCCGATGAGCGATGAGGTGCTGAAATACTTAAACTAAGAGAAATAATATTTTTTAAAGCGGCCCGATGAATACGGGCTGCTTTTTTATTTTATAGCCAAAGCTTTATTTTCGCCGTTATGCAATTTTCCGAAGTAATAGGCCAGGGCGGTATAAAAAATAAACTGGTTGAATTAGTACAAAACAACCGGCTAAGTCATGCTTTGCTTTTTTTGGGTAAGGAAGGATATGGCGCTTTACCTCTTGCCCTGTCATTTGCCCAATATGTGGTTTGTGAAACGGTCAATGGGAAATCTAAACATGCCATGGGCTTCTCATTATTTGAGGATGATCTGTCCCAGGAGCCTCCGGCTGCCGTTATGCATAAGGACGCTTGCGGAACATGCGCTGCCTGCACCAAATCAAACCAACTGGTTCACCCCGATATTCATTTTTCTTACCCTGTAGTTACCAAAAAAGCCGGAACCCCGCCTCTTAGTACGGATTATATTTCTGAATGGCGTGAATTTATTAAGATCAACCGGTATGGAAATGTTTATGACTGGCTTCAGTTCATTGGAGCAGAAAACAAACAGGGAAATATCACAGCCCATGAATGTAATGACATTATACGCAAGCTGAACCTGAAAAGTTTTGAAAGTGAGTATAAGATTCTTTTGATATGGCTACCAGAATATCTGGGTAATGAAGGGAATAAATTATTAAAACTAATTGAAGAGCCGCCACCCAATACCTTGTTTATTCTGGTATCAGAAAATGAATCCCTTGTATTGCCCACTATTCTGAGTCGTTGTCAGGCCATAAGAATTCAGGCCCTGGAAACCGAAGAAATTGAAAATGCCTTGATCGGTAATAATAATACCACCCCCGCGCAGGCCAGGCAAACAGCCAGTGTGAGTGAGGGCAATTACCGGGAGGCATTGCACCTGGTACAACATTCAGATGAGGACTGGCAAGGGCTCCTTAGGGACTGGTTAAATGCAATCATGAAAACGGGGCCTATTGCCCAAACCAAATGGGTGGAAGAGGTAAGCAAACTGGGCCGTGAAAATCAAAAACAATTTCTTCGTTATTTTAATCACTTGCTTCAGCAGGCAATTCGCCTGAGAATTAATCCACCACAGGCCGGTGAAACAGGGTCACCCGGGCCGGGTTCTGAGCAGGACTTTGCCATGCGCCTTAATAAAATTGCCGGCCTGGAGCAACAGAAGGCCATTATAGAAGAACTGGACAGGGCCAGTTATTATATAGAAAGAAATGCGCATGGTAAAATGTTATTTCATGCCCTCACCATCAAAGTATATCATATCATTCAGGACAAAATTGTATTTTTGAATGATTGAGGAAGAAAATAGTGAGAAAGTATAAGAAAAATGTGATGGTTTGATTTGTTGTGAGCAGTCAGTTTATTATTAATTAGTTATTAGTTGTGTTAATTATTTCATCTACATATTTTTTGATCAAAATTCAGGGAGGTTTGCTGAATAGCGGACTAAACCCGGAAGAGTGCGACGCAACGATAGCTTGATAGATATTCAGCAGCCTGCTACATAATTTAAGGACAACCGGGATTTATCCGGGTTCATTATCATCTTTCTCTTCATTTATTTACAAACTAATCATTACAATGGGTTGTACCAGTTGTGGTACCGCTACTGGCGGTAAACCGGGAGGATGCAAGAGCAATGGCGGGTGTAGTACCGGTGGCTGCAATCGTATGAACACGTACGATTGGCTTCATAATCTGCCCATGGCGGATATTGAAAGCACCTGTAAAGTAATAGAAGTAAGTTTCAATAAAGGAACCCGAAAGGATTTTTTCCGAAACCCTTCTTTACAGCAATATGAAAAGGGAGAAATGATCGCTGTGGAAGGGATAAGCGGATTTGATGTAGGCGAGGTATCGTTGACCGGAGAAATAGTGCGGTTGCAAATGAAGAAGCGGGGAGCCAAGGAAGATAATCCTGAAATGAAAAAGGTATTACGTCTTGCCAGCGACCGGGATGTAGACTTAATGATGCAGAACAAGGCCCGTGAACCGGAAGCGGTGATACGCAGCCGGGCTATTGCCAAACAGCTTAGGCTGGATATGAAAATAAGCCAGGTGGAAATGCAGGCCGACGGCAGAAAGGCCACCTTTTTTTATATTGCCGACGGGCGGGTTGACTTCAGGGAACTTATAAAGGTATATGCGTCCGAATTTAAAGTAAAAGTGGAGATGCGCCAGATTGGTGCCAGGCAGGAAGCAGGTAAAGTAGGTGGCATTGGAAGTTGTGGCAGGGAATTATGTTGCAGTACATGGCTCACGGATTTTAAATCGGTTAATACCGCCGCCGCCAGGTACCAGAATTTGTCAATTAATCAAACCAAGCTGAGCGGCCAGTGCGGCCGGTTGAAGTGTTGCCTGAATTATGAACTGGATACCTACCTGGATGCCCTGCAGCATTTTCCTGATAATTGCGATGTGATCAGGGTAGCAAAAGGAAATGCTTACCTGGTGAAAAAGGATATATTTAAAAACCTGATGTGGTATACTTTACCGGACAGCAATAAGCAATACCCATTGGCTATTGAACGTGTGGTCAAAATAAGGACTTTGAATCAGCAGGGTGTATTTCCGGAAGAATTAGAACCAGTTGAAGTTATATCCTCCAAACCCAGGGAAGTAGAGCCGGAGTTTGCAGACCTTGTAGGGCAGATCAGTTTACAAACTTTAGAAAAGGCTGAAAAGAAAAGGCATTTTCAGCAGCAGAAACAAAAAACAAGAGAGCGGGGGCCAAGATCACAACAAGGACCTGGCAACAGGCCTCCAGACTCCGGAGGCCGGCAGCCAGGTAATAATCCGCCGGGCAACCAACAAAATAGCCGACCTCAAAGACCACCTCAGGGGAGCCAGGGTAATAACCAGGGACCATCAAACAGGGGAAACAAAGGAAGACCGCCCAGAAGGCAAGGTCCAAGGCCAAACCAGGGTCCGCCAACAAATGAAAATTGATTTCTTTTAAAATTTATTTAACCGCACTATAAAGAGTCTCCTGGATCCTGGGCCTTATATTCATTTGTCCAAATCTTGGATTATCTCTTGTTGGATTTACCCGATTGGAAAGAAAAATATAAACTAATTGATATTTTGGATCAACCCATACGCAGGTGCCGGTAAATCCTGTATGACCAAATGTTTGTGGTGAGGCACTTAGTGATGGGTATGGTTCCGGCCTTTTGACATTATCCTTTTCAGGTTTATCAAAACCAAATCCCCTTCGGCTGTTTGAGCTTTGGTAGGATGTGAAAAGTTTTATAGTAGACTCTTTAAAATATCGTTCGCCGTTAAACTCACCCTTGTTGAGCAACATTTGATACAACATAGCAAGGTCGTAAGCATCGGAAAACAAGCCTGCATGTCCGGCTACCCCTCCAAATAATGAAGCTCCTTCATCATGAACATCGCCGCGAATAAGTTGCCGGCGAAAATGAGGCTCTATTTCCGTTGGAACAATTTTATCCAGTTCAAATTCATTTCGTGGTTTAAAGCCGGTTGTTCTCATTGCCATTTTCCGGTAAAAAGTTTTTTCTACATATTCGTTGAGCGGCATTCCACTGATTGCTTCTACTACTTTTCCTAAAAAAATAAAATCATTGTCGCTGTATACATATTTTCCTTTTGCAGACAGTGGACTTTTCAGGATGCGATTCATAATGGTATCTTCCCAATCATTGCGCAGGTAAATATTTTCTGCCACTCTTATGGTAAAGCCGGGTTTTGGCCTGTCGCTGTAAATTTTAGGATTTGGAATACCACTGGCCGTATCAATCGTTTCCCTGTAAAATGTAATAAAAGGAACCAACCCGGCTTCGTGGAGTAAAATATCTTCTATTTGCAGCGATGCTTTATTAGTGCCTCTTACCACAGGCAGGTAATGACCCAGTCTTTTTTTAAGATCCAGCTTACCTTCTTCAAACAATTTCATCACGGACAGCGTAGTGGCGGAGATTTTGGTAAGAGAGGCCAGGTCAAAAATACTTTCAAGGCTTATGGCCTTATCATTTCCATACTCATAGGTGCCAAAAGCTTTATTGTACATGATTTTTCCATTGTGAACGGCCAGTACCACACAACCGGGAAATGCTTTTTTCTCTATTGCGTCATATACAATTGCGTCTATTGAATCCAGTTTATTTTTTACCAGGCTTTTTTTGACGGGTTTAATTCCTCCATGCACAATACCACTGCCATAGTCATAGTCACATATAGAAACCGGCAACCTTCCCATAGAAACGATCTTTCCTTCAAGAAGGTCGGCCGCGGCCTGTTGAGTAATATCATCATCCTGGTAGGAGGCTACCAATGTATTTGCATCACAAAAATTTTCGGCGGCCAGCACATTTCCAAAAACAAAGCTGATCGTCTTAATAGTATTTAATTTTTTCCAAAGCTCAATAGCGGATGCACTGATCTGGTAATTGTTGGCTGGCCGGTTATTGAAATTATGTATCCCGGTGATCACGGCGTCATAATGATTTTCACCAATAGTTTTCAATATGGAATCAGAAACGGCTACTTCTTCATTGTAAGGGAAAAAGAAAACATCCGCATCCAAATCTTCTTTCAATCTTTTGCCAAAAGCATTAAGCTCTTTTACGCCGATGGCTACATAAGCCAATTTTTTCTTACCGTCGGGAATTATAGGAATACCTGTATTGACAACACCCTGGGAATTTATATTTCCCCTTGACAAAAGGGTCAGCGAATGTTTGGCTGCTTCATATCTTATCTCATTTGTCTTTGCATTCAGATCTTCCAGCAAATTTTCTGTTTCAATGATCCGCCTTTCATTCAGACCCAGCTCATATTTTGCCTGTAATACCTTTTTAACTTTACTATCTATTTCAGCCCAGCTTAATTTTTTTCTTTTAATTGCTTTTTTAACTGCGGCAATAGCACCGGGCACACTTTCCGGAAGGCAGAGCATGTCGTTACCAGCTATCAACGCTTCCACGGAAATGGTGCCTCCGGGAAAATATTTAGTAACCCCTTTCATTTCTAACGCATCAGTGAAAGTGAGTCCCTTAAACCCCAGGCTATCTTTTAATAAACCTGTTACTGTGTTTTTTGAAATAGAGGAAGCCCTGTTGGGTGCATTATCTATTGAAGGAATGGAGAGGTGTGCAGTCATTATGCTTCCTACGCCGGCTTCAATCAATGCTTTGAAGGGTACTAATTCCATTTTATTCAATTGGGCAATGGATTTATTTACTACAGGAAGATCAAAATGTGAATCCACATCCACATCACCATGACCGGGAAAATGTTTGGCGCAGGCCATTATCCCGGCGTCCTGCATCCCTTTCATATAGGCAATGGCCAGCTGCGTTACCTTATACCTGTCCTCACCAAAAGAACGATAACCGATTACCGGGTTTTTAGGATTGTTGTTAATATCAACAACAGGAGCGTAATTTACCTGCACCCCTATCCGCCTGCACTGTTCACCAACAGCCAGTCCCATTTTATAAACAATCGATTCATCACTCAATGCTCCAAGTGTGAGTTGATAGGGAAATTTAGTAACACTATCCAGTCTCATGCCCAGGCCCCATTCACCATCTATCGTTATCATCAGTGGTGTTTTCGCCATGCGCTGGTAGGCATTGGTAAGATTGGCTTGTCGTACCGGTCCGCCCTGGAAAAAACACAAAGCACCTATATTATATTTTTTAATATCCTTTGTTACTTTGTCGATATGATCCTGGCCCAGGTTTGAATGGGCTCTCACCACCATTAACTGTGCAATTTTTTCATCTTTACTAAGGCTCCTAAAAACGCTATCCACCCAGGCAGCAGCCGGAAGAGTGCTTTTGTACTGACCGGCAGAGAAAAAGGGATTTAATAAAAATAACAGCAATAAAAACTTTGACATGCTCTTCATATAAAAATATTCTGTCTTATTAAACATCAATAAAATTAACCCTTTTGATACTATGAAAAAGTCAAGAGTAGCTTAAAAAGCAAATTGTTATTTTTGCTTGCGGAGAAATTTATAGTGCCAGATAAAATATTATTATTACCAGATAACATAGCGAACCAGATAGCAGCCGGTGAGGTCATTCAGCGGCCTGCCAGTGCGGTAAAAGAGTTATTGGAAAACGCGGTGGATGCAGGTGCCACTGAAATCAAACTTTTTGTAAACGATGCCGGAAAATCTTTATTGCAGGTAATAGATAATGGCAGTGGCATGAGCGAAACCGATGCCCGGATGTGTTTTGAACGACATGCAACTTCAAAAATTACTACTATTGAAGACCTCTTTCTTATCCGGACTATGGGATTTAGAGGAGAGGCCCTGGCTTCCATTGCTGCCGTAGCGCAGGTAGAATTAAAAAGCAAAAGACCCGAAGATGAAACAGGTATCTATATTGAAGTAGAAAACAGCGTGGTGAAAAAGCAGGAAGCTATTGCAGCTCCCAACGGAACCAGCATTGCCATGAAAAATTTATTCTTCAATGTGCCGGCACGCCGAAATTTTTTGAAAAGTAATGCCTACGAGATGCGGCATATTGTTGATGAATTCACAAGGGTAGCCTTATCCTTTCCTCAAATATTCTTTTCGCTTACCAGCAATGGCCAGCAGGTTTTTCATTTAGAGTCAGGCAGCCTGAAACAACGCATTATACAATTGCTGGGGAATAATTATACTACCAAATTAGTATCTGTAAAAGAAGAAACGGATTACATGAACGTATATGGTTTTGCGGGCAAGCCGGAAACAGCCAAGAAAACAAGAGGCGATCAATTTTTTTTTATTAATAACCGGTTTATCAAAAGTGCTTACCTCAATCATGCGGTAATGAATGCTTACCAGGAAATGATTGCAAAAGATAGTTTCCCGATGTATGCCTTGTTCATAGACCTGGACCCTGCTGTAGTAGACGTAAACGTTCACCCCACCAAACAAGAAATAAAATTTGAAGATGAGAAACTGGTTTATGCTTTTATACAGGCAGCGGTCAAACATGCGCTGGCCCAATTCAGCATTACACCAACTTTAGACTTTAGCCTCGATGCTTCTATTCAGCAGCTTTCGTCCATTCAGCAGCCTTTTTCTGAAGAACGAAAAACTGCGGCCGTTTCCACTTCCTTGTTCAAGGGGTTTACACAAAAAAACCAGGCACACTTTATTGAATCTCCCGGCAAAAGCGAACTGAGGCATTGGAAAGATTTTTATGAAGATGGAAGTGACAAATCAGTGGCGGGGAACAAGGAGCAGCACGACATTAGTGCAAACCAACCCGGAACACAACTATTCACACACCATAAACCACTCATTATACAGGAGGATGCAGAGTTAAGCCAGTTGCTCAATACCTATATCATTGCTCCATCTTCAAAAGGATTTATCCTGATTCATCAGCAGGCTGCGCATGAACGAATTTTATACGAACGCATGAATGCTGCTGCCTTTGGCAAACCAATAGCCGCCCAGCGAAATATGTTCCCGGTCAGTATAGAATTGTCCCCTGCAGATACAATCATACTGGAAGAGTTAATGAGCGATATGCAAGACCTGGGATATTTGATAGAGCCTTTTGGTAAAAATACATTTGTCATTCAGGGTACTCCTGCAGACCTGGATGCAGGCAATGAAAAAAAGATCATTGATCTGCTGTTGGAGCAATACAAACATTTCAGTCCTGATCTCCGGTTTTCAAAAAGAGAAAAACTGGTGAGGTCAGTAGCCAGGCAACAAGCTATTAAACCGGGGGTGCGATTAACGGAACGGGAAATGAGGAATTTGGCTATGGACCTGTTTGCCTGCCAGCAATCTAATGTATCTCCTGATGGCCGCCCTACTTATTTAGAGTTTAAGCAGGATCAATTGGAGAAAATGTTCAGTGGGCAGGTTTAAATATTCACTATAAAAAAATCTGACTCAGTATTTATTTCTGATTCCCTGCAGAAATTTTTCAACGGCTCTTCTTACTTCCGGTCCGGAAGCGTTGTGATTATTTACCAATACCGAAAATATAAGTTCCTTCCCTTTTTTTGTATATAAAAAACCGCTGAGAGCTACCACCCCAGTAAGCGTTCCTGTTTTTGCATATATATAATTGCTGTCAGCCAGGTAATAATTACTCAGGGTACCTCTGCCCCCTGTTGGAAAAATAATTTTTATTCTTTCCAACCCGAATTCCTTCTTCATTTTGTTGAGAATAAAAACAAAATCCTGCGGGGAAAACAGGTTGTACCGGCTAAGTCCTGACCCATCTACCCATCTTGGTTTCTGTGGCAGATCCTTCAGATCGGTTTTTAATAGCGTATCAATGATCTTTTCATCATTCATTACACCCAGCATTTCATTGCTTACCATTAGTAAAGATTGTTCCGCAAAAAAATTATCACTTCGGTGTATCATGGGTTTAAGTAAAGAGTCGGTTGGTTGGGAGTGAATTACTTTTGGACTGGAAAGAGATATGTTTGAATTCAGGGAAATATTTAATCCCCTGATGGTGTCTTTTAATAAACGAATGGTTAAGCTATCAGAAGTTATAAATGGTATTTCATCATATTTAAAATCAGCATCCGAATAATCCCAGCTGTAAAGATTGCGATCTTTGGCCCTGCTAAATTTATATTTCCTGATTTTATTATTAAAAGCAATATTCTTTTTTCCCGCTATGCTATACTCCATTTCTATTTTGTCCGGCATTATGCTAATTCCCCTATCTGATCCGTAAAACCTGGTTACATTTCCATATACAGGAAACAAACTTCTTTCAACCATATAAGAAGCTGCGTAATCATTCCAGGACCATCCGGATCCCCATGCATCGTCCTTCCACTGGTTATTAGTTACCCATGCAAATGCAACAGAACTATCTTTTTTTAAAAAATCAACTACGGGCTGTTTTTTAAAATCTGGATGAAGAAAAGTTGGATCACCTGTAGCCTGTATCCAGATATCTTTATTATTGGTTTTTCCCAGCGTAACATATTTTATTCCGTTTAAACTGTCGCCCAAGTGCTTCATTGCGGCATAGCAAGTGACTATCTTGATATTACTGGCAGGAACAAAATACTTATCCGCCTGATAATCGTACCAGGATTTTTGAGTAGCCGGTTCATAAATGCTGATCCCGATATGAGCAGATTGCAAAGGAGCTGAATGAAGCAGATCCCTGCCCATTGATTTTGCAATTTGTTTTTGACTGGTGCAGGACAATAGAAACAAAAACGAAATAAGACATACCAGGAAATGAAAACGGGAACAGGGTATTCTGCGTAATTGGATCATGTAATAAGATATCGTTTATAAGTTTATCAGCCGGCCTTCACCTGCACTTTGTAATGCTGCTTCGATTATACGGATTGTTTTTATACCATCTTCGGGAGGCACAGGGTTTGAACCTTGTCCGGTTAATGACCGAAACAGGTCATCATAATAACCCATATAATTGCCCGGCTCAGATGTTAATTGTTTATAAACCACTTCACCATTTATTTCTGTGTGCAACAATCCATCAGGTTGGGAAGGTGCGGGACACCATGCTTCTACTGAAGGAACAGTACCTGCTAATAATTGTTCCTCCTGCATATCAGATCGTTTTTGAAGAAAACTTCCCTTCATCCCATGCAGCATATAACCGGGAATGGTTTCCCTGCTGATGCAGGTTGCTTTGAGGCGTACTCTTAACTGATCATAATAAAAAAGAAGTTCAAAATAATCGGGGGGCATTACATCTTCCCGCATTTTCCAAACATCAGCAAATAATGCTTTGGGCCAGCCAAACAATTGTAAGGCCTGGTCTACCAGGTGCGGACTGAGATCATATATAATCCCGGCTCCAGGAAAAGCACCCTCTTTATGAGGTTTGCCACCATAGCCCGGGCGAAACCGGTCATAACGAATTTCCACCTCTCTCAGTTCGCCCAGCCATTTTTCATTTATAACTTTTTTTACAGCTGCAAAATCACCATCATATCGCCGGTTTTGATAAATACTCAACTGTACTTTTTGGTTGCGGGCTAACTCAGTTAATTCCTCTGACTCCTTTACTGTTACCGCAAATGGTTTTTCTACAACAACCTGTTTGCCGGCGAGCAATGCCATTTTCACCTGTTCAAAGTGTAAATGTGTGGGAGTATTTACAATGATCAATTGAAGATCTTTGTCACCAATCATCTCCTCTACTGAGCGGTATAATTTTGATTCAGGATATCTTTCCCTTGACTCATTATTATTTCTTTCAACAATTGCGGTTAACTCAAAGCCGGGATGATGCTTAATAAAAGGAGCATGGAATAATTTACCACTCATTCCGTAAGAGCAGATTCCGGTTTTAATTTTTGAATGATTCATACTGAATTAGTATTGTTCTTTTTAAGTTAGTTATAGAAAAGGTTGATTGCGGTGAGCTTTATTATTGTATAGAAATTACCTATCTATTTTTTATCCCTGAATTATATGATTGGATTTAGTTCTCATGTTTCCGGTTTGCACTACACTATTGTCTTTCCTGTTCTCTCAACCATCTTTCCGGGATCTCATTACTGCTTGCTAATAGATAGTCCTTATAACTACAGGCAATATAGCGGCTATCCGGCAACTGCATCCACCATCTGCCGGTTTTCTTACTTTGCAGAAAGGTTGTTTCTACTTCCGCAAATGCCAGGTGATATTCATTGAAAGAATCCTTTTCATTCAATTGAGCTTCCCGTTTACCACGGCTTTTTCCATCAATTACATACCATAACATCTGGCTGATTTGCTTTGCTGTCATTTCATTGCTGTCGTATTGTTCATTGTAACCGTATATTCCAATACTGGTTACCGTGTTACTCATGCCCGCATACCGTAATAACAGGCAGGCTTCTTCACCATTAAGTCCATTGGGTGAAATACGACTGGCCGGTGCATGAGCATTTGCTATAGCTGAAAGATCAAAGGAGAAAAGATCACTGTTGCGGATCACCGGTTCCATTTCTTCCATGCTTTCCTTTACATGTCCCACCCGGAAGCAATCAAATCGGAGTTTATCCATAGTTTCAAGCATCCGCGGATGTACGTAAAAACTTTGAAAAGCAATATGGTTATAGTGACGCAGGTAGTTAGGTTCGGAAGTCAGCATTTCCATCAAAAAATTTTCATGGCGGAAGGGCGAATCCATATTCAGATCTATTAATGCATCTACGCAGGAGGCTGCTATTAATTTTTTATTATCACTATAAGCCTGGTATTGTGCCAGCGTAAGATCATGTGAGCCGCCAAGGATGATTACGGTTTTGCCATCATTGATCAGTTCCCTGATAATCATTTTTAATGCAGCATAAGAATCGTTGAAAGAGGAGCCGGCTTTTACATTGCCTATATCCGCTATCCTGATGTCTGCATGCCAGTAAAATAATTGAAAAAAATGGCGGCGAACTATATTGGGAGCCTTGCTTTCATCACCTATCATCCCGCTTCCCCTTTTTTCACCGCATCCAACAAAAACGATCTGCACTTCATCCAGGTCCGGGAACTCTTCGTCATAAGCAAGAATAGTTTTTCCAATTTGTCCGTCCTTATAACCTTCATCGTGAGAGATCTCAAACAAGTTGATGGGTGTAAGAAAATCGGAGATTTTAAGGTAGTCTGACATGAAAGCTTCTATTTTTTACAAACCTACAAGAATCATATCAAATGAAATGATACCCATTCCTGCCAACCTTCACCTTAAATATTATATTGTGCGGTGTTTATAATGAGAATTAAATAAGTAATACGGACTTCATTGTTTGATACTTTTTTTGAATGGCTAAATACGGGATCACCAGCATCTCCGAAATATCATTTTTCCCTTCCATCTCTTTTTGAGGTCTTGGCCTATCTTTGCCGGCATGGAAAATTTGCTGAAACAGATTGAGGAATACAAAAAGGAGATAGCTTCCTTTACCGCAGGCTCAGATAAAGAAGTAGAAGATTTCCGGATCAAATATTTGGGTAGCAAAGGTGTAGTGAAGGCCGTTATGGGAGAGATGAAAAATGTGCCGGTTGAGCAGAAAAAGGAGTTTGGGCAGGTTTTAAATGATTTTAAACTATATACAGAGACCAAATTTGAAGAGCTGAAAAACGGGACAACAGACCCGGAATTTCATACAGTAAATATTGACCTTTCCCTTCCGGGTGATCCGGTACCATCAGGCGGTCGCCATCCCATCACCTTAATGAAGAACAGGGTGATCTCTATTTTTCAGCGCCTGGGTTTTGCTGTAGCTGAGGGACCGGAGATAGAGGATGACTGGCACAACTTTACAGCTTTGAATTTGCCTGCACACCATCCTGCCCGGGATATGCAGGATACCTTTTATATACAGCAAAATCCCGACTGGCTCTTGCGAACACATACCAGTAATACGCAGATCCGGGAAATGGGAAAAGGAAAATTGCCTATCCGGGTTATTTGCCCCGGCCGGGTATATCGCAATGAAACGATCAGTGCAAGAAGTCATTGTTTTTTTCACCAGGTGGAAGGATTGTATATTGACGAAAATGTTTCATTTGCTGATCTTAAGCAAACCCTGTATTTTTTTGTAAAGGAAATGTATGGTAAAGATGTAAAGGTTCGTTTTCGCCCATCCTATTTCCCATTCACGGAACCCAGCGCCGAAATGGATGTAAGTTGTTTTATCTGCGGTGGCAGCGGATGTAATATTTGTAAAAAAACAGGTTGGGTTGAAATATTGGGTTGCGGTATGGTGCATCCCAATGTATTAAGCAACTGCGGTATTGATCCAAATAAATTTACAGGCTTTGCTTTTGGAATGGGTATCGAGCGGCCGGCTATTTTAAAATATGGGATTAATGATATCCGTTTATTCAGCGAAAATGATGTGCGGTTCTTGAAGCAATTTACCTCCGCGATATAGTTTTCAATGATAGGTTTATAAAATGTCGTCCATGCCCGTACTGGAAATGAGCCAAGGCAGTTAATATGTTTCTTTCTCCAGGCATCAATAAAATAACCAGGAGCTTGAATATAACGGGTAACAACTTTTTAATTTTTATATAAATCTTCCGGAAATGGCTCAAACTATTTGCATTTGTGGAGCAGGAACAATGGGCAGTGGAATAGCCCAGGTATCTGCACAGGCCGGGTTTCCTACCATCCTGTACGATTTGAACCCTGTTGTATTGGAAACGGCGAGATTAAGCATTGAGCAAGGTCTGCAATATTTAATCAGCAAGGGAAAAATTACCATTGAAGAAAGCGAAAAAATAAAAATAGGTATTCAATACAACACTGATCTGCAAAGGTGCAAAGCAGATATTTTTATTGAAGCCATTGTTGAAAAACCAGAAATAAAAATCGGGTTGTTTAACCAGTTGGCGGAATTGAATGAGCCTGATTGCATATTTGCCAGCAATACTTCTTCCTTGTCGTTAAACGCCATTGCCGGGCATATAAAAAATCCGGGGCGTTTTATAGGCATGCATTTTTTTAACCCCGCACCGGTAATGAAACTGGTAGAAGTAGTCAATACAGAATATACGAATGAAGAAACATCCCGGAGCATAATTCAATTAGCAAGTCAAATGGGAAAAACCCCTGTTGTGTGTAAAGATTCCCCGGGTTTTATAGTCAACCGCGTTGCAAGACCTTTTTATATTGAATCTCTTCGGCTGGCGGAGGAGGGTATCAGCGATTATAATACGATCGATACTTTACTTGAGGCTACCGGATTTAAAATGGGTCCCTTTAAATTAATGGATCTTATCGGTAACGATATAAATTATACTGTTAGTTGTTCATTATATGAGCAATTAAATGAACCTGTCCGGTTAAAACCTTCCGGCTTGCAAAAAGAAAAAGTGGAAAAAGGTGAATTAGGACGCAAGACAGGGAAAGGCTACTATGATTACCATTCATAAGATCATTTAAAAAATGAACAAGAACTATCTTCGCTGCCAATTAATTTTTCATTTTGTCAACTAAAGTACTTGTCACGGGCGGCACCGGTTTCCTGGGTTCCTATATCATTAAGGAATTGATTGAAAAAAACTATAGTGTTCGTGCTATACAACGAAGTCCTAAACTTCCCGGTTATATCTCCGGCAAAATTTTGAGTAAGGCAGAATGGGTGAAAGGCGATATTCTCGATGTAATTTCCCTGGAGGAAGCAATGGAAGGGATCCAAACTGTCATTCATGCGGCGGGTATTGTTTCTTTTGTTAAAAAAGACAGGAAGGAAATGTATCATGTTAATGTGGAAGGAACGGCCAATGTAATTAACCTGGCATTAGAAAAGAATATAAGCCGTTTTGTACATATCAGTTCTGTAGCTGCATTGGGGCGCACAGCAGATGGAGGGCATGTATCTGAGGAAAAAAAGTGGGAGGAGTCTAAGGTTAATACTCACTATGCAAGAAGTAAATACCAGGGGGAACTGGAAGTATGGCGCGGTATCAGTGAAGGACTAAATGGAGTCATATTAAATCCGAGTACCCTTCTTGGCTATGGCGACTGGAATAGCAGTAGTTGCGCAATCTTTAAAAAAGTGCACGATGAGTTTTCATGGTATACACCCGGGGTAAATGGTTTTGTAGATGTGCAGGATACGGCAAGGGCCACGGTGGCTTTAATGGAAAGTAATATAAAAGAGGAGCGGTTTATTGTGAATGGCGACAACTGGCATTTCAAAAAACTTCAGGATTTCATGGCTGATAGCCTGGGCAAAAAAAAACCATCTCACAAAACAACGCCTTTCCTTATGAATATAGCCTGGCGATTGGAAAAGGTTAAATATCTTCTTACGGGCAAACCTCCATTGTTAACCCGCGATAGTGCCAGGGTAGCGCAAAGCAGCACCTATTTTGATAATAAAAAATTCCTGGCGGCAGTCCCGGGTTTCTCCTTTACACCGCTGGAGCAATCGATAAAAAGCGCAGCTATAAAATATCTGCAGTGATTGGCGTAATCTTCACACTAATTTTTACTGAGGCATCGTTTAATCAGGCCGGCAGATGTTAAATATTGCGCCGGCTGGTAATTTTCATTGCATAATTACTATCCTGTTGAGGACAGGTTGATAGTATCTTTAATTCTTAATTCAGTTTCTATGTATACGACCAGGTTCGCTTTTATTTTTCTTTTGTTATTAAGCCTCTTTTCTGCAAAGGCGCAATATTCAATTTCCGGAAAAATTGTTGATGCAGAATCTAAAGAACCACTGAACAGTGCTTCTGTATATTGCCAGAACACAACTATAGGCACTACCACTAACCGGGAAGGAGAATTTTCCCTACAGTTAAAGTCAGGTGGGTATGAACTGATCATCAGCTATACCGGCTACCAGACCAGGAAGGTGCAGATAACACATAATGATAGCCAGGTTCCGGATATAGAATTAGCGAAGGAAGAAAAAAGTTTAGGAGAGGTGATCATAAAGACCAGTAATGAAGTAAAGGATGGCTGGGAGAAATATGGTCGTTTTTTTGTTGAACATTTTATTGGGACTACACCCAATGCTGGCAGAACAGCATTACTGAATCCGGAAGTACTGAAATTCTATCTGCTGAAAAAAAGTAATAAACTCAGGGTGCTGGCCACGGATCCCTTACAATTGGAAAACAAAGCACTGGGTTATAATCTTCGTTACCAGCTGGACAGCTTTATATATAACTATAATACGAATATCAATTCATACACGGGCTTTTGCCTTTATACTGAAATGGAAGCGGATAGTGACAGTCTGAAAACAGTGTGGTTGACAAACAGGGAGAAAGCTTACTATGGTTCCAAGTTGCATTTTATGAGAAGCTACTATGACAGTATATTAACTGAGGAAGGGTTCATAATCGATCTGCTGGATGAGGCCAACAATAAAAAATTTAATAAGATAAACGATGTATATGATACTTTATATTATGGTGCCCTGGATAGCACTATGCAAATAGAAATATGGTACCCCCGCAAATTTAGCGTTACCTATGAAAAGAAGAAGCCGGAACCTGAATACCTGAAGCAATTCAAATTGCCTAAAAACGTGCCTATTCAAATATCTTATATTGACATGACCGATGTTATTGCCATTAAAGAGAATGGTTATTATTATGATCAGAAAGACTGGATCAACCAGGGCTACTGGAGCTGGAAGAATTTGGCCGACCAGTTGCCCTATGATTATGAAATGCAGTAACAGGTACAAGAAATTGTAATATCCGATTACAAATAATCAGAGTCGGGTTAAAAAAATACAAGTCATTATTCCTTCTGCTTTTTCCCCATCACTTTTTCCCACAGCAAGGGAATGCGCTTTATCCAGATCAGTTCTTTCATCTTTTCTCTTGCATCTTCTACCGGAGATCCAAAATATACTTTGCCCCCGGCTATAGAATCCTTTACGCCACTCTGGGCATAGATGATTGCGCCTTCTCCAATTGTGAGGGTTTTACTTACACCCACCTGGCCCCAAAGGATCACGTTGTCTTCAATCGTTGTAGCTCCCGCTATACCCACCTGGGAGGCAAACAAACAATTTTTTCCAATCACCGTATCATGACCAATCTGTACCAGGTTGTCGATTTTAGTACCAGCGCCAATCAATGTATCGGAGGTTACACCGCGGTCAATTGTACAACCTGCTCCTATCTCCACCCCCTTCTCTATAACTACCCGGCCGCAGCTATACATTTTTTTATAATGAATTTCCCGGTTGGTTTTTTTGTTATAATAGAAAGCATCGCTTCCAACTATGGTACCGGACTGTATGATCACATCATCGCCGATCACACAATGATCCAGTATGGTTACGTTGGGATAGATGATACAATTTTTTCCAATTGAAACGTGATTGCCAATATATACGTTGGGCATGATCACAGTCCCGGTGCCTGCCGATGATGAATCACTGATCATTTTCATGGAAGGAGTAAATGGCCGAAAATGGCTCACTATGGTTTGATATGCTTCAAATGGATCCGGGGTTATGAGCAATGCCTTTCCTTCAGGAAATTCTGTTTTTTTATTGATAATAATAAAGCTGGCGTCTGAGTTTATACAGGTATCATAATACTTGGGATGATCCACAAAAACCAGATCGCCTTTCTCAACCTTATGTATCTCATTAATACCGGACGCCGCTGCGGAGGTATTGCCCACCAGGTCTGCATTGATCAGTTTGGCAATGTGTATAAGGGGAACAGGGTTATCAAAATGCATGACAAAATAATTTGGACAAAGGTAACCGACATCGGGAGTAGGAAAGGAAACGGGGCTTGCTTTTTAAAATTCAAGGGATTTCCTCTTTCTTTTTTCTACACTAATTTTTATGGGCACCGGCCATCTTTTATGAATTTTATTCGGCTACTTCTACTTCATTTATAATTTTTAATAGTTGAAAAATTTACCCTTAAGAATATTATCGTTCGCATGGAAGTCATGACACATGCGGTTTATAGCATTCAATATATAAAGGCACGGTAGGAAATGAAAATACAAACAACCCATTTGCTTTATTAAAAAGTAATTTTTAAATATAAAAAAGGGCCATCCTTATCCACAAGGCATTTTAAAATGTGAATAAAATTTTTAATAAATTTCATTTGTAAAGCAAAAATTATATTTAATATTGTGTCGGGAAATTTATTTCCCTGTACTTACTAACCCATCCATTATAATGATCCCTTCGAATAATCGGAGGGATTTTTATTTGGAGTTAATCTCCGGGCAAATTAAATCAGGATAAAAGTTGAAGTTGATTTTATTAAAACCTGTTCCCGGTATTTAATAAAAATTCATTTAGCGCCAACATACATTTAGCCGCCATTGCTCTGCGGGAATAATATAATAGTCACTGCCTCAGGTATGCTGATCTAAAACATCGGGCACTCCTGATAGATATAACGCTGCTTCAGCAAAGAGTTACCCGGGTATAATAGAAGTGCCTTTAACCAATAATTAAAATATCTTTATGGCAAATCAAAAAATCTATCCATGCTAAAATCTATGACTGGTTTTGGAAGAGCCGAAAATAATGCAGGAGATAAAACTTTTCTCGTTGATATGAAATCGCTCAATGGGAAACAATTTGAACTGCAACTCCGGCTTCCTTCTATACTCAAGCCATTTGAATTTGATATCCGTCGGTTGCTGTCTGAAAAGTTGGGAAGAGGAAGTGTAGACTGTATGATCAGCCTGAAGGAAACCGGTAATGCCAAACCCGTAACTATAAATACAGACCTGGCCAAGTCGTACTACAAGTCACTGGCCCAGTTATCGGCTGAACTCAACCTGGATCCTTCTCACATTCTGAGTACGCTTGTTAAAATGCCAGAAGTAATAACACCAAGCAGCGAAACTTTAAATGACCAGGAGTGGTCTGATTTTAAGGAAATATTGCTGTTGGCTATTTCTAACCTCAACCAGCACCGGTTGGATGAAGGAAAATTTCTTGAAGAAGAATTAATAGTCCGCATCCATAATATACTGACCCGGCAGGAAGAAGTTATCCGCCTGGAACCGTTGAGGCAGATAAAGATCAGGGAGGGTATCACCAAATTGCTGGAAGAAAACGTAGGTAAAGAAAATTTTGATGGCAACCGGCTGGAGCAGGAACTTATTTATTACATAGAAAAAATTGATATTACCGAAGAGCAGGTAAGACTAAAGAATCATTGCGAGTATTTTCTCTCTTTATTGAATGAGGCAGATGAATCAAAAGGGAAAAAATTATCCTTTATCCTGCAGGAAATAGGGCGTGAAATAAATACTACAGGCTCCAAAGCCTATGATTCCACTATCCAAAAAAATGTTGTGATGATGAAGGATGAATTGGAGAAAGCGAAGGAGCAGGTGTTGAACGTATTGTAGCCTGGCGGTTTGCCCGGTCTTTATAATTGATCCGCGAATAATCAAGATTAAAAGTTGATGACTACTTTTGTAAAAATATTTTCTTTTGGAAAAAAAGTTTCTTTACCCGTTGGATAGCGGAAATCGAATTCCACCTCTTATGCCTTGTACAAAGTATCTGCATCGTAGTACTATTTCCATTTTACTTTTGTCTCTATTCCTTTTTTTCTCCTGCACTACTATCAATTTGTACGAAAAGAATGTGACCATTCCCGGCCATTCATGGAAAAGTAGTTTTAAGCCGGCTTTTGATTTTACCATTACCGATACAAGTTCATCCTATCAATTGTTTTTTGTTATCCGGCACAATGAAAAATATAGTTTTAATAATATCTATATTAATGTATACGTAAAAGGCCCCGGGGAGAAGGAAGCCATTAAGATTCAGCAGGACCTTGTTCTGGCTACCAACGAAAAGGGATGGTTAGGAAGTGGAATGGATGATATTTATGAGCACCGGATTCAACTGGGACCGGAACAAAGCCTGAAGGCAGGCCAGTATACTTTTATTATTGAGCACATCATGCGGGAAGATCCCCTTAAAAATGTATTGAACGCAGGCTTGCGCATTGAAAAGAAATAGTTGCCACATGCCCGATATTAACCGGAAAAAAATCAGGAGGGCCACCATTATTTATTGGTTAATGCTTATTTACATAATTGTTGCTTTGGCCTGGTGGCTCATTTCCCTGCAAAAACAAAGTATTTCCCTGGCTGATTTCAAACTGAGACAATTACAGTCCACTATTGATAGCAGCATTTCTCCTCTCCTTTACCAGGCTGAATATAACAATATTGCTGAGGCAAGCAGAAGAGACAGCATCAAACATTACAGTGAAGGGCTTTTTTTCCTGGCGCTGATCATATTTGCAGCTGTATTTGTTTACCGTACAGTAAAGAGGCAATTTAAACTTCAGCAGCAACAGCAGGATTTTATGATGGCTATTACTCATGAGTTGAAAACCCCCATTTCTGTGACTCGCCTCAACCTGGAAACGATGCAGAAATATTCGCTGGACCCGGACAAACAAAAGCGGCTTATCCAAACTACGCTTGAAGAAACATCCAGGTTAAATTTTTTGACGAATAATATAATAATAGCCTCACAACTTGATGGAGGAGGTTTTCAATTTTCTAAGGAGGAGCTCGATCTTTCCGACCTCCTGAAGGATTGCCTGCAGGATTTCCGAACAAGGTTTCCTGAAAGAATTTTTTCTGAACAAATTGAACCGGGGGCCGATGTTAAAGGTGATCCCATGTTGTTGCAGATATTGATCAATAACCTACTGGAAAATGCCATCAAGTATTCACCCAAAGATGGAACAGTGATCGCTTCATTGAAAAGAAATGAATCTGTTCTATTGCTGGAAATAGCCGACGAAGGAGGCGGCATTCCCGATGAAGAAAAGGAAAAGATTTTTCTTAAATTTTATCGTATAGGCAATGAGGCTACCCGCAAAGCAAAGGGCACAGGATTGGGCCTGTATCTGTGTAGCAAGATAGCGGTTGATCATAATGCGGACATTTTTGTGACAAACCATACTCCGCATGGAAGTAAATTTGTAGTTCAGTTTTATATTTAATTGAAAGGAAGAAAATTGCACCAGGCGATATAATCCGGATCAGTCCTGGTTTACTTTTCCCCGGATAAAAAAAAAGGATGAGCATGGGCCCGGAGAAAAAAACATCTATACTTTTAGTAGAAGACGAAGAAAACCTTCATGAGGCGCTGAAACTAAACCTGGAATTAGAGGGATTTGATGTGACCTCTGCTTTTGATGGTGCTGCCGCTTTGAATACCGTTAACGGAGAATATTTTGACCTGATCATATTGGATGTCATGTTGCCGGAAATGGATGGTATCCATGTTGCCGAAACGATACGAATCAGTAATAATGAAGTGCCTATACTCATACTTAGTGCAAAAAACAGCAGTTCAGACAGGGTATTGGGATTAAAAAAAGGTGCTGATGATTACCTGACAAAACCTTTTAATCTTGAAGAATTACTTCTGCGGGTTAACAAACTTATCAATAAAAATAAAAAGTTGCTGGATAAAACGACACTTGGCAACAGTTATACATTTGGCAATAACATCATTGATTTTAAAGCGCAGGAAGCCGTAACCAGATCAGGCCAGAAGATACAACTAAGTAAAAAGGAAACCATGTTGCTAAAGTTACTGATCGAGAATAAAAATGAAGTAGTTCCGAGGGAGAAAATATTACAATCAGTTTGGGGCTACAATGTTTATCCTACAACAAGAACCATTGATAATTTTATTCTCAATTTTAGAAAATATTTTGAGGAGGACAGCCGCAATCCAAAATATTTTCATTCAGTAAGAGGGGTGGGTTATAAATATTCGGAATAGGTTTATACGGCTTATTTAAACATTGGGCCGGGATTTAACATCAGGAAGATTGACTTTCAATTTCCTCCAACAGCGCTCTTGTATTTTTTACAAATAACTTTTTATCAATCACGTTTTCATTGTTGGAAAACAGACCTTGTTCGCAGTGTTCTAATATTTCAATGATTCCGGACTTACACTTTTCATTTACCTTTTTTTGATCCAAAGCGATTAATAACGAGAACTTATTCATATCACTGCCAGACAATCCAAAATGCCGGGTAAAGAAAATCCATATACAATTTCGGAGGATATTATAAAACGTTTTATTGTCAGCACCTGAAAAAGTAAAGGCAGGTTGAAGGATATCTAAAATAGTTGACTTTCCCGGGATATTAGAAACAGGTGAGGTGTCCGGTGATTTATTTGAAAGCCTTTTGTGCATCACTAATAAAAAAGCCGCCAGGGAAACAATGAGGACCAGCCATCCTAAACCGAAGCTATTTTTCTGGGTATTTTTCTCCTCCATTTTTCCTGTTGATTTTGTAACGTTGTTAATCTTAATTTGAACGGGCGGGGCATATACAGTTTTATAAAATTTGCTATCCGTATTAAAAAAAGAAAAAGCTATCCGCGGCAAATCATAAGTTCCGGGCATGGAAGAAATTAATTTGAAATGAAATTCCCTTTTTCCCTGCATTGGGGTATGTTCATAATTCAGCGAATCAATAATTTCCGACTCAAATACTTCCAATCCCTGGGGCCACTCAACCTGGGGAGCTGATAGCTGTGTAAAGTTTCCTTTTCCGCGGATGGCTATTATAAGTTCCGTTTCCTCATTTTTATTTAATTCATTTTTTCGTAGCCAGGTGGAGATATCAAAACTGCCCGTAGCTCCATTGTATTCAATGGGCTTATTCTTTTGCGGTCCCGGTTTTACGATAATATTTAAGGCTTCAGTCGCCATTTGGGTCTCCACAATTGTTGAATTTTTGTCGACGGTCATATCACTATCATCAGGAACCACTCCTTCAATAATCACTTGTTCTGTTTTCTTATACACGTTGCTTTTTGAGAACTTAATTTTATTCTCTACTTCCATGGCATCAATGGTATAGTTGCCGGCCTGTAATGGATATAGTTGTACTTTACGAATGGTATGAACGTCAAATTTTTTCCGGTTGATCATCATAGTACCTGTTTGTTTATTGTCGGTATTTATTACGTCCTGAACTGTAAATCCGTAAAACCCGGGATTCTTTACTATATCTGATTTTGAATTGAGCCTGGAGAATAATTTGAAAACGGCGGTTACCGGCTCACCTACGAAACAAGTTCTTTTGTCCACGAAAACTTTGATAAAAAGGTTGCGATTGATTTTAGCATAGGGATCCTCTCCTGCATTTAAGAAGGTATCATCATATATACCCCCTGCATCTGGTTTTTTGTTTTCTATAAAGGCATTACGGCTGTGGATCACATCCAGGGTGATTTGCCTGCTCCTGATAAACTTATTCTCAATTCTTGCTGAAGCAGGGGGTATATTGAATTTTCCCGGCTTCAGGGCTTCCAGGGTGTAAACAATATTCTTTATTTTTTTATTCCCGCTGCTTCCAAAATGTGAGCCGCTATAAATATTGGGTCCGCTTACAAAACGGAAATCTTTGAAATCAGGTGCAAAAAATTCACTGTTTGTATCGAAGTCATCGAGTACGTATTGTACCTGGAAAGATTCACCCACTATAATAGGTCCTTTTGTTACTATCGTTTTAAATCCATCCTGCGCCTTAATCTCCATACAGGTAAGCGCAATTACGAGGAGGGAATACATTATATGGGGGACAATTTTTATCATCCACAAGGAGTTTGTAAATATAAAAAGCTATCCTCCAGCAGCATAGTTTTTAGGATGAACGGGTAAGATTGTTAACGAATGCGGAGCCCAAGTTCTTCAGAGGAACATTATAAGTCTCCTAATTGAGGCCTGATAATGATTTCTTCCACACAAGCCTGGCGGGAAAGTTGGGTAGTGGCATAGATCATTTTGGCAATATCATCTGCTTCCATAATGCGGTTAGGGTCTATATCGGAATTACTCCAGGAATCTGTATACACAGCCCCGGGATATACCGAAGTGACTTTAATGCCATGTGGTTTCATTTCATGCCTGAGGTTTTTTGAAAAACCGTCTAAGGCATACTTACTGATGCTATAGGAACCTCCGTTGGGATAGGCAGCTAAGGAAGCAATAGAACAGATATTAAAAATATGGCGACCGGAGCCTGCCGTCTGCGGTGTCATCATAGTAGGTAACAATGCCCGGGTAAGGTGATAGGCGCCATACAGATGCACTGCCATCATTCCCTCCAGTACACCTTCTTCTTCATCGAAAATATTACCAGGGGTAAATGGCCCGGCATTATTCACCAAAATATCTATACTGTCCACTTTTTGCAAAATCCATTCACTAAATTTTTTGACTTCCTCCCGGATGCCCATATCACAGGTCATAGTGTAAATATTAGTTCTGGGAAAACGCCCTTGTAATTCTTTTCCTGTTAGCTGAAGCAATTCTATATTACGGGAGCAAAGGAAGAAACTATGGCCCTGCTTGTCTTCTGCAAATTTTTCGGCTATGGCTTTTCCTATTCCTTTGGACGCACCTGTAATTACAATATTCATAAAACGAAAGATTTGAAATGCGAAGTAAGAACTTTTTCACCGTCCATCCTCACTTCAGTAGTGACCGATTATTTATTGTCCGTACTTTGCATGCATATCTGCATGTGAACATATGAATATAAACAGGAAGATGGCCGATTATCGATCCGGGGAATCTAAAAAAAAATATACGCATCTATTTTTTGACCTGGACCATACTCTTTGGGATTTTGAATCCAATGCCCGGGCCACACTTATGACGCTTTATGAAGATCTTGAGCTGCATGCAAGAGGCGTGAATGATTTTGACTTGTTTTATAGAAATTACCTGGTGCATAATGAACTTTTATGGGAGCGGTACCGGAATGGCTTATTAAAGCAGGATGAGTTACGGATAAAAAGAATGAGACTTGCTTTACTTGATTTTAGAATATCTGATGATGTGTTATCTGAAAAAATGAATGTTCAGTTTTTAGATCTTTTGCCAACAAGAAATATCTTATTTCCACATACCAAAGAAATATTACAATGGTTGAAGAGTAAGAATTATGAGCTCCACCTTATTACGAACGGGTTTGAAAAAGTACAACATGATAAACTGAAGCATTCGGGTCTGGATATTTTTTTTGGGGATGTTATTACATCTGAAGTGTCAAACAGTTTAAAGCCTCATAAAGAAATTTTTGAATATGCCTTCCAGAGAACGAAGGCTAACCCGGCCACAAGTATCATGATTGGTGATACTATTGAAGTAGATATACAGGGGGCAATCAATGCTGGCATCGACCAGGTTTATGTAAATCATACAGGCAATAGCGGTTCCGTTAATGCAACCTTTACCGTGCATTCCTTAAAAGAGTTGGAAAATATTTTCTAAAGCAATGGCAGATCTGCCTATCCGCCATTTGATCTCACCATTCTGCAATCACGGTTACCCCACCTAAGGGCTTATCCCCGATCTTTACATTTATTTTTGCATCCAATGGCAATAACAGATCAACCCGAGAACCAAATTTTATAAAACCCATTTCTTCAGCCTGGTTGGCCTTTTGACCTGTTTGTAAATAATTGACAATTCGCTTTGCCAGTGCGCCTGCAATTTGTTTTACCAAAATTTCTTTTCCGTCTTTCCGGTAAACTACGCTATGCCGCTCATTTTCTGTAGAAGATTTAGGATGCCAGGCTACTAAATATTTTCCTTTGTGGTATTGGCTATAAGCGATATCACCACTTATTGGATTTCTGTTTACATGTACATTCAAAGGACTCATGAATATGGAAACCTGTATCCTGCGGTCTGTAAAATATTCATCTGCCTGTACCTCCTCTATGGCCACTACTTTCCCGTCGGCCGGGGCCACAATAGCATGGGGATTTAAAGTCGGATTTCTTTTTGGTACCCGGAAAAAAGACACCAGGAATAGAAGCAGGCCAAAAGTGACAATAACAATAATGGCGGTAATGGCCGGGTAATCAAAACTTAAAAGATAGAATGAAAGAAGGTTAATCACTGCAAAGATGATAACGCTCCAGGCAATCGTCTGATATCCTTCTTTATGGATAGTCATTAGGGGAAAAATTTGAGTTGCAAATATAATGAAAACAGGACAGGCAGTAGCAGCAAGCTTGTATAGCGATGGGAATTAGTTAATAACAATTCGCAAGAAAAGCCAGACAAATGGAACGGCCAGCAGCAAGGAGTCAAACCGGTCTAAAAACCCACCATGTCCGGGCATGATTTGCCCACTGTCTTTTATTCCTGCCATACGTTTTAATTTGGATTCAATAAGGTCGCCGAAAGTTCCCGTAATTGCAGTAATTGCAGTAATAAATGCCAGCAGAAGAGTGAAGTTTATATCGGGAGAATGAAAAATGAATAGGGGGTACAGGAAACTTATAATTCCAATACAAAGTAAAATTCCACCTATAGTGCCTTCCCATGTTTTCTTTGGTGAAATTTTAGAAAGAGGTGTTTTACCGGCCAGTGAGCCGACGATATAGGCCATTGTATCGTTAATCCAAATACTTAAAATTATAATTATAGGAACATTGCCGGCAGCGAGTACATACATTGTATTTGATGAATATAGGTCTGTTACCTCGTATAAACTCATCATCAATCCCCAACTAAGTGAAATATAAACCAACCCTAAAGCAGCAGCGCCGAAGGATTTTAGTTGAATTTTATTTTCTTGAAATATTCCGGTCAAGAGCAAAGCAAAACCGGCTCCTGAAACCGGCAATGAAAAATTTTCCCTGAAACCATAACCTGTAATTTGATAGGCCGGGCCGCAAAACCAAATCATTAATCCATACCCTATCAGCATTAACCCCAGTTTAGTATAAATATTAAAAACGACGGGATAAATTTTTTCTATTATCCTGAAATACTCCCACCAGCATCCAAAATGAATAATGGAAAATAAAACAAAAAAGCTCCATTGATTCCATAATAAACCTGCTAACATCACCGCTGCAAATATGATGGCAGTCAAAGTTCTTGTTTTGAAGGTTTGCCAGTGAAACGCCATGTTGATACGAATCGTTTTTTAAATATTACTAATAGGAATTACAATTTTATGTTGACCCGCCTTCGTACAGAGCTATGTTTAAAAAAAACAAACAAGATGATCACAACCGGTACTGCCAGTATGCCCCAAAAGCTGGTGGCATCCTGTTTCATTGCTTCCTGGATGGACTTGCCTTGTTGAATGGAAATGTATAATAAAGTAATGGCCAGCGCATTGTTAATGAAGTGAGCGAGGATGCTTAACCAAAGCTTTCCGGAATAATAGAATAATGCACCCAAAACAATTCCCAGGAAAAAGCGGGATAAAAAACCGTAAAAAGAAAAATGGGCAAGACTGAATAAAATACTAACCACTATTATTGACAGCCAGGGCCGGGAAGTTCCACGGGTCAAAAAATTTTGTAAGCCACCCCGAAACAATGTTTCCTCACACAAGGCAGGTAAAAAGGCCATAACGACCAGCGCAATGATATAATCTTTTGTATTTTTTAAATTTATGATAGCAGAAACCTGTCGATTATATTCTTCCTCCAGGTTATCAAAACGTATCCTCCAGTTTTCGGGTATAGGGGTGATATTAGTTAGATAAGAAAGAGAAGTGGCTACAAGTAAAGAAGCTCCTATCAACAATAACACCAGGACCACCTGGCCCGATCTGATGTTGGCAGTGTTAAAACCTAACAATTGGATGGGTTTCTTATGTAATATGGCCGCTGTAATCAGGGTTGGAATAAAAAATCCTATAACTGCGGTGATGCTTTGGATAAATTTCATCACATCGCTGTAAGCCGGATTGGTTAAGGCATTTTGTATGTCCGAAAATCGCATCCCCGTCATTTTTTGCCATATTTGAGTGCCTAACAGGGAGGCCATAGCTAAACCAGCTATAGTAAAGGCGAGGAGCATAAAAAATCCGGCGGTATATGAAATCCCCCTTGATTCGTTGTCGTACATAATTTCGGCAATAAGTGGTTAAATTTGCAGGCTTCCGCCGGAAGCGGGCCAGGCAAAAATAGTTGACAGGTGACAGATGGCAGGCGCAACATCGGTATTTTTCTTTCAACTGCCAATTTCAACATGGAGATATGATAAAAATAGGCGACATACTACTTCCTGATTTTCCTTTACTACTGGCTCCTATGGAGGATGTCAGCGATCCTCCTTTTCGTGCCGTATGTAAAGACAAAGGCGCTGACCTCTTGTACACCGAATTTATTTCTTCTGAAGGCCTGATAAGGGATGCTATAAAGAGCCGCAAGAAACTGGACATATTTGATTATGAAAAACCGGTGGGTATCCAAATATTTGGAGGTGATGAAGAAAGTTTATCCCTGGCGGCAAAAATTGTTGATGTTGCCAACCCGGATCTGTTGGATATTAATTTTGGGTGCCCGGTAAAAAAAGTGGCTTTGAGAGGTGCCGGTGCGGGTGTATTAAAAGATATTGATCTGATGGTAAGGTTGACATCAGCAGTGGTAAGATCCACCTCTCTTCCCGTCACGGTAAAGACAAGGCTGGGCTGGGATGACAACACCAGGAACATCGAAGAAGTGGCCGAACGATTGCAGGATGTTGGCATTAAAGCCCTGGCCATCCATGGCCGTACCCGTACACAGATGTACAAAGGCAACGCCGACTGGGAATTAATTGGAAAAGTAAAAAACAACCCCCGGATACACATGCCTATTTTCGGTAATGGTGATATAGATTCTCCGGAAAAGGCAGTAGAATATAAAAATAGGTTTGGAGTGGATGGTATTATGATCGGTCGTGCCGCCATCGGTTATCCCTGGATATTTGATGAAATAAAACATTTCATGGAAACTGGTGAGCATTTACCTCCGCCTACTATTGAAGACAGGGTTGGTGTGTGCCGTAAGCACCTGCAGCGATCTGTGGAGTGGAAAAATCCTGTTGTTGGTATAAATGAAATGCGTCGTCATTATGCTAATTATCTCAAAGGCCTGCCTAATATAAAAGAATTCCGAAACAGGTTAGTAACCTTAAAAACAGAAGAGGAAATAAATGAGGTGCTTGATGAGATCATTACAACTTATGATGGTTTTCAATTTGAGTATTCACCTATTGAACTGGTAAATTATCATGAAAAATGCCCGGTATAGTTTTAAAATTCATAAGGTTTTTATGTTCGCAACCCTTATAAAAAAATGAAATTACAAACCGAAGGAGATCTGGAACCCTCTATTCCGAAAAAGAGTTTACCTGGCGATTCTCCTTTATCTACTTATCAGTCTCTCCACTCAAAATATCAAAGCAAAGCCAAATCATTAAACAGACGATTGCGCCTGTTCAGTATATTTCGTTTAATATTATTTGTCTCCTTTATTTTTTCAGGATACAAATCAATAATAAGCGGGGATCGTATTGTTATCATTTTCACCATTCTTTTACTGGTCGCTTTTTTAATCTTTATCAGGATGTATGATAAGTTAAAGGCTCAAGCGGAATTTTATGATGAGTTGGCGAAATTGAACATGAATGAAATAAATTTCCTGCAGGGCCAGCAATCCGTGTATGCAGACGGAAAAGAATATACAGATCCGCATCATCCCTATTCCTATGATCTGGACATGTTTGGCGAAGGCGGATTGTATCAATACCTCAACCGGACCAGCTCTATTTTTGGTAAAGAAGCACTATGCTATTCATTGCTTAACCCTGATACGAAAAATATTGAGAAAAGGCAGGAAGCCATCAGTGAATTGGCGGACCAGTTGGATTTTCGTCAGCATTTGCAGGCGCATGGTTCCTTGTTAGATACAAAAGAAAAAGAATTACAGCAACTTATGGCCTGGTTGAATGCAAAACCTGGTTTTACTAATCAACACCTGTATTGGCTGCTAATGTTTTTTCCTGTTGCCACTATTTCCTGCCTTCTTTACTATTTCATTTCGGAACTGGACGATGCTCTCAATTTGTTCTATATTTTATTTACAATTAACCTTATTACAGCCGGCTTTTTTGCCAGGAAAATATCAGCCCATCTTTCCGTTTCTACTTCGGTTACAAAAATATTACAACAGTATGCCGGCCAATTGCATCAGATACAGAACCAATCCTTTCAATCACCTTTATTAAAGGATTTGCAACTGAAACTGAAATCAGGCAACTCCCCCGCTTCGCAAACTATTGCCAGGCTTGCCTCCTTGTTCAATTATTTAGAAACCATCATTAACCTGGTGGTTAGCCTTTTGCTCAATGGACTTTTTCTTTTTCATGTACATATTTTATATGCACTTGAAAAATGGAAGCAGAATAACGGCAGGCATGTCTTATCATGGCTTAAGTTGTCAGGGGAAATGGAGGCGTTAAACAGTTATGCCAACCTGAGTTATAATAACAAAACATTTTGCCGTCCCCGTGTTGGCCCGTCGGAAACAGTGGTGGCAGATAATATGGGACATCCATTGATCCCCGGAGAGAAAAGAATCAGCAATAGTATTTCATTTGCTCAAAAAAGGTTTGTCATACTCACCGGTTCCAATATGTCGGGTAAAAGCACTTTTCTCCGAACCCTTGGGATCAATTTGGTTTTGGCACGTGCTGGTAGTAATGTTTGCGCCGATGAGTTTGTATTTTACCCATTTTCCGTACATGTCAGTATGCGTATTACTGATTCATTACAGGACAATGAATCCTTTTTTTATGCGGAGTTAAAAAGACTGCAAGGCATCATCCAGGAATTACAGGCCGGGGAGAAAACGTTTGTCATCCTGGATGAAATACTTCGGGGTACCAATAGTAATGATAAACATAATGGAACTATCGGGCTCATTCGAAAATTAATTGCTTCCCATGCCTGCGGTATCATTGCTACTCATGATCTTACTGTATCTAAACTAAAGGAAGAAAATGAAGAATATATCAGCAACAAATGTTTTGAATCAGAGATCATTAATGATGAGCTCACATTTGACTATAGATTAAAAGAAGGGGTATGCACCAAACTCAGTGCTTCTTTTTTAATGAAGAAAATGGGAGTAATAAGTTAAAGATTCAGCTGACTGCTTTTAATCCAATAATGGATCCTATCAGGGTAATAATAAAAAGCATTCTCCAGAAATCAACCGATTCTTTAAATAAAAAGATTCCTGTTAAAGCAGTGCCTACCGCACCAATCCCTGTCCACACGGCATAGGCAGTGCCAATTGGTAAAGTTTGCGTGGCTTTGTATAAGAGGAACATACTGATGGCGAGGCAAACCAGGAATCCGGCCATCCACAACGCAGTATTGGAATTACTTTCCCTTGCTTTGCCAAGGCAGGTAGCAAACCCTACCTCAAACAGGCCTGCTATTATTAATAAAATCCAATTCATAATTCGATTGCATTTTTTATTTCCTCGTTCTGGGGAGAAATGGCTGTATCAAAGTATTTTATCAGCTTTCCATTTTCGTCAACCAGGTATTTGCAAAAATTCCAGGTGGGCTCCTGTTCATTCCAGCCATTAAGTGTTTCATCACTCAGCCATCTGAAAATTTCATTCTGTTTTGCACCTTTTTTCACATTGCTTTTTGCAGCCAGCGGAAATGTAATGCCATAATTCTTTTTACAAAAGGCTTCAATTTCTTCATCTGTACTTTTCTCCTGTTCTTTAAAATCATTGGAGGGAAATCCGATCACCATTAATTTTTCTATGTTATTTTCATATAATTTCTGAAGGTCAGCGTATTGATGCGTGTATCCGCAATCACTCGCTGTATTTACAAGCAAGATTTTTTTTCCTTTAAATGATTCCAATTTTAATTCGTTCCCGTTATTCAGGTGGACAATCAGATCATGCAAAGACCTTAATATTATAGTGCTTTCGCTATTTTCCATCATTTTTAGTTTGTTGCCAGTTATTTTACTTAACCACATTAAAGCGGGGTAAACCACTTTCAAAATTTTTTGGCGGTAAGTCATCATTTGTATTTTCATGCCGGGGCAAGCGGTTTGTTCGCATTGCAAGGCCATGTTTTATTACTTCCATCTTTATTGAAAAGCAAATTTAATACCCCAATTACCTGATCACCCATTTGAATAATTTAAGTTTTCCTTTAAACGGGGGATACTTGATATTGGGGTCAAACCATGTTGGCGTTTTCATGATGGCTTTTTTGTGACTGAACGTTTCAAACGAATATTGTCCGTGGTAATGCCCTGTGCCACTAAATCCTTTTCCTCCAAAAGGTAAGTGGTGGTTCGTTAAATGCCAGCTTGCATTATTAACACAACCTCCTCCAAAGGAAAAACTATTCAGCCATTCCTTTTCTCTTTTTTTTGCCGAGGTAAAAACATAAAAAGCTAATGGATTAGGATTAAGAGCAATTATTTTCTTTGCCTCCTCCATATCGTTTATAGAAATTACAGGCAATAAAGGCCCAAATATTTCATCTTTCATTATTGGTGAATCCAGGGATATGTCAGTTATGATAGTGGGGGCAATAAATAATATTTCCTTTTCTGTCTGGCCTCCATGGACTATCCTGCCCTGGGAGAGGTAAGTCTTAATCCGGTCAAATTGCTTTGCATTTATGATTTTGCCATAATTATAGTTCTGCTCTGGGTTTTCACCGAAGAACTCATTTATGGAAGATATTAACGCAGCTAATAGTTCATCCTTTTTTGATTCGTGCACTAACACATAATCTGGCGCCACGCACATTTGACCGGCATTTGAAAATTTTGTCATTGCAATACGACGGGCAGCCACTTTAATGTTAGCGTCACTCTCTACAACACAAGGACTTTTTCCACCCAATTCTAATGTTACGGGCACCAGGTTTTCGGCTGCCATTTTATAGATTATTTTTCCAACGGCCGTGCTGCCTGTATAGAAAATATGATCAAAAACAAAACTGTTTATCATCCGGGGCACTACTTCTTCTCCACTACCTTCAACAAATAAAACATAATCAGGTGAAAAATTTTCTTCAATTATTTTTTTCATAACGGCAGAGGTGGCCGGTGCAAATTCACTGGGTTTTAATACTATACAATTTCCTGCCGCCATAGCTCCAGCAAACGGAGTAAACAATAATTGCAGAGGGTAATTCCATGGCCCAATGATCAAAACAGTACCCAGGGATTCTTTTAGAATATAGCTGGAAGAAGGCAGGTTGAGCAAGTTAGTAGCTGGCCGGTCCGGTTGCATCCATCGCCGCAGGTTTTTTAAAGCATAATTGATCTCACTAATTAAAAAGCCGGTTTCGGTTACCCAGGTTTCTTCAGGGCTTTTTTTAAGATCTGAAAAGAGAGCATCAGATATCTCCTTCTCATGTTGAAGAACAGCTTGCTTTAATTTTTGAAGTTGTCCCTCACGAAATGAAAAAGGTTGGGTGATACCGCTTTGGAAATTTTGACGCATGGCAGCCAGTTGGTCCAAAACCTGAGGAGTACTCATTTTATAAAATTGATCGGTTCAAGGTAGGGAGAATTTAAATATTGTGGAAAAATGGCCCCAATCAGTTACATCCGTTATTATTGCTTTAAACAGTTTATTTATTAAAGCAAAAAGGCATTACGGGGGAGTAATGCCTTTTTATTTGAAGCTAAACTTAAAAAGGTAACTGGCTAATTCCTTTTTTAATATGCTCTTGCTTTCTGTGTAGATTCCTTTGCAAAATCTTCCACATCGTCCTTCATCGAATCAAACTTATCAGTTACAGAATCTACCAGGTCATTAAATTTATCTTTCAAATCCCTTCCCCTGTTTGTAATGCTTTCCCTAGTTTCTGAGCCCTTGGCTGGAGCAAAGAGAAGGCCTACGATCAATCCGGTTGTAAAGCCAATTAATAATTTGTTCATAGTATTATTTTTAGGTGTTAATAGATATTATGTCTTGTTTAGCTTTAAATATCGTGCCATGCTGACAATCAGGCGGACGAAAACATTTTGTAATTTCATTCTGACATGACACACGAATATTATATGATGCAGGCGCTCAAAGAAGCAAAGTTAGCATTTGAAGAAGATGAAATACCAATCGGTTCTGTGGTGGTACTAAATGAAAAGGTAATTGCCCGGGGAAGGAATATGACCGAAAAGCTAAATGACCCCACTGCACATGCGGAAATGATAGCTCTTACATCCGCCTTCAATACGCTGGGTAGTAAATATCTGCCGGAAGCTACTCTTTATATTACAGTGGAGCCCTGCCTGATGTGTGCCGGGGCTATATACTGGAGCAAATTGGGAAGAATTGTTTATGGAGCCGATGATGAAAAGAATGGCTATAAAAAAATGATGAGAGGCAATAGTTCTGCTCCGGCAAGCGGGGCAAATTGGGAGGGAGCCTGGCCCTTTCATCCTAAAACAGAATTAATAAGGGGAATATTAAAAGACGATTGTTCCAAACTGATGAAGGATTTTTTTAAAGCCAAAAGATAATTGTATGGCAAAAGCAATGAAAATTGATAAAGTCACTGTAACCCACCCCGAGTCGGGAACGGAAAGAAAAATGGATAAGAACATTTATGACCCCATTAAAGCCGCTATCCTAAAAAGCCTGGAAGGAAGCAAGGGAAAAACATTCACTGAGCTAACCGATGACGTAGTTAAAATCATTCGTAAAAAAATGCCAGGTTTCGGCAAATCAATTCCATGGTATACTATATCCATCCGGCTTGACCTTGAAACAAAGGGAATAGTAGAAACCTTCAATGAAAAAGGGAAAAAGCTAAACAGGTTAAAAAAATAAGAGCCGGCCATTCAAATGCGCCGGCTCTGTACTTAAAAACTACTGCTTATTGATCCCACCAAAGTTTATCAGCCAGTGAGGCAACTGCAGGAACATTAGCCCCATTGCGATCAAGCTCGGTGGAAGGATATCCAACTCTTCTGATAAAAGAACTAAGTACCGCATTAACCGGTAATGTGAAATCCTTGTACTTATAATCATACCTTCTTGCATCCGTCCATGCTTCAGGATGAAGAAACATGGCAACATTTTTTTCCCTGAAAATATCATCTTTGGTAAAGGCAGCCTCTCCCACTGCAACGAGTGGATTGGCCAGGTATGCCGTTTTCTCTGCACTGCTTACACCTAATTTATCCATATGAGCAGCTATTCCGGCAAGATAGGCGGCATAAGACCGGGCTTTATCAGTAGCAAAACTGGCTTCTGCTTCTATGAATTTAAGTTCTGAAAAAGAAACAAGAATCAGCGGAGCTCCGGCTTTGGAATAAAACCCGTTTACAGACAAGTAACTTTCTTCTTTGTTTGTACCCGTTCCTGTTCTTCCTTTTCCATTGGGCGTTCCCCTGTAATCTCCAAACTTGGTAGTATCTGTAATGTACTTGATACGGGGATCAATAACCCCATATGTTGTTCCATCCAGGTGGTCAATGAATTGTTCACTCATCCAACCATCAAGAAGTAATTGGGTATTATTATAGGCAGTCTGGTTCCAGGGGCTTCTGGCAACAAAATTTGTAACCTGCGCATCATCAGCATTAGAACTGTAAGCAGCAGATAGAGTACTTAAAATTTGTGTTGGATTATAACTGGCTTTTTTGCTTACCTGGTTCAGGTATCTTGCCTTTAATGCGTTTGCCGTTTTTTTCCAGGCAACCACATTGCCATTGTGAATCAGATCGCTGTTGGCATCTAATTTTATCACCGGATTTAGTTTGTCAAACTCAATAATGGCTTCATCCAGTAATTTTATACTTGCATTATATACGTCTTCTGCCTTATCATAACCGGGTACAAAATTGGAAAGATCAAAAGCTTTACTGTAAGGAGCATCTCCAAAAATATTTATCAGCAAGTTCATATTCATGGCCTCGGTTACTTTGCCTACTCCCAAATGTTGAAAGGCACTGGCAGCTGCAGCTTTTTCCTGCATTACTCTTCCATCCCGAATAATATTATAAATACTGTACCACAAACTGCTGCGGTCAACATTATCATAAATATCTGACCCTCCGGATGCATTTGGCGATGCCAGCTGTTGTACATAATAGGCCGATATGTTCCCTGCCCGAAATACATTTAACCCCGTTTCATATGTTACATTAGCCAATAAGCCATTGATGGGCGGGTTTTCAGTTTGATTGGGATTTTTTTCGTTAATGTCCAGGTATCCTTTCTTGCAACTTCCAAATAAAAGAAATGAAAGTGCTATAAGTTGAATGAATTTATTTCGCATAAGATTGTTTTTTAGAATTGAATATTTACAGTTGCCAGGAAGGTTCTTACACCCGGATAAGTAAAGCCGGAAAAACCATCTGAAGCGTTGCTACCGGAACTAAATGAACTTGATTCCGGATCAAAGCCAGTGAATTTGGTTGACAGCCATAAATTGTTTCCTGTTAAAGAAATGGAAGCGGCATTGAAAACTTTAGTACGGCTCAACAATTGATTGGGTAAAGAATAACTTAATGAAACGGAACGTAATCTGATCCATGATGCATCCTCAATAAAATTTTCTGTTACACCTCGGTATACGTTTCTATAATATCCGTTTCCATAATTTACGCCGTCAGGTCCTGTGGCCTGGCCAAGGAATACGGGCTTGGTATTAGGTGTTCCATCTGCAAGAACACCTGGGAAGACGATAGTTTCAGTCCTGCTCTCTGTAAACTCAGCAGTTCCAAATGCTGCCATAAAATTGGCAAATTGATTATATTTCTTTTGTCCTTCTCTTGCATCCAGCAACAAGGATAAAGAAAATTGTTTAAACCGGAATGTTTGAAGTGTACTTATGATAAAATCAGGCAGTGAACTACCCAGGTATTTTTGTTTTGTATCCACGCTGGGAAAACCATTGGCACCTATTAACAAGGGTTGTTCATGATCTATGCGGATGGGATCTTCTGTTTTGGTACCATAATATCTTCTGAAGGTTCTTCCAAACAAAGAACCATATTCATACCCAGGCAGCAATTTCATATTGGCATTTGAGGATAAATATCCAAATTGACTGGCCGTAAGTATTTCTGTTAATCCCTGGTTTAGTTTTACAACTTTGTTTTTATTGGAGGAAAAGTTGACATTGAAGTCCCAGGAAAAGTCAGCAGTTTTTACAGGTATTGCTGTCAGGCTGATTTCGATTCCTTTATTTTCAATTTCACCTGCATTAATATAGGCTTCATCAAAGCCGGTAGTATTAGAAATTTTTACCGGCAACAACAAGTCTTTACTGTTAGCCACATAACCCGTTATTTCCAAACCCAGGCGGCTTTTTAAGAATCTTAATTCTAAACCTGCCTCTGTAGTATTTGTGAATTCTGGTTTTAGAAGTGGATTACCCAAACGGTCTACGTTGGTCCAGGGTAATACGCCGGCAATAGGTGTGCCTGCAACAAATCCAGTTGTAGTTCCATAAGGGTTTCCATCCTTACCTACTTTAGCATATGAGGCTTTAAACTTTCCATATGTCCACCAGGAAGGAAAAGAAAACATATCGCTGAATACGTAACTAAGACTTACCGAAGGATAAAAATAACTTCTGTTGTCTTTTGATAAAGTGGAGGTGAAGTCATTACGTCCGGTAACATTTAAGAATAGATAGTTCTTGAATCCTAGGGTAAGGTCTCCAAATAATCCATAATTTCTATAATCCTCTATCAGGTTTGAGCCAAGTATTCTCTTAGTATTTTGAATAAGGTATAGTTCTGGCACCACCAGAGTATCACCCGTAATGCTAACTCTTCTCAGTTTTGCATCCCGGAGGTCGTGTCCTAGTTTTAAATCAACTGAAAAATCTTTTGCAAATGTGTGAGTAAAATTGGCCATTACTGTTGAAGTAATAACCCTGTTTCTGATATTATGTTCCTGAACAAATCCATAACCATTGTCGCCAAAATTGTGTAATTCACCAGTAACTCCTTTTGGTCCCGGTGCAGTTCTGTTCCGGGCATCCGTATAAAAATCATTGCCAAACCTGTAAATAAAATTGAGCCAGTCAGTAGGAGCATAGCTAATATTGGTACTGGCTATTATGCGGTTTACATTATCATAAAAACGGCTGCTATAAAGTGTATATATGGGATTATCATTGTCAACACCATAATTCTTTTGAGTGCCATCTTCCTTAATAAAATCTTTTACGTCCCAGCGGGGTGACCAATAAATTAATTGTTCGCCATACCGGTCTGCATTAACACGGGACCCACCAGAGTTAATGAAGTTTAAGGAAGCACCTGCTTTTACTTTTTTACTGATATCAACAGATCCATTTACACGAGCATTATAACTTTTATAATTGCTAAAGGGGATAACGCCATCCTGGTCAGAATAAGAAAAGGAGGCACCCATCTGCGCCATTGAAGTGCCACCGGTTAGATTGATGCTATGGCGGGTTTGTTGGCCGGTTTGATATCCTCTTTCAAAATTATTAAAGATCTTATCCGGATGAGTTGGATCTAGACCTTTGGCGGCTTCTACCGCAGGTCCCCATGAAGGCCAGAAACTTGCTTTATCATATACGCTCAGGTATCCCTGGGAAAACTTTCTCTGAACGTCAGGCGTTTTATTTACATTTTCAAAACCATAGGTACCCGTATAGCTTACTTGAACTTTTCCGGCCTTTGCGGATTTGGTGGTTATTAATATAGCACCATTGGCAGCCCGAATTCCATATAATGCAGTTGCTGCCCCACCTTTTAATACGGAAATGTTTTCTATATCATCCGGGTTAATATCAGCGGCCCTGTTTGTCATACCTCTTGTATCACCACCACCGGTAGTAAAGGTGCTATTGTCAATTTCCACCCCATCCACAATAAACAAGGGCTGGTTATTTCTTCCGGCATCCAGAGAATTGATTCCCCGGATCAATATTCTTGCACCCTGGCCCGGTGCACCTCCCGTACTTGAAATAGTAACACCTGCAACTTTTCCTTGCAAAGCATTGACGACATTATTTTGGCGATTCATTGTTAATTCATCAGCATTTACGCTTTGAATAGAATAGCCCAATGATTTTTTTTCCTTTTTTATTCCGAATGCAGTCACAACTACTTCTGATAAATTACCAGCTTCCAGTAACTCCACTTCATAAAAGTTATCATTACCAACTGCAACTTCTTTTGCGCCGAAACCTGAGGAAGAGATAACAAGTACTACATTATTTCCTGAAACATTGATTGTAAACTGGCCATTTTCATTAGCTGAAGTGGCGGAAGAACTTCCCTTTTGTTGAACGGTGGCAAAGGGGATTATTTTTTGATTACCATCTTTTATGGTTCCAGAAATTGACCTTGACTGGCCAAAGGCTACTGTTAATGCCAGTACCTGCCAACAGAGGAAAATCATAAATCTTTTCATGTAATTAGTTTTAGTGATGTAATGGTTAATGTAAGTAGACAAACCGAATATGCAAAAAGCGGCATACAATTCCTGCAATTTGGGAAAAAAAATCCTAATATGGCCATTTTTACCAACAATTCGTGCATAAACACGCATTTTTAATAATAGATTTCAGAATGAATCTAATATTGAAATCGACTGTACAAAATGGAGAAGGAACTTGAGTGCGGAAGGGAGGATAACTATCTATAAATAAGAAATTGCCTATCGTGCGGCGTAACAAAGAGATGCAATACTGAGGCGAACATTTTCTGCTTTCAGTAATTCAAGACCACAGGCTTCTAATGTTGCTCCTGTAGTTATTACGTCATCTACCAGCAGTATCCTCTTATTCGCGATGGCTTCAGGTTGCGCCAGCAAAAATTTGCCTTCCATATTTTGCCATCTTTCTATTCTTCCTTTTTTGGTTTGTGTATCTGTAAATTTTGAGCGGATAATTGTCTCCTTTAATATTGGAACCCGCATGCTCTCGGCAATTCCCTCACATAATATGGTGGCCTGGTTATAACCTCTCTTTTTTTCTTTAGATGGAAACAGCGGAAGGGGTATTAGCGCATCAAAGTAAAAGCGGTTAGATTTTTTAAGACTTTCTCCCATTATTCTGCCCAATTGATATCCCAATTCTTTATTTCCTTTGTATTTGAACTGATGCATCAGGCGTTGCATCAGAGATTCCCTGGTGAAATAATATTGAGCTGTGGCCTGATGAATATGCAAACGGCCCCAAAATTTTTTTTCTATTGGGTTATTGGGATGAATTTCAAATTGAGTTTCTGGCATAGACTCTAGGCAACGCATACATAGGTAGCTTTGTTTATTTAGGATGTCACTGCCACAGCCACAACATATGTGGGGAAACAACAAATGAAGAAATGATTCTTTGATTTTATCTAAACTGACCATTTTGAAAATTTTTACAAATGGTATGTATGATAACTTTTATTCCCTAAAAACCTTCTTATGTTTCGGGGGCAAACAGATATTGATAAATTTCTTCTACCCTTCCCATCGTAATAACCTCTATATTGAATTTAGACTTTACCAGATTATTCCGGTCTTTCTGCCTGTAAGGATGATTATATTTTGAAACAATGATTTTTTTAAAGCCCAGTTTTTCTGCTTCTGCAATACGTTGATCGATTCTGTTTACTGCCCTTATTTCGCCACTCAAACCAACCTCACCTGCAAAGCAAATCTGAGGAGGTAAAGCAACATCCTCAAGGGACGAAAGTAAAGCACATAAAACCGCAAGGTCAATAGAGGGATCCTCCACTTTTAGCCCACCGGCGATGTTTAAAAAAACATCCTTGATTCCAAAATGAAAGCCACCACGCTTTTCTAGTACTGCTAGCAAAAGCTGTAAACGCCGGAGATCAAAACCACTTACAGTGCGTTGAGGAGTTCCGTAAACGGACTGCGTAACTAAGGCCTGCACTTCAATAAGCAATGGGCGAACCCCTTCCATAGTAGCGCCGATGGCAATACCGCTTAATTGATCTTCCCTTTGAGTGATCAGGATTTCACTCGGATTTTCTACCCCACGCATACCTTCATCTGTCATTTCATAAATGCCCAATTCTGAGGTGCTTCCAAACCTGTTTTTTAAAGTACGAAGAATGCGATATGTATAATGACGGTCACCTTCAAATTGCAAAACTGTATCTACCATATGCTCTAGTATCTTAGGCCCTGCTATTCCCCCATCTTTGGTTATATGGCCAATCAAAAAAACAGGGGTGTTGGTTTCTTTAGCAAAGCGTTGAAAGGCGGCAGCACATTCCCTGATTTGCGATACACTACCGGGGGAAGAATCTATGAGTGATGTTTGTAATGTTTGAACAGAATCAACTATCACTAAATGCGGTTTCAGGTTTTTTATTTGCTGAAATATTATTTGTGTGGACGTTTCGGTCAACAAGTAAAAATTTTCGTTGCGAAGATTCATTCGGTCGGCTCTCATTTTTATTTGCTGATGGCTCTCTTCGCCACTGACATAAAGAACAACAGCATCTTTTAGCCATAATCCATTTTGTAAAAACAACGTTGATTTGCCAATGCCCGGTTCTCCTGCAACTAAAACAATACTTCCAGGAACTATACCACCTCCCAATACCCGGTTAAGCTCCCGATCAGCAGTTATTAATCTGGGTTCTTCAGTTGTTTTAATTTCACTAAGTGATAATGTTTTATTTTTCTTTTTATCATCGTGATAATTTTCCCAATCATTATTGGTTTTTGTCGTTTCCTTTTGGATTATTTCTTCTACAAAAACATTCCATTGTCCACACGAGGGGCATTGACCCACCCATTTTACACTTTCATACCCGCAATTCTGACAGAAGAAGGCTGATTTTGCTTTACTCATAATCTAAAGATATATTATCGGCCTTGTTGAATGACAAGTTTTGGCTAACCGATATTGATCATAAAGCAAAAGATAATTTGGAGCGAAAGGTAGAAGTGCGAGAACAGAAATAAAACAATCGTTAATATGGATAATTTAAATGTAAAAGGGATCAATCTTTCGATTGACCCCTTTACTTACTAACCCATTAAATTCTTTAGCTAAGTTACAATTCTGCTCAACATTTCAAAATAAAATTTTGACCCTGTGAATAACTTCCATTCTCTGCTGTAAAACAATAACATATTTTACCAAATAACAAGAAAGGTTTCTTAATTAGTTGAAAATTAATTTATTACAGCCGTTAGTAGGTAATGTTAGATTTACAACAGCACCTGTTTAAGTACTTGTAAAAATGACAAAACGACCGAATTTTTTAGATCAAAACCGAATGGTTACAAGTTTGTTATATACTAATCCGTTAACTAAAATTGTTCAATTATGACACCCTCAATTATGATTGTTTCATTGCTCTTTTTAGGTATAAGCATGCTTGTATCTATGGTACTTAAGAGCAAATTTAAGAAGTACAGCAAAGTGCCGTTAAGAAACGGCCTGAGCGGACGGGAAATAGCAGAAAAAATGCTCCGCGAAAATGGAATATTTGATGTTAAGGTTAGTTCGGTAAATGGCTTTTTGTCAGACCACTATAATCCTGCAAATAAAACGGTCAACCTTAGCCCTGAGGTTTATAATGGTACAAGTGTAGCGGCGGCGGCAGTTTCTGCCCATGAATGTGGTCATGCTGTTCAGCATGCTACCGCCTATCAATGGCTAACTATGCGAAGCAAATTAGTTCCGGCGGTTCAAATTAGTTCAAATTTGGTGCATTGGGTTTTGTTAGTAGGTGTAATAATGGCTGCTTCTGGCGGAAATTCCACCGTTTTATTAGTGGGAATATTGCTAATGGCATTGACGGTTTTGTTTTCCCTTATCACCCTTCCGGTTGAATTTGATGCTAGTAAAAGGGCTCTTGCATGGCTTAATCATAGTAATGTAACAAATTCTGAAGAGTATCCTAAAACAAAGGATGCTTTAAAATGGGCTGCAATGACCTATGTAGTAGCGGCACTCGCAGCTGTAGTTACATTATTACAATATGTTATGTTGTATTTGGGTAGCAGAGACAGGAGTTAATTCAAAAAGGTGATCAAAAAAAATTTGCCTCCCGTTTGGGAGGCTTTTCAATTTTATACTTATACCTTGCCAGCCTTCAATTTGCTAGAAGATTAATGATCAAAAGAATTGAAAGGATTTACATTGACTTTATAACTTAATCTCCTCATCGTGACGATCAAAAAACTTGTATTCTGTGAGGTGGTAGTTGGTATCTTGTTCTATTCTGGTTTTTTGTCCAAGCTTCTTTTTCCATAAGGCCATTTTCGTTTTCCAGAACCAGCCTTTAGTAAGATATGCATACATGATTGGATTCACCACCAGCTTCAGGTTTTTATGCTGATGAGTAATCAGGTAACTTAGATTTTTTTCTATTTCATCTTCCAGTAAGAGGGTAGAGGATATTTTTCCGGTTCCGTTACAACTAGGGCAACTTTCCTGTGTATTAATGTTCATTTCCGGCTTCATGCGCTGCCGGGTTATTTGCATAATACCAAATTTAGAAATGGGAAGTACCGCATGTTTGGCCCTGTCAGGTCCCATGAATTCTTCCATTTTCTCAACAAGTTTGCGCTTGTTCTCCGGTAGCTTCATATCGATAAAATCCACTACAATAATTCCACCTAAATCTCTCAGGCGTAATTGACGGGCTATTTCTTCAGCGGCTTCCAGGTTTGTTTCCAGTGCATTTTGTTCCTGGTTATTACTTACGCTTTTGTAACCACTGTTCACATCAATAACATGTAAAGCCTCTGTATGCTCAATGATCAGGTAAGCTCCGCTATTCATATTTACCGTTTTACCAAAGGAGGATTTAACCTGTTTAGTAATACCAAATGAATCAAAAATAGGAGAGCCGTTCTGGTAAAAGGATACAATGTCCGCTTTTTCAGGAGCAATACGTTGTATATAATTTTTGGTATCTGCAAAAATAGTACGATCGTTTACCACAATTTTATTGAAATCCGCATTGAGTAAGTCGCGGAGAATACTATTTGTTTTAGTTTGCTCACTTAATATTTTTGCAGGGGCTATGGCACCTTTTAAATTTTTCTGAATGCTTTTCCACATTTCAACAAGGGCAGACAAATCTTCATGAAGTTCCGCTGTATTTTTTCCTTCTGCTGCTGTACGAACTATAACACCAAAATTCCTGGGTTTTATAGCTTCTACAATTTTCTGCAATCTCTTTCTCTCTTCTGAAGAATGAATTTTTCTGGAAACGGCAACTATATTATTAAAAGGTGTTATAACTACAAAACGACCAGGCAGGGAAATTTCGCAACTAAGCCTGGGGCCCTTAGCAGCAATAGGTTCTTTGAGTATTTGAACAAGTATATTGGGTTTGCCGCTTAGCACTTCATTAATCTTACCCGTTTTAATAATTTCAGGCTCCACTTCAAATTTTCCAAAATCCGATCCGGTTTCGCTTTTATCATTAATAGTAAGTGCGGTAAATTTCAATAATGACTTAGCATAGGGGCTCAGGTCAGTATAATGCAAAAAGGCATCTTTTTCAAACCCCACTTCCACGAAGGCGGCATTTAACCCCGGTATAAGTTTTTTTACTTTTCCCAGATATAGGTCTCCCACAGCAAAACGGGCATCGCTTTTTTCGCTATGCAATTCTACCAGTTTTCTGTCCTCAAGCAAGGCTATTTCTACACCCTGCGGAGCGGCATTAATAATGAGTTCTTTGTTCATTACAGCGTACATAAATGAATGTTCCTTAGTGCTGTAAACTCCGGTTGCCAGAAATCCGTACGTTGTGAGCTAAAAAAAAGCTGCAGGTATTGGGTGGGAAGCAAACTTGTACGGGCGGCAAACAACCAGTCAACTGAAACACTTGTTCCGCCATAGGCAGAACAAGATAGTTTCGTACTAAGAAAAGAATAAAAATATTATTTTCTCTTCTTATGACGGTTCTTTCTCAGTCTTTTTTTACGCTTATGCGTCGCAATTTTATGACGCTTCCTTTTCTTACCACAAGGCATACTCAAATAATTTTTAAAATATA